>JADFSO010000019.1 GCA_022560735.1 Pseudomonadota bacterium
AAGCTGCGAAGAACGGCGGGCACGACGTGCAGGTTCCCTTCTCGCCGGGGCGCACGGACGCGTCGCAGGAGCAAACCGACGTGGACTCATTTGCCGTGCTCGAGCCGACCGCCGACGGGTTCCGCAATTACCTGCAGAAGGGCCACGAGCTCTCGTCGGAGCACCTGCTCGTGGACAAGGCGTTCATGCTGACGCTGTCCGCTCCCGAGATGACGGCCCTCCTCGGCGGCATGCGCGTCCTGAACGCGAACGTCGGGCAATCCGAGTTTGGGGTCTTCACCGACCGACCCGAGACGCTGACCAACGACTTCTTCGTGAACCTGCTCGACATCGCGACGGAGTGGAAGGCGACCTCGGACACCGAGGACGTATTCGAGGGTCGCGATCGCGGGACGGGCGAGCTCAAGTGGACCGGCAGCCGCGTCGACCTCGTCTTCGGTTCGAACTCTGAGCTCCGGGCGATCGCTGAGGTCTACGGGAGTGACGACGCCGAGCAGAAGTTCGTTCGTGACTTCGTTGCTGTGTGGGATAAGGTCATGAATCTCGATCGCTTCGACCTTGCCTGATCTCAGCGAGGTGATCACTCCGCAACATACGTCGACGATATTCTAATCGAATTTCGGAGACTCTCTGACCTCGGCCCGGATAACTCGTTGATTCCGGATAGCAGTAATTTGAAGGCAACGATGCTGATCGAGTACCCGGATATCGTGCAGGTCGCCGGGCATGCGCCGGTGTTCGCCATCGCCGATGACGACCTGGAGCGCAGCACCGGGGATAAAACTTCGGCCGTGCATTTTTTACGCTTCGAACTGAGCGCGGAAATGATCGCCGCGCTCAAATCCGGAGCCGGCTTGTCCGCCGGTGTCGATCATCCGCATTACCCGCAGCCGGGCGTGCCGCTGGATGGCGATCTGCTGGGATCCTTGCTCGGCGATCTCGCCTGAAAAAGCCATATCCGTCACTGTCGCGATCAGGTTAGAATCGCGAGCAAGAGAAAAAAGGAATTGCAGCTGGAATAAGGATGAGCCGCCAATATACCGCTTCCGACATCGAGGTCCTCAGCGGACTCGAACCGGTACGCAAGCGCCCGGGGATGTACACCGACACCTCTCGCCCCAACCACATGGCCCATGAAGTTGTCGATAACAGCGTTGACGAAGCGTTGGCCGGTTATTGCAAGAACATCAAGGTGACTTTGCACAAGGACGGCTCGCTCGAAGTGGAAGACGACGGCCGCGGGATGCCGGTCGATATTCATCCGAAGGAAAAAATCCCCGGGGTCGAACTGATCCTGACCCGCCTGCATGCGGGCGGAAAATTTTCCGACCAGACCTACCAGTATGCCGGCGGGCTACACGGGGTCGGCGTGTCGGTGGTCAATGCCCTGTCAAAAAACCTGGAGGTCTGGGTTCGCCGCGATGGCAAGGAATACAATCTCGGTTTTAGCGGCGGTCGGCGTACTTCAAAAATGGAAGTCGTCGGCGAGGTCGGCAAGAAGAACACCGGTACGACCATTCGCTTCTGGCCGGACCCGCAATATTTCGACAGCAACAAGTTTTCGGTCGCGAAACTCAAACACCTGTTGCGGGCAAAGGCGGTTCTTTGCCCCGGTCTTAAAGTCAGCCTGAAAAACGAAAAGACGCAGGAAAAGGACAGCTGGGAATACAGCGGTGGGCTGAACGAATACCTGGTCGAGGAAATCGGCAACGGCGAATGGCTGCCGGAAGAGCCCTTCGCTGGCAGCCTGGCAGGCAACCAGGAAGCGGTGGACTGGTCGCTGGTCTGGTTGAGCGAGGGTGGCCAGGACATCGCGGAGAGCTATGTCAACCTGGTGCCCACCACCCTGGGGGGCACCCACGTAAACGGTCTGCGCGCCGGCCTGACCGAGGCGCTCAGGGAATTTTGCGAGAACCGGAACCTGTTGCCGCGTGGCCTGCGGCTGGCGCCGGAGGATGTCTGGGAGAAGGTCAGTTATGTGTTGTCGGCCAAGCTCAAAGACCCGCAGTTCTCCGGTCAGACCAAGGAACGCCTGTCGTCACGCGAAAGCGCGGCGTTCGTATCGGGCGTGGTCAACGATGCCTTCGCGCAATGGCTGAACCAGCACCCCGATACCGGTGACAGCATTGCCCGGATTGCGATCAGCAGCGCGCAACGCCGGCTCAAGGCCAGCAAGAAAGTGGTGCGCAGGAAAATCACCAGCGGACCGGCGTTGCCGGGCAAGCTGGCGGACTGTACCTGCCAGGAACCGGAGCTGACCGAACTGTTCCTGGTCGAGGGCGATTCGGCCGGCGGCTCGGCCAAGCAGGCCCGCGAAAGGTTCACCCAGGCGATCATGCCCCTGCGCGGCAAGATCCTGAACACCTGGGAAGTGGATTCGTCCGAAGTGCTGGCATCGCAGGAAGTGCATGACATCAGCGTCGCTTTGGGCGTGGATCCCGGCAGCGATGACCTCAAGGGTTTGCGCTATCACAAGATTTGCATACTCGCGGATGCGGACTCCGATGGCCTGCATATCGCAACCTTGCTTTGTGCCTTGTTCCTGCGCCATTTTCCGCAACTGGTCAGGCAAGGGCACGTGTATGTCGCGATGCCGCCGTTGTACCGCATCGATGTCGGCAAGTCGGTTTATTACGCGCTCGACGATGCCGAGAGAGACGGCCGGCTGGACCAGATCGCGGCGGAAAAAATCAAGGGCAAGGTGATGGTGACCCGCTTCAAGGGGCTGGGTGAGATGAGCCCGTCCCAGTTGCGCGTAACCACGATGTCGCCGGATACCCGGCGCATGATCCGGCTGACCATCAGCGCCCACGACCAGACCGAAAAATTGATGGACATGCTGTTGTCAAAAAAGCGTGCCCACGACCGCAAGGAATGGCTACAGAAAAAAGGCGATCTCGCCAGTGTCTGATCAAGCTGCGAACTATGACTTAAAACGGTAACCGCCATGCAAAACCAGGAACTGAATCTCGAAGGCATCGAGGAACAACCGCTAAAGGTATTCGCCGAGAAGGCCTATCTCGATTACTCGATGTACGTCATTCTCGATCGTGCCTTGCCGAGCATCGGCGACGGGCTCAAACCGGTGCAGCGCAGGATCATCTACGCGATGAGCGAGCTGGGTCTGTCGGCCGGGTCCAAGCACAAGAAATCGGCGCGCACGGTCGGCGATGTCATCGGCAAGTTTCACCCGCATGGCGATGCCGCCTGTTACGAGGCGATGGTATTGATGGCGCAGCCGTTTGCCTATCGCTACCCGCTGATCGACGGGCAGGGCAACTGGGGGTCCACCGATGACCCCAAGTCATTCGCCGCAATGCGCTACACCGAATCCCGGCTGATGCCCTATGCCAGCGTGCTGCTCAGGGAACTCGGCCAGGGCACGGTCGACTGGCAGGCCAATTTCGATGGCACGCTGAACGAACCGGTCACCTTGCCGGCGCGGTTGCCCAACATCCTGCTCAACGGCACCACCGGTATCGCGGTGGGCATGTCGACCGATATCCCGCCGCACAATCTGAACGAGGTGGCCAGCGCCTGTATTCGTTTGCTCGAGGAACCGAAAACCAGCCTTGCCCAGTTGCTGAAACACATCAAGGGGCCCGATTTCCCGACCGCCGGCGAAATCATCAGTCCACGGGAAGACATCAGGAAAATCTATGAAACCGGCAACGGCACGCTGCGCCTGCGCGCGCGCTATGCAGTGGAGAACGGCGAAATCGTAATCCACGAATTACCGTGGCAGGTGTCGGGCAACAAGATCCTGGAACAGATCGCCAGCCAGATGCGGGCAAAAAAACTGCCGCTGGTCGATGACTTGCGCGATGAATCGGATCATGAAACGCCGGTCCGGCTGGTCATATCGCTGCGCTCCAACCGGGTCAAGGTGGATGAACTGATGTCGCATCTTTTTGCGACCACCGATCTCGAACGCACGGTGCGCGCCAATCTCAACCTGATTGCGCTCAACGGGAAACCCCGCGTTTTCGATCTTAAGGAACTGCTCGGCGAGTGGATCGAATACCGCTCCGCGACCGTGACCCGGCGTCTCGAGTTCCGGCTGGAGAAAGTCGAGCAACGCATGCACCAGCTCGAAGGATTGCTGATCGCCTACCTGAATATCGACCAAGTGATTGCGATTATCCGCAGCGAAGACCAGCCAAAACCGAAACTGATGAAGCGCTTTGAATTGTCGGACGAGCAAGCCGAGTCGGTCCTCAATTTGCGCTTGAGAAACCTGGCCAGACTCGAGGAAATCAAGATTCGGGCGGAGCAGGAAGAGCTGGCCGCAGAGGGCAAGGCATTGGCAAAGATGCTCGGCAGCAAGGCGCGGTTGCGCAAACTTATCATCGGCGAGATCCGGGAAGACGCGGAGAAATACGGCGACGCGCGGCGCACCGTGTTGCAGGAAAAGGCGGCGGCCCAGGCGCTCGACGAGACCGCGCTGGTGCCGAGCGAACCGGTTACCCTGGTGCTGTCGCAACGCGGTTGGGCGCGGGCGGCCAAGGGTCATGAAATCGATCCGCTGTCACTGAACTTCAAATCGGGCGACGCCTTCCAGGCCGCGGCAACGGGTCGCAGCAACCAGCTGGCGGTTTTTCTCGATAGCACGGGTCGCGCCTACAGCCTGCCGGCCCATACGCTGCCATCGGCACGCAGCCTCGGCGAACCGCTGTCCGGACGCCTGAAACCACCGGATGGCGCGGTTTTTGCCGGCGTCATGATGGGCGAGGCGCATGACAAATGGCTGCTGGCCTCGACTGCCGGTTATGGTTTTATCGTGCGCGTCGGCGATCTGCAAAGCCGCAACAAGGCGGGTAAGGCGGCGCTCAGGGTACCGCACGGCGCCGGCGTCGTGGTGCCGGCAAAGGTGGCCGGCCATGACCAGGACCTGTGGGTGGTGGCCGCCACCGGCGCCGGCCACCTGCTGTGCTTCCCGCTCGAGGAATTGCCCGAGATGGCGAAGGGCAAGGGCAACAAGATCATCGGGATTCCGAAAAAGCTGCTCGACAGCGGCGCGGAGCGGCTGGTCGCGGTCGCGGTCATCGGGCCGCGGCAAAAGCTGACGATATTGTGCGGCGAACGCCACATGACCCTGGGATACCATGAAATGGACCGCTATGAGGGTTCGCGGGGCCTGCGCGGCGCGCTGTTGCCACGCGGCTGGCGCAAGGTAAGCGGTCTGCGAACGGAATAAAACGCCGCCGGATGGGTCAAACAGCCTTGTAATCCGGGTAGCGACCCGCATTACAGGTTGATAAAGGCGGCCTGCGCAGAGAATTTGAATGAAACGAATAATGCTTTTCCTGGCGACCAATATCGCCGTAATCCTGCTCCTGAGCATCGCCATGCGCTTGCTCGGCGCGGACCAGTACCTGGCGCAGCAGGGCTACAACTACCAGGCGCTGCTGGTGTTCAGCGCCATATTCGGCATGGGTGGCGCATTCATCTCGCTCGGCCTGTCCAAATGGCTGGCCAAAAGGTCGACCGGCGCGCGCGTGATCGAGAAGCCGGCCGGCGAAACCGAGGCGTGGCTGCTCAGAACCGTCGAACGCCAGGCGCGCCAGGCCGGCATCGGCATGCCCGAAGTCGCCATTTTCCCGAGCCCGCAACCCAATGCATTCGCGACCGGCGCGAAACGGGACTCGGCATTGGTCGCGGTCAGCGAGGGTCTGTTGCAGCAGATGAGCCGCGACGAAGTCGAGGCGGTACTCGCGCATGAGATTTCCCACATTGCCAACGGCGACATGGTGACGCTGACCTTGATCCAGGGTGTCCTCAATACCTTCGTGATATTCCTCTCGAGAATTATCGGCGGCATCGTCAACCGGGTGGTCTTCCGCTCGAATTCCAACTATGGCATCGGCTATTTTATCTCGGTCATCATCACCCAGATCGTGCTCGGCATCCTCGCATCGGTCATCGTCATGTGGTTTTCACGCTACCGCGAGTTTCGCGCGGACGCCGGCGGCGCGCGAGGCTGGCCGGCCGGCACAAGATGATCGCCGCGCTCGAGCGCTTGAAAAGCGCCCACGGCCCGGCCGAGTTACCGAAAGAACTCAATGCCTTTGGCATTGCCGGCGGTGGCAATGGCGGCCTGCGACGATTGCTGATGAGCCACCCGCCCCTCGACGAGCGCATCCGGGTGTTGCGCGAGGCCAACCTGCATTCCTGAGCAGGGCGGCCGCGCTACCGGCGCGGTTGGCCCGGCGCGGTTGGCCCGGCGTGGTTGGCTATATCGTATTCGACTCGTCGGCGAGCACGACGTTGGGTTCCTGCACATAATAGCCTTGCATGTATTCGACGCCGAGCTGCCACAGGGTCGCCATGGTATTCGCATCCTGGACCTGCTCGGCGATGGTCAACACGCCGTGGTCATGTGCGGCGAGCACCAGGTCGCGCACCTTTTCCTGCAGAGCGCTGTCGCCGGCAATGCCCTGCATCAGCGAGCCATCGATTTTCGCGTATCTCACGGGCAACCGTTTTAGCAACTCGGCGGAATTTCGACCGGCGCCGAAATGTTCCAGGGCCAGGCTGCAACCGAGGGAATCGATCAGTTTGGCAAGCTTGATGCTGGGTTGGATTTGTTGCGCCACATCGGCCTCGGTGACCTGGAATACCAGTTTGCCTGGGTCCACTTCCTTGTCGGCCAGCTGTTTGGCCAGCCAGTCGATCAGCGAAAGATCGACCAGCGAGTCACTCGATAAACGAACGAAAACCCGGTCGGGGTTTTTGATTTTGCAAAAAGACATGGCGGCGCCGATGACCCAGCGGTCTATGGGTTTCATCAGGTTGTTGCGTTGCGCCGCCGGCAGGAAATCATTGGGCAGTATCGCGTTGCCTTCTTCATCGAGCATGCGCACCAGCAAGTCGAAAATCGCCTGTTCCTCGCCGCCGAGGTTGGCGATCGGCTGATGCAGGAGACGAAACCGGTTCTGGATCAGTGCGCTCTTGATGCGTTTGACCCAGGTCGCGTCGTAGGCCTGGGTCCGGGTATCGGTGTCGCTGAATTCCAGGACGCTGAGACAGTTGCCGCCCTTTCTCCGGCCCTTGGCGTTTTCGCTCTCGGCGTGTTTCAGCATGTCGCCGGCATCGCTCGACAGCGCTTCCGGCGGAACCATGCCGATGGTAACGGTCAGCGAAATCGACCGCTTTCCGGCGGTATATGTATGCGCCGCAATGCGCTGAATCAGGTTCATTACCCAGGCATCGATATCCCGGCTGTTGCCGCGGGCCAGCAACGCACAAAAGATATTGCCGCCAAAGCGTCCGCACAAATCGCCGGGCTGGGTCAGCTCCTTCAGCAGGTCCGCGATCTGCACGAGTATGCCTTCGGTCGCCAGCGGCCCGATTTCCTGGGTGATCGAGCCAAACTGATCGGGCTTCAGATAGATCAGCGCCCGCACGCCGCTGGCCGGCTCGCTTTTTAGCGTCGCGGTCAGGCGCTTGAGAAAATGCATGCGCTGATACAGGCCGGTGGCCGGGTCCAGATGCAGGGCGCGTTTCAGTTTTTGCTCCGGCGCCCTGTCGACATCGTGATCCGTCGCTATGGTGATGATTATGTCGCTATCGCGTTTGCTCGAGGACCGCTGGAGTTCCAGATCCAGCATCAGGCTGGTGCCGTCGCTGATCAGCGCCGCGGCGCGGATTTTATCCAATTGCAGGCGGCCCAGCGCACAGGCGATCAACGCGCCTTTGAGCGTGACATGACTTTTGCGCGCGAAAAAATCCAGCAGCGGCTGGCCGGTCAGTTCTTTTGCGCTGGTGCGGCCGAACTGTTCCAGCCAGGCCGGGTTTACCTTGATGATGATGCCCTCGCGGACCACGGCGATCGCATCCGCCGAGCTGTGCAGCGCGGCAGTAAGCTGTTGTTTGTAATCCCTGACGGTCTGGCCGGCTTTGTTCAGCGCCTGTTCGAGGCGGTACGCGCGCAGCTCGCGGGTGAAAACCGCGACCAGCCGGCTTGGGAAATTCAGGGAAACCACGTCCTGGGCGCCGATTCGCATCGCGGCGGCGATCGCGTTCTCGTCGACAGACTTGGCGCAAACGATGACCGGAATGCGCGAGGCGAAGCGATCCCTGATCCGGATGATCTCTTGCAGGAGTTTATCGACTTCATCCTGGAAAACGACGATCAGTTCCGGGTTGATCTGGTCGAGGCCGTCGCCGAGTTCATCGACGTCTGAAATCCATGAACATTGAACCGGCCGGCCGGCATTGCGCATGCACTGGTTTAACGCTTCGACCTGGTCTTGAAGTTTGGCGATCACTATCAGCGGAATAGCGTCGATGTGTCTTACCATAGCAGCCTCCATGCGCAACGGTATCCTGACTTTTTTACTTGTGCTTTGCACTATAGCCGATAACGCATTGAAAAATCACGTTTTTAGCCTGCGGATTCAACCCGGTCCGGGACCGGATTCGGATGCCTTACCCGGTCGCCGCCGAACGGGTATTATTTCCATTTGCTGCAGGAAAATCGATGGCGAGTTACAGCACCAGCGAATTTCGATCGGGGCTCAAGATCATAATCGATCGCGATCCTTGCGTGATTATCGAGAACGAATTTGTAAAGCCGGGCAAGGGCCAGGCTTTTAACCGGGTCAGGATAAAAAACCTGAAAACCGGGCGAGTCGTTGACAAGACCTATAAGTCGGGCGAGTCCGTCGAGGCCGCCGATATCATCGAAACCGAGATGCAATATCTGTATGCCGATGGCGAGTTCTGGCATTTCATGGAGCCCGATACCTATGAACAGCATGCCGCCGATGCCACCGCGGTCGGCGATTCGAAGAAGTGGCTCAAGGAACAAGACATCTGTCTCGTGACTTTGTGGAACAACACGCCGCTGATCGTCGCGCCGCCCAATTTCGTGCAGTTGAAAATCGTTGAAACCGATCCTGGCTTGCGCGGCGATACGGCACAGGGCGGAATCAAACCGGCACGCCTGGAAACCGGCGCCGTGGTCAAGGTTCCGTTGTTCCTGGAAGAGGGCGAGACGGTCAAGGTGGACACGCGCAACGGCGAATACGTCTCCCGGGTCAAGTAGCAATAACTAGTCGCTGTTCGCCAGGTATAAATCCGCCAGGGCCTCGAGGCCGTGCTGATCGAATCGATCGAAACGCGCCAGCCGCGGGCTGTCTAAATCCAGCACGCCCAGCAACGCACCGTCTTTGAGCAGCGGGATCACGATCTCCGCTTTGGACGCGCCGTCGCAGGCGATATGACCGGCGAATTCATCGACGTTGTCGACGATCAGGGTCTGGCGGCTTTCAGCGGCCGTGCCGCACACGCCCTGGCCAAGCCCGATGCGCACGCAGGCCGGCTGGCCCTGGAACGGACCGAGGACCAGCTCCGCGCCCTGGAGAAAATAGAAACCGACCCAGTTGACCTCGTCGAGCTCCATGAACAGCAACGCGGACAGGTTGGCGGCATTGGCGATCGGGTCGCTTTCATCGCTCAGCAAGCCGGCGGCCTGCGCGTGAATGCGCGCGTACAATTTTTGCTTGCCGCTCATGTACCCACCTTACTATGCGCGGGCGATATTGAAAGCCATCACCTCGGCGATATCGCCGCTGCCGGTTGCCAGCATGACCACCCGGTCAAAACCCAGGGCGACGCCGGAACAAGCCGGCAGCCCGTGTGCCAGAGCAGCGATCAGGCGCCGGTCGGTGGCGATCGCGGGTCTGCCGGCGCGCCTGCGCAGCTCGGCGTCCCGGGTAAAACGCCGGCGCTGTTCGACCGGGTCCGCCAGCTCCTGAAAACCGTTGGCCAGTTCCATGCCCTGGCAGAAGACTTCGAACCGTTCCGCCTTGCCCGGGTCGTCCGGGCACAACCGGGCCAGCGCGGCCTGTGCCGCCGGGTAGCGATGGATCACGGTCGGCTGGTCGTGACCCAGCCGCGGGACGACCAGCGTGGAAAAAACCAAATCCTGCAACGCGGCGCCGCTCGCCTGGCCGGGTATGGCCACGCCCTGCTCATCGAGTACTGCCAGCCACTGCTGTTTTGCCTGGTCGTCCGCGTCTATGCCCGCGTAGCGTTCGAACGCTTCCGCGTATTCGAGAAACTCCGCTTTGGCAAGACCGGGCTCATCGAGCAACACGGCCAGCAGCTCACAGACTTCGCCGGCCAGGTCCAGGTAAGTCATGGCGAGCCGGTACCATTCGATCAGCGTGAATTCGGGGTTGTGCCGGCGACCGGCTTCGCCATCGCGAAACACCCGGCAGACCTGGAAAATGTCGCCGCTGCCGTCAGCCAGCAGCCTTTTCATGTGGTACTCGGGCGAGGTTTGCAGGTAAAAATCAGTCTCGCGTCCCGCCAGGCGGGTGACCAGGCTATCGATGTGCAGATCGCTTGCCGTGTTGGCGCCGATGACCGGCGTCTCGACTTCGAGCAGCGCACGGTCGGCGAAAAACGCCCGCGCCCGGGCCAGCATCGCGGCGCGCAGCCTGAGTATTTTGTCGCTGCCGCCGGGCCGCCAGTCCTCGCCCATCAGTTGGCCCCGGCTCTTGCCTGCGCACCGGCCAGCGCCAGTGTCTGTCCGAGTTCGACGGCCTGGCCGGGCGCTATCGCAGGCTCCAGGCTGACCGCGCCCCGGCCAAACAGGACGATCACGGTAGAGCCCATGTTGAACCGGCCCATTTCATCGCCCCTCGCCAGGCGCACCTGCGCATCGTCATAACGCCGGTAGTCGGCGTTGCGCTCCGCGCGCGGCGTAACATCGCCCGCCCAGACCGTCGCCATCGAACCGACGTTGAACGCACCCACCAGTATTTGCACCATGCGCCCGGCAGCGGTCGCAAATTCGCAGACGATGCGCTCGTTGCGCGCGAACAACCGGTCGATGCCGCCAACCGTCGCCGGGTTGACGCTGAACAAAGTCCCGGGGAGATAGCGCATCGACAACAGCGTGCCATCGATCGGCATATGGACCCGGTGATAATTGAACGGCGCGAGGTAAAGGGTCGCGAAACTGCCGCCAGCGAAAACCGCGGCCAGCTGCGCATCGCCGAGCAGTGCCGCCATCGTGTACGACCGGCCCTTGGCTTGCAGCACGCGCTGACCATCGATCTGCCCGGCCTGGCTGACGGTGCCATCCACCGGGCACAGGATTCTTGCGGCCGGGCCATCGAGCGAGCGAATGCCAGGCCTGAGTTCGCGGGTAAAAAAATCGTTGAAACTGGCGTAGTCGGCGATGTCCGGTCTTAGCGCCTCGTCCATGCGGATCGGATAAAGGCGACAGAATGCGCGTATGCACAGGTTCTTGAACCAGCGCAGGCGGACTCGCGTCAGCCTGAACACGAGGCTCGAGATCAGCCGTTTTGGCAGCAGGTACTGCAACATCACGAACAAGGCGGCGCCGGCTTTGTTCATCGGCCGGTTTTGACCGGAACCTGGAGCGCCAGGTCCGGCTGATCGGCAAAATGCAACACCAGGCGCACGAAATCCCCGGCCACGAGCTTAGCCTGCGGGTCGATCAGCATCAGGTGGGTGCCGCCCGGGCTCAGCGATTGCGCCTGGCCCGGGCCAATCACCAGTTCGCCGATCATTCTCATCCTGCTGACGCCGTCGTGCATCGTCGTCCGGTGGATTTGCACCGTCGCAAAAGCATCGCTGCTGACCCCGGTCAGCGTGATCGCGGTGGACAGCTTGTTGTCGATCACCAGGTAGCCGGCAAGACGCTGCGCACCCGGCGGCGCTTCACGAATCCACGCATCGGCGGTTTCGATACCGGCCGGTCGCGCACACGCACCGAGCCAGGGCAGGAGAAAAAATATTGCGGTCGCGGCGCGCAAAGGCCAGCGGCAGCGGACGCTATTTCTGTCCGGTGATGATGAGATAGTCGTCAACGATTTGTTCCGTAATATGCGGCGCGCTGAAAATCCCGCTCAGCCGCGCATCGGGGTCGACCAGGAAAAGCGCCGAGGAATGATCGACCGTATAATTTTGTTGTTCGCCCTCCTGGCCGGGCACGGCCTGACCGGTGGGGGAATAACTGACCGCAACCCCCAGTCCGCGGGTCAGATCCTGGATGCTGGCGAGTTCGCCGGTGAGGCCAATGAAATCCGGATTAAAATACGGCACGTAGGCGGCAAGCATGTCTACGCTGTCGCGCATCGGGTCCACCGAAACGAAAACCACCCGCGGCTGGCGCTTGCCCTGCCTGGCAATTTCCCCGACGACCCGGTTCAAAGTGCTCAGTGTGGTCGGGCAGACATCCGGGCAGTTGCTAAAGCCGAAAAACAGGATACTCCAGTTGCCGGCGAGATTTTCCTTGCCAAAGGCTTGTCCGGAATGGCTCAACAGCTCAAACTCCGGCAGCGGTCTGGGCGCGTGCAGCCAGGTGGCGTTGACCGGTTCGAGCGCGGCCTGTTCGGCCGGTACCAGGAAACGGGCGGCGACGATACCGCCGGCCACCGCGACCACGGCCAGCAACACGATCCATGGAAATTTTGCAGGAACAGGCATGGCCGCGCATTATCACACAGCGGCAGGTTTTCGGCAGCGGGAAAAACACACGGCAGCAGATGGATCGGCAAACAAAAACGGTGGCGGATTTTATCCGGCTCGGGACCGTGCAACTGGATGAGGCCGGCGTGCACTTCGGTCACGGCACCGACAACGCGCTCGATGAAGCGGCCTGCCTGGTTTTCGACGGGCTTGGCCTGGCCCATGAAGATGCCGTCAAGCTGGCGGACCTGGAACTGGACCCGGCGCAGCGGGAAAAAGTATACGCGCTGTTCGAACGCCGGGTGGTCGAAAGAAAACCCGCCGCCTACCTGACCGGCAAGGCGTGGTTTTGCGGTTTGCCGTTCAAAGTCGATGAGCGGGTGCTGGTACCCCGCTCGCCGATTGCCGAACTGATCGAGGCCGGGTTTCAGCCATGGATCGCGCCGGGGCAGGCCGGCAGCCTGCTCGATCTGGGTACCGGCAGCGGTTGTATCGCGATCGCCTCGGCCATGGCCTTGCCGGAGGCCCGCGTCAGCGCCAGTGACGTGTCGGCAGACGCGCTGGACCTGGCGCGGGATAACGCGGCGATGCATGGCTTGTCGGAGCGCATCGAATTTATCCACAGCGATCTGTTTGCAAGCTTGTCGGGACGAACCTGGGATATCATCGTCAGTAACCCGCCCTACGTAGCGGAACAGGAAGTGCGCGCCCTGCCGGCGGAATATCGGCATGAACCGGGGATCGGTCTGGCCGCGGGACCGAGCGGCCTGGATATCGTCGATCGTATCCTGGCGCAGGCGGCGGCGATGCTGAATCCGGCTGGCGCGCTTTTTGTCGAGGTCGGCGAGAGCCGTGCGCGGCTCGAACAGAAATATCCGGACTGGCCGTTTACCTGGCTGGAATTTTCGCGCGGTGGGGAAGGGGTATTCCTGCTCTATCGAGAGCAAATCGTCAACCAACTGGAGCAGCGGACCCATGTCGGGAAACAGCATCGGTAAATTGTTTGTGCTGAGCAGTTTTGGCGAAAGCCACGGCCCGGCGATCGGCGGTGTAGTCGATGGCTGCCCGCCGGGGCTGGAGCTCAGTGCAGAAGATTTGCAGCACGACCTCGAACGGCGCCGGCCGGGACGTACGCGGCACACCAGTCAGCGGCGCGAACCGGACCACGTGCGGATACTTTCCGGTGTTTTCGAGGGCAAGACGACGGGTGCGCCGATCGGCCTGCTGATAGAAAATGTCGATCAGCGCACGCGCGACTACGAGCAGCTCAAGCATATTTTTCGCCCGGGCCATGCCGACTACACTTATCAGCAAAAATACGGGATTCGCGACTATCGCGGCGGTGGCCGCTCGTCGGCGCGGGAAACCGCGATTCGGGTCGCCGCCGGCGCCATCGCAAAAAAATACCTGGCCGGCAGGCTGGGCATCGAGATCCACGGTTACCTGGCCCAGCTTGGGCCGTTGGCGCTGCAGGCAGTCGACCTGGCGACGACCGATGACAATGCATTTTTCTGCGCGGACCCGGAGCGCGTGGCCGAGCTCGAAACTTTTATGGATGCGTTGAGAAAATCGGGCGATTCGGTCGGCGCCAGGGTCAATGTCGTGGCCAGCGGCGTGCCGCCTGGCCTCGGCGAACCGGTTTTCAGCCGGCTCGATGCCGATATCGCCGGTGCGATGATGGGCATCAACGCGGCGAAGGGCGTGGAAATTGGCGCCGGTTTCAGATCGGTCGAGCAAAAAGGGAGCGCGCACCGCGACCCGATGCGCCCCGATGGCTTCGTCAGCAACCACGCGGGTGGCGTCCTGGGCGGCATTTCCAGCGGCCAGGACATCCTGGTCAGCGTGGCCTTCAAACCGACCTCCAGCCTGCGGCTGCCGGTCGATACCATCGACGACCAGGGCAAGCCCGTGCAGGCGGTTACCAAGGGCCGCCACGATCCCTGCGTCGGTTTGCGTGCCGTGCCGATCGCCGAAGCGATGCTGGCGCTGGTGTTGATGGATCATTATTTGCGACACCGTGCGCAGAATCAGGATGTCGTTTGTGAGACGCTGCCGATCCCGGGTTCGAAGGCGAAAACATAGTCGCAAATGGCGGATAAGCTGAATATTGCAGTGGTTGGCGCAACCGGCCTGGTCGGGGAGACGATGCTGGCTATCCTGGCCGAACGGGAATTCCCTGCGGACAAGGTATACGCCATCGGCAGCAAACGCTCCTTCGGCAAGACGGTCGAGTTCGGTCGTCGCGAACTGCCGGTCGAGATGTTGTCCGATTTCGATTTTTCGAAGACAGGGCTCGCATTTTTTTCCGCCGGCGCCAAAATTTCTGCCGAATATGCCGAACGGGCAGCCGCTTGCGGTTGCGTGGTCATCGACAACACCTCGTGTTTTCGTAACGACGACGATGTTCCCTTGATCGTACCGGAGGTCAATGCGGACGAAATCCGGAATTATCGCCAGCGCAACCTGATCGCCAACCCGAATTGCTCGACTATCCAGCTCGTGGTCGCCCTCAAGCCGTTGCATGACGAGGCCGGTATTCGCAGCGTACGCGTCAGCACTTACCAGTCGGTGTCGGGTGCGGGCAGGGAAAAGCTCGAACAGCTGGCGGTGCACTCGATGGATTTGCTCGCCGGCCAGGGACGCAAGGATGGCAAGCCGGCCATCGCGTTCAATGTCTGGCCGCAGATTGACCAGTTTGAGGATAACGATTATACCCGTGAGGAAATGAAGATCGTCTGGGAGACCCGTCGCTTGCTGGGTTTGCCGGAGCTGCCGATCAGCGCTACCGCGGTCCGCGTACCGGTTTTTTTCGGCCACGCGGAAGCAGTCGCCATCAGCACCGAGCGACCGCTGAGCGCCCGCCGGGCAAGGGAGCTGCTCGACCAGGCGCCCGGTGTCAAACTGATGGATGCGCCGCGGGACATGGTGTTTCCGACCCCGGCGCTCGATACGCCAAATACGGATGTTGTCTTTGTCGGCCGGGTGCGGGAGGATCTGGCGGGCGAACATGGATTGAATTTGTGGATAGTCGCGGATAACGTCCGAAAAGGCGCCGCTTTGAACAGCATACAAATCGCTGAAATATTGGTAAAAACCTATTTGTAAGCTATAGTTAGGCGCTGAAACTAAAGAGGCTTGTTAGGTTGGCGGGGATTGTCGGCCTGGCAAGTGCATGATTGGTTGACAGATATTCTAAGGGAGTAGGAATGGTGCGCAAAATTGCGTTTTCGGTCTGGCTGGCATTGCTGATCGTACCGTTTTCGGCGCAGGGACTGGGCCTCGGCGAAATCACGCTGAATTCCGCATTGAACCAACCGCTGGATGCAGACATCGAGCTGTTGTCGGTCGACCAGCAAGACCTGGCGACGCTGACGGCAACGATGGCCTCCCGTGATCTGTTTGCCCGTTACGGGCTGGACCGTGCCTCCTTTCTCGATTCGATAAGCCTGGACGTCAGGAGCCAGCCGGGCGGGCGCCATGTCATCCACGTATCGTCGAATCGCTCGATATCCGAACCGTTCGTGACCATGCTGATCGAGTTGAACTGGCGGCGGGGCCGCATGCTCAGAGAGTACACGGTGCTGCTCGATCCGCCGATATTCGCCGCCCAACCGGCGCAGCCTGCGCCGACACCGGTAGTAGCGCCGACACCGCGCGCGACCACCGGCACCATCGTGCGTGTGCCAGGTGCGATTGCCGAACCCGAACCCGAGGCGGAGCCGGAATACCGGCAACCCGCGATGCCTGGTGCGTTGCCGGCAGCCGAGCGGCCGGGCGAATACATGGTGCAACGACACGACACCTTGTGGGAGCTGTCGCGCGACATGCGTCCCGCCGGCACCGGGATCAACCAGATGATGATCGCCATGTTCCGGGCCAATCCCGACGCGTTCTACGGCAACATCAATCGCTTGAAAGCCGGCGTCATCCTGCGCATTCCCGACAGCGTGGAAATGGCCGGTATCAATCGCGCGGCCGCCAATGAAGAAGTTCGCAGGCAGATGGCGGAATGGCGTGGCGGCAGTTATCTCAGCGGCGTCGAAGACGGCGGACGCCTGCGACTGGTTCCGGCGGACAGCAGCAGCATTGGCGGCGCCGGCGCAGCGGGGCCCGATGAGGCGCTGACCCAGGAATTGGCCGACCAGACCACGGAAAACCTGCTGTTGCGTGAACAGATCGAGGAATTATCGGTGCGCGTCGACGAACAGGAACGATTGCTGCAACTGAGAGATACCGAGCTGGCCCGGTTGCAAAGCCAGGCCGCGGCGGGCCTCGCCGCCGATGATACCCAGGTTCCGATTGACGATGCGGCCGCGACCGCGGGGCCGGAAGATGTAGCGGATGCGGTGCTCGCGGATGACGCAGGCGCAGAAACAACCGATGCAACGGCAGACGTCGTTGCAGATACGGCGGCCGACACGACAGCAGACACGAGCGCGGCGGATACCAGCGCGATAACCCGGCCGGTGCCGACCGTGGTCACCCGGCCGCGCAGCAGCCCGTCGCTGATGGAACGGGCGATAGAGCTGGCCGGCAACCAATGGCTGTGGATCGGTCTGGGCGTGGTCGTGCTGATGATGGGCGGGCTGGTTTTCGCCAGGCGGCGGCGCGAAGAATCGGTGCTGATGGAAGCGATAGTTGCCGGCGAGCTGGATGAAAGCGATGAGCGCGAGAGCAGCGGCACGGCCAGGATCCAGACGATCAAGCCAGAGCCGGATGACAGCTTTGTCGTCGAGGAATCTGTGGCACCCGATGTCGATCCGTTTGCCGACACCATTGCGGAAGAGGACGAAAAAGACCAGGTCGAGGCAGACCTCGAATCCACGATGCCCGGCGTGCAAGTCGATCTTGCCGATCTCGATCAGACGGTCAGCGGCGAGACGCAGATAAACCTCGAAGGCGCGGATCCGCTGGCGGAAGCGGATTTTCATATGGCCTATGGGCTTTATGATCAGGCCGCCGACCTGGTGCAAAAAGCGCTCGATAAGAATCCCGAGCGTCACGAATACCGCAACAAACTGGCCGAGATTTTCTTTGTCTGGGGCAACAAGGACTCGTTCCTCGAGACCGCCCAGTATTTGCATGACAATCAGCAGGAGATGGCCGACGGTGAATGGGACAAGATCGTCATCATGGGCCGGCAGATCGATCCGGACAGTCATTTGTTCGCCGGTGAATCTGGCGCGGGCGCGGTCGGGGTTGTCGATATGCCGCTCGAGGAAACCAAGGTCAGCGAGGTCGATGTCGATCTGCTGACGGGCGGCGAGGGCGACGAGGAATCAGCCGTTGCAGCGGAAATGACCGAGTTCGACGATGTTTTTGCCGATGCCGCGGACGCCGGTGGCGACGATCTGCTTGGCACGGGGGTAGACGAAGAGGGAGAGCTGGATGTCAGCGGCCTGGCCGCCGCAGAGATGGGTGACGATGCAGATGCAGAGCCGGACCTGGATGCGGCGATCGGTGCCGCCGCGGACGACGATGACGATCTGGAGGCGACCAGCCAGACCGCGGAACTGAATATCGATGACCTGGGTCTGGGCGATGAGCTGGATGCCACCGGCACGATGCAAATAGTCGACCTGGAAGAGCAGGCAGAAGACGTCGGTCACGGTACCGTGCAGATACGCAACAAGGCGTTGCAACAATCGGCAACAGAGGGGCTGGATTTCGAGTTTGACGATAAGGATGAGCCTGCCGCCGCCGACCCGGGCAAGACCGCGGAAATGCCGGTCCTGTCGATGGATGATGTTGACGATGACGACGAAGAACAGATGTTCAGCGATGTATTCGGTGACGACGACGAGTCGCGTATCTCGGATAACCTGGATCTGGATATAGGCGCCGATTTCGATTCCGCGGACAAAGACGATACGCTTGCCCAGACCACGGAAATGACGCGCGAGATGGATGCCGTCGATGAAGGCGATGACCTGGAGCATACCGGCACCATGCGCTTGCCCGATCCCGCTCCGGCCGATGCGACCGGCCTGCACGACGTCACCGGCATTCACGAGGCCACCATCGTGGATGAGGATTACACCGGCACGATCAAACTGCCGGATGCCGAGTCCGAAGCTGAAACCATGAGCGAAGTCGGGACCAAACTCGATCTCGCGAGGGCGTACGTGGACATGGGTGATCCCGACGGCGCCCGCAGCATCCTTGAAGAGGTGCTGGAAGAGGGCAACGAACAGCAAAAAGCGGAAGCGCAAACGCTGCTCGATAGCCTGTCCTGATTTTCTTTCTGACGGGTAATCCCTTGTTGACGACCGGTGCTGCGACCCGGTGGGAGCGTACCTGATGGCGCGTTTGGCATTCGGCGTCGAGTACGACGGCAGTAATTTGCTGGGCTGGCAGGAACAGCCGGAAGGCCGCAGCGTGCAAGGCTGTCTGCAAGAAGCGCTATCCAGAGTGGCGGACGAGCAGCTCAAAGTAATTTGTGCCGGCAGGACCGATGCCGGCGTGCATGCGACCGCGCAGGTCGCTCACATAGAAACCAACGCCCGGCGCAATGAACGGAGCTGGTTGCTGGGCGCCAACAGCAACCTGCCGGATGACATCAGCGTGAACTGGGTGCGGCCGGTCGCTGACGAATTTCATGCACGTTTCAGCGCTCGTTCGAGAACCTACCAGTACCTGATCCTCAATTGCAGCAGGCGTAGCGGGTTGTGGCGCCGGCACAGCGGCTGGGTGCGGGAAGAACTGGAGATCGAGCGCATGCGCCGGGGCGCCCGATTTCTGCTTGGCGAACACGACTTCAGTTCATTCCGCGCCGCGGCCTGCCAGGCAAAAACGCCGGTGCGCATAATTCACTGCATCGATATCGAGCGGCGCGGCGACCTGGTCAGCCTGCGCATCCGCGCGAATGCCTTTTTGCAGCACATGGTCCGGAATATCGCCGGCACCTTGATTCGCATCGGTCGCGGCGACGCCGAGCCAGCCTGGGCGGGCGAAGTGCTGGCCGCCAGGGACCGTTGCGCGGCGGGCAGCAAGGCGCCGCCAGCGGGCCTGTACCTGGTGGGCGTCGGGTACGATCAAAGCCATGGTTTGCCCGCCGATATCGTGCCCGCCAAACTGTTTCCCTGCTAACATGCCGAAGCCGCGGACCACAGGAAGATCGATGAGCTGGTTTGAAAAACTCATGCCCTCGAGGATAAAGACGGATCAGCGCTCGCGCTCGGTTCCCGAAGGCCTGTGGATGAACTGCAAGTCCTGCAGCGCGGTGTTGTACAAATCCGAGCTGGAACGCAACCTGAGCGTCTGCCCCAAATGCGGGTATCACATGCGGATCAGTGCGCGCGAGCGCATCGAAGGGTTTCTCGATACGGACAGTTACCAGGAAGTCGTCAACAACCTCGAGTCGGTGGACACACTGCGTTTCAAGGACACCAAGCGCTACCGGGACCGTTTGCAGGCGGCGCAAAAGAAGACCGGCGAGAACAGCGCGCTGCTGGTGTTCAAGGGGACCTTGAAGGGGCTGCCGGTGGTCGCCTGCGCGTTCGAGTTCGGCTTTCTCGGCGGTTCCATGGGTTCGGTCGTCGGTGAAAAATTCGTCCGTGCGGTGGGCATCGCCTTGCAGGACAACCGGTCGCTGATCTGTTTCTCCGCCAGTGGCGGCGCCCGCATGCAGGAGGCCTTGCTCTCGTTAATGCAGATGGCCAAGACCAGCGCCGCTCTCGCCCGGCTGGGTCAGCGCGGGATCCCCTATGTTTCCGTGTTGACCGATCCCACCACCGGCGGCGTTTCCGCGAGCCTGGCTTTACTCGGCGACGTCAATATCGGTGAGCCAGGCGCGTTGATCGGTTTCGCCGGACCCCGGGTGATCGCGCAAACCGTCCGCGAGACCTTGCCCGAAGGATTCCAGCGCAGTGAGTTTTTGCTCGAGCATGGCGCGCTGGACCAGATCGTCGACCGGCGCGAGATGCGCGCTCGGATCGCCGACATCATCTCCATGCTTGGCGGCCAGCCGAGACCGGAGACCGACGCCTGACGGGCGCCGATCCAGCCCGGCATCGGCATGCCATCACCACATCCTGGACTACACAGCTCGCTGGCTGAATGGCTGCGCTGGCAGGAAACCCTGCACCCCAGCCGCATGGACCTCGGTCTGGAGCGTTGCCGCGAGGTGCTGGGGAGGCTGGCCGACGGCGCCCGGACATGGCCGCTGATCACGGTCGCCGGCACCAATGGCAAGGGTTCCTGCGTCGCGTTCATGGAGCAGGCCTTGCTGGCGCTGGGGCGCCGGCCCGGTGCATTTACCTCCCCTCACCTGGAGCGTTATAACGAGCGCATTCGCATCGCGGGCGCGGAAGTCAGCGACCGGCAACTGGTCGAGGTCTTTTTTGCGATCGACCAGGCGCGCGCCGGCGTCAGCCTGACTTACTTTGAGTTCAGTACGCTGGCGGCGATCGAGCTGTTCAGCCGCGAGCAGGTCGATATCGGCCTGCTCGAAGTCGGTCTGGGCGGCCGCCTGGACGCGAGCAATGTCATCGACGCCGATATTGCCGTGGTGACCTCGCTGGCGCTGGACCACCAGGACTGGCTGGGTGAAAGCCTGGCGGAAATCGCCGGCGAAAAAGCCGGCATATTTCGCGCCGGAAAACCCGCGATTTGCGGGGAACCGGAACCGCCCGCGAGCCTGCTCCAGGTTGCCGCCGGCCTGCCCGCGAGCTTGTTGCTCAGGGAGCGGGATTTTTGTTTTCGCTGGCACGGGGAAAGCAGCGGGACATGGTTCTGCGAAGGGCCGGGGTGGCGTTTCGAAGAGCTGCCGCTGCCGCCGGTATGCAGCACACCGATACTTTCGAATATCGCCTGCGCGATCGCCGCATTGCAGCTGTTGCGGCCTGCACCGGCTACCGGTGAACGACGATGGTCGGCGGCGCTGGCGACGGCGATCCGGCAAGGCACGCCACCTGGCCGCTTCCAGGTTTTTCCCGGCGATGTGCGGTGGATCGTCGATGTTGCCCACAATGCGGCGGCGTTCGAGCACCTGGCCGGTAACCTGGCGCGCCAACCGGGTTGCCGGGATGGCCGCAATGTCCTGGTGCTGGGCATGCTGGCGGACAAGGACGCAGCGGCGCTCGCACCGCTGGCGGCGCTGGTCGATTGCTGGTACGCGGTCAGCACCGGTGGGGAGCGGGGGCTGGCGGCGGAGGTCCTGGCGGAACGCCTGCGCGGTCTGCTCGGCGACGCGGTGGCTTGTCTCCCTCAGGTCGAACAAGCCTGTGCCGCGGCGGCTCGCGAGGCCAGGCCGGGCGACCGGATCGTCGTTACCGGATCATTTACCGTGGCCGGCCCGGCGCTTGCCTGGCTGCGTGGCCAGACTTCGGCGCAGGCGGTAGACTAGCGACGATGAGGGAGCAACTCAAAGAACGTCTGACCGGCGCCGCCGTCCTGGTGATCCTGGGCGCGCTGCTGATTCCCGAATTCCTGTCCGGCCCGCCGGCGGACGATTTGACCGGTAGCGAGGAGCTTTTGTTGCCCGCCGCCGATACCCAACCGGTGCGCACCCACACGATCCGGCTGGATCAAAAACGGGCCGGGGCGCAGCCGCCGGTCGCGCAGGCGGTGCGCAGCGAGTCGCAGACGGCGCGGCAGGATGCGGCGGCTGCGAAAAGCCCGGGCGAAAAACCGGCGGCGAAGCCTGCCGCCAAGGACACCGCGCAGCCGGCGCGGAGCCAGGCGGGTGGCTGGGCCGTACAGGCAGGCAGCTTTTCCAGGCTGGAAAACGCCCGCCGGCTCAGCGCGACCCTGCAATCGATGGGCTATGACAGTTTTATCAGCGAGACGGTTATCGATGGCCGCAAATTGCACCGGGTGCGGATCGGTCCGCTGGCCAATCGCAAAGCGGCCGACCGCATCGCGAACGAGCTTCAGCAACAAGGGCAGCAGGCCAAATCCGTACCCCATCCATGACCGCTGACGCGGCTTCTCGATTGACTTGCTGTATGTCGTGCCGAGTCTGCTAAAATATCCATTCCTCAGTCCCGCGGGCAGTAAATAATGGGTTTCGATTTCTTGCTGATCGTCATACTCCTGGCATCGATGGGCGTGGGTGTCATGCGCGGATTTTTTCGCGAGCTGTTATCGATAGTCGGCTGGATCCTCGCCGTCTGGGTTGCGTGGGAATACAGCCACCTGCTTGCGCCCTACCTGGGCAGCGGGCTTTCGCCGGCGGTGAAAATCTGGGCCGGCCGGATCATTCTGTTTATCGGCGTCCTGATCGTGGCGCTGCTGGCCGGCAACCTGGTCAGCATGATCGTGCAAAGAACCGCGTTGTCCGTTCCCGATCGCAGTCTCGGCATGTTGTTCGGTTTTGCCCGCGGCATCATCCTGATCGGACTGGTGGTCATGGTCGCGCAAATCCTGCAGATGCCGGATCAACCCTGGTGGGACGATTCAAAACTGGTTCCATACGGAACCGCGGTGGCGGACTGGATGCAACAGTTCCTGGATGCCGGGGTAGACTATATCGAAGGTACGGTGGAATTCTGATCGGCGTTCGGATTCTGTGTTGTTGAATTGGGTGAGATTCTGAAATGTGTGGTGTAGTCGGGATTGTCGGTCAGACCGCTGTCAACCAGTCTATTTACGATGCGCTGACGGTTTTGCAGCATCGCGGCCAGGATGCGGCAGGCATCATGACCTGCGATGGTTTCGAGTTGCACCAGCGCAAGGACAATGGCCTGGTGCGCGACGTCTTTCGGATGCGCCACATGCTCGGGCTGAAAGGAAACATGGGGATTGGCCATGTGCGCTATCCGACCGCGGGCGGCACCAGCGCGAGCCAGGCGCAGCCGTTTTACGTCAACAGCCCGCACGGTATTTGCCTGGCCCACAACGGCAATCTCACCAATACCCGGCAACTGACCAGGCTGTTGATCAAGGAAGACCGGCGCCACCTGAACACGCAATCCGATTCGGAACTGGTGCTGAATGTGCTGGCGCATGAATTGCAGCGCCAGGACGGTGAACTCAAACCTGAAAACGTATTCCGTGCGGTCGGCGCGTTGCACCGTCGTTGCGCCGGCGGCTATGCCGTGGTCGCGATGATTATCGGCCACGGCATCCTGGGTTTTCGCGACCCCAACGGCATTCGTCCGCTGATCATCGGTGTCCGCCAGACCGACCAGGGCCAGGAGCACATGCTCGCCTCGGAGAGCGTCGCGCTCGATGGGCTGGGCTTCGAAATCCTGCGCGATGTGAGGCCCGGCGAGGCGGTGTGGATCGATACCGGCGGCGCGCTGCACAGCAAGCAATGCGCGGCCGGGGAACAGCACACGCCGTGCATTTTCGAATTCGTCTATTTTGCCCGGCCGGACTCGATTATCGACAATATTTCGGTTTACAAGGCGCGGTTGCGGATGGGCGACCGGCTGGCCGCCCGAATCCTGAGCGTACACCCGGACAACGATATCGATGTCGTGATACCGATCCCGGATACCAGCCGCACCAGTGCGGTGCAGGTCGCCCACGCACTCGACGTCAAGTATCGCGAGGGTTTTATCAAGAACCGCTATATCGGCCGGACATTCATCATGCCGGGCCAGGAACTCAGACGGAAGTCGGTGCGCAGAAAGCTCAACGCGATCGATCTCGAATTCCGCGGCAAGAACGTGTTGCTGGTGGATGACTCGATCGTTCGCGGGACCACCTCGCAGCAGATCATCGAGATGGCCAGGGAAGCGGGCGCCAGGAAAGTCTATTTCGCATCCGCCGCGCCGCCGGTGCGCTTTCCCAATGTCTATGGCATCGATATGCCGGCCGCCGCGGAACTGGTCGCCAACGGCCGCAGCGAACAGGAAGTTGCCGCGGTCATCGGTGCGGACTGGCTGGTCTACCAGGACCTGGCCGACCTGGTTGCCGCGGTCCGCTACGACAACGCCGCCATCGAGCACTTCGATACTTCCTGTTTTTCGGGCGAGTACGTCGCTGGCGATATCAGCGAAGAATACCTGCACAGAATCGAACAGGAGCGTTCCGACGAAGCGCAGGCCAGGCGCATTGGCGAAGACAGCGATCTGCAACAGGTGGTCTGAGATCGGTTCGCGCAACACGCCCGGTTTTCGATGACAGTCCGGATCCTGATAATCGACGACGACCCGCGCTATCACAAGGTGCTGGCGCGTCATATCAAGAGCGAATGGGCCGACGCCGAGGTCAGGGCGATCAGGAAAACCGACCGGTCCGCCGACGGCCCGCTGATTCCCGATGGCGTCAATCCGAGCGACTACCATGCGGTGCTGCTCGATCGCGCACCCGGGGGCGGGGACGGGCTGAAATACCTGCGTGATTTCAAACGCCGGCCGGGTTTTCCGCCGGTGATTTTTATCATCGACCGGGGCAACGAATTACTCGCCGTCGAGGCGATCAAGGCCGGTGCCGAAGATTACCTGCTCAGGGAAGAGATCAATCACGACCGCTTCATCGCCAGCTTGCGCAGCGCGATCCGCAAACACAAAAGGACTTCCGCGTTGCTCAGCCGGCGGCAGGCGCTGGACGAGGCCTGTCGTTTTGGCGCGGTAAAAATTCGTGGCCACCGCTTTGTCCGTGAGCTGGGAAGTGGCGGCATTTCCTCCGTTTACCTGGCCGAAGCTGGCAAGGACAACAGCCTGGTGGTGCTCAAAGTGTTCAGGCTGGTGCCCGAAATTGCCGAGGCGCAGAATTCTTTCGATCGATTCATCCAGGAATACCAGCTGATTTCACGGATCGAGCATCCCAACATCGTGCGCATTTTCGATCTCGGCGTGGCCGACGATCATGCCTATATCACGATGGAGTATTTCAAGGAAGGCAACCTGCGCGCAAAAATGAAGCGCCCGTTGCCGGCCGCAAAAATGCTGGATTACCTGCGGCAGATCGCCGGCGCGCTGACGGCAATCCACGAAGTCGGCATTTTGCATCGCGATTTGAAACCAGCCAACGTCATGTTGCGGGAAGACGAGTCCATCGCGCTGATCGATTTCGGCCTGGCCAAGCAAATGACGCTGGATCAGGAAATCACCGGATCCGGTCAGATTTTTGGCACGCCGTACTATATGAGCCCGGAACAAGGCCATGCGGGCCAGGTCGATGAGCGCAGCGATATCTACAGTCTCGGCGTGATGGTTTTCGAGATGCTCAGCGGTGAAAAACCCTTTACCGCCGATACGCCGATGGCGGTTATTTACAAACACAGCAATACGCCGCTGCCGCGGCTGGGCGGTGAGTTGTCCGCGTACCAGGAGTTGCTGGACAGGATGCTGGCCAAGGCTCCGCACGATCGTTTTCAGAGCGCCGGGGATTTGCTGGCATACCTGGACAGCCAGTGGCCACGGCAATGAGCGACGCGGCCGCCGGCGTGCCGGAGGAACTCAGTTCCTTTCTCGGCGCCGGGACGCCGGCCGCATGGGTGGCGGAGGCGTTGCGGCAACCGGAGGTACTGCTGCTCGACCACGCCAATTGTGAACTCAAAGCGGCGTCGACGGCGTTGAGCCTGATGTTCCGCTACCCGCGTCACCGGAAACTGGTCTACCGGATGTCCAGGCTGGCTCGCGAGGAACTCAGGCATTTCGAGCAGGTGCGCGCGCTGCTGCAAAAAAGAGGCGCGGCCGACCGGCCCTTGACGGCTTCGCGCTATGCCGCGGGTCTGCGCAAGCTGGTCAGGAAAACCGAACCCGGTGCGGTGGTCGATATGCTGATCACGGGCGCGTTCATCGAGGCGCGTTCGGCCGAGCGATTCGCCGTGCTCGCAGCGCAACTCGATGCGGAGCTGGGCCGGTTTTATGCGGGCCTGCTGGCCGCGGAAGCGCGTCATTTCGAGCAGTACCTGGGTCTTGCCGTCGAATATCATGCCGGCAGCGAGGCCGAACTACAGCAAAGAATCGCGTTGTTTCGCAATGCGGAAGCGGCTTTGTGTTGCGACCCGGACCCGCAGTTTCGTTTTCACAGCGGGACGCCGCTGATGCAGGAGGGCCTTCAGGCCCGATAAGAATCAAACCAATATTGCAGGAGGGCCTTCAGGCCCGAACAGGTTGGTCGCCGAAACCGAAGAATGTTGCCGGTCAGGGAATCGAACTAGAGATTCTGGATCAGCTCGATCCCGTTTTTGTCCCAGCGCACCATGCTGCCTTGTTCATACCAGGCGCCGAGTACGATGCGGCGCGCCTCGACGCCGTCTGCCAGCGTGAAATCGTGTACCGCGGGGCGGTGGGTGTGCCCGTGCAGCAACACGGTCACCTGTCGCTCTGCCATCAGCGCCTCGACCGCTTGCTGGTTGACGTCGCCGATTTCCGCTGCGTGTTGCCGCTGGTATTGCACGGATGCATCGGCGGCGTGGCGGGCGATTTCACGCCGCTGTGCGAGTGGCCGCGCGAGAAAGCGTTTTTGCCATTGCGGATCGCGAACTTCCTTTCTGAACGCCTGGTAGCCAAGGTCATCGGTGCACAGCGCATCGCCATGGCTGAGCAACAAGGTCTCGCCATACAATTCGAGCCGGGTCGGGTCGGCGAGCAGCCGGCAGCCGCTGTCTTTGGCGAAGCGCTCGCCGATCAGGAAATCGCGGTTGCCATGCATGAAGTAAACCGGCACGCCCGAATCGTTTAGCGCACGCAGCTTCCGCGGGACCAGTTTGGCAAATTCATCGTCGTCGTCATCGCCGATCCATGCCTCGAACAGGTCGCCGAGCACGTACAGCGCTTCGGCCTGCGTGGCCTGCAGTTCGAGGAAGCGAAAAAAACGCTCGCTGATATCCGCTCGCCCGGGCTCCAGGTGGACATCGGATACGAAAACCACGGCCATCGGCGGTCTACTCCCGGATCGTCGCTCTCTGGAGCATCACCGAGGCTTTCTCGATGATAACCATGCTTTGCGGTACATCGGTCGGGAACGGCCCCCCGGGACCGGTGGGAATGGCGGCAATGGCCTCGACGACATCCATGCCCTCGACCACCGTGCCAAACACGGTATAGCCCCAGCGGCTGGGTTTGGGGTCGAGCTTGAGGTTATCGGAAACATTGATAAAAAATTGCGCGGTCGCCGTGTGCGGCAGGTTGGTGCGCGCCATCGCGATCGTGCCCGGCTGATTGCTCAGGCCGTTGCCCGATTCGTTCGGGATGGGGTTGCTGGTCGGTATTTCGCCGTAGTCGATCGCATAGCCGCCGCCCTGGACGATGAACCCCGGGATGACCCGGTGGAATATCGTGCCGTCATAATGACCATCCTCCACATACTTGAGGAAGTTGTAAACGGTGATGGGCGCACGGGCGGTGTCGAGTTCCAGCACGATGGTCCCGCGGTTGGTTTTCAGTTTTACCTTCGGAAAAAGCGGCAGTTCCTGCGCCTGCAGGCTGGTGGCAAACAAGCCCAGCGTCAACGCGACGAGCAGTTTTTTCATCGACTATCTCCAGCATGCCAGAACCGCCAATGATAGGCGGAGACGGCCGATGGATGATAGCCTTGGAGCCGGTCGGGGTTTTAGCTACCATTGCGCGCCATGAATACAGCCGTCGTCACCACCCGTTTCGCACCGAGTCCGACCGGGTATACCCATCTCGGAAATCTGCGTACCGCGCTGTTCAACGCATTGCTCGCGCGGGCCGCGAACGGGGAGTTCCTGTTGCGCTCGGAAGATACCGATCGTGAGCGCAGCGCCGAAAAATATCTCGCTGCGCTGTGCGACGATTTGCGCTGGCTGGGGCTGGACTGGGATCTCGGGCCGGGCATGGAAGAAGCCGGCGGGCGCGGCCCGTTTCGCCAGTCCGAGCGCCAGGCCGTCTACCAGGCCTGGTTTGACAAACTCAGCGAGCGGCGGCTGGCCTATCCGTGTTTTTGCAGCGGCGAGGACCTGGAAAAATCGCGCCGGGCGCAGCGGCGCGCAAACCAGGCGCCGCGTTATGCCGGCACTTGTCGCGAGCTCGCTGAAAAAGACATCGCCGAACGCTTGCTCGCCGGTCAGCGGCCGACCCTGCGCTATCGGGTCGCCGACGAAGGGGTCGTCGAATTTACCGACCTGGCCAAAGGGCCGCAGAAATTCGAGCTGGCGGATATCGGCGATTTCATTATCCGCCGCGCGGATGGCACGCCGGCGTTTTTTTTCAGCAACGCGCTGGATGACTCGCTGATGGGGGTCACCCACGTGTTGCGCGGCGAGGACCACCTGGCCAATACGCCGCGGCAGATCGCCCTGTTGCGTTCGCTGGGCCTGGCCGTGCCCGAATATGGGCATTTGTCGCTGATCGTCGGCGACGATGGCAAACCGCTGTCGAAACGCAAGGGCGCCGCCAGCCTTAAAAAGCTCAGGGAGCAGGGTTACCTGCCTGCCGCGCTGAACAATCACCTGTTTAGGCTCGGTCATGCGAGCGACAGCGGCGAGTTGATGAGCCTGGCTGAAATGAGCGCACATTTCGATTGCGCGCGCCTGGGACGGGCGCCGGCCCGGCATGACCCGGTGCAGCTCGACCACTGGCAGAAGCTGGCGGTGATGAAACTCAGCGATGCGGAGGTCAGGACCTGGCTGGGGGCCGGCGCCAGCGGGGATTATCTCGATGGCGCGGTGCCGGCGGACAAAGAGGAAGATTTCATCGCCCTGGTGCGTGCGAACCTGCAGCGACCGGCGGAGGGCGCCGGCTGGGCGAAAATCCTGTTCCTCGATGAGCCGGTGACCGGGGCAACGATGGTCGACGGGCTCAGCGGCATCGAAGCCGGTTTCTTCGAAACCGCGATTGCCCTGTGGGCGAAAGGACACGACAGTTTTCGCGATTTTTGCGGCCGGCTCGGCGAGAAAACCGGCGCCAGGGGCAAACAGCTGTTCCAGCCCTTGCGCCTGGCGCTGACCGGCGAGCTGCGCGGTCCTGAACTCGAGAAAATCGCCGCGCTGATGGGCAAAGACCGGGTGGCACGGAGACTCCGCGAGGCTGGGAAAAGATGCTGAGAATACACAACAGCTTCACCGGCAAAAAAGAGGAATTTGCCCCGATCGAGAAGGGTAAGGTGCGCATGTACGTGTGCGGCATCACCGTTTACGACTACCTGCACTTGGGTCACGTGCGCATGCTGCTCGTGTTCGACATGATCACGCGCTGGTTGCGCGCCAGCGGCTATCGGCTCACCTATGTCCGCAACATCACCGACATCGACGACAAGATCATCGCCCGGGCCAACGAAAACGACGAGGACATCGATGCGCTGACCGCCAGGTTCATCGAGGCGATGAACGAAGACTGCGCCACGCTCGATATCCTGCCGCCGACCCATGAGCCGCGCGCGACCGAAACGATGGCCGCGATCATCGCGATGATCGAGGCGCTCGAAGAACGCGGTTACGCCTACCGCGGCGATAACGGGGATGTTTATTACGCGGTGGCGAAATTCGACGGCTATGGCGCCTTGTCCGGCAGGAACACGGACGATCTGCGGGCCGGCGCGCGCGTCGAACCCGATGAGCACAAGCGCGACCCGCTGGATTTCGTGCTGTGGAAAGCGGCCAAGCCGGGCGAGCCGTCCTGGCCGTCACCGTGGGGCGATGGCCGGCCCGGCTGGCACATCGAGTGTTCGGCGATGGCGACACAAGTCCTCGGTAATGAATTCGATATCCACGGCGGCGGCATGGATCTGAAATTCCCGCATCACGAGAACGAGATCGCCCAGTCCTGCGCGGCCACCGGCGAAGGCTTTGCCAGGTTGTGGATGCACAATGGTTTCGTACGCATCGACGAGAAAAAAATGTCCAAATCGCTGGGCAACTTTTTCACGCTGCGCGAGATTTTGAAAAGTTACCACGCCGACGAGATTCGCTATTTCCTGTTGGGCCCGCATTACCGGCAGCCGGTGAATTACAGCAGCATGGAACTCGATGCGGCGCGCGCGGCGCTCGGGGGTTTTTATTCGGCATTGGCGAAGGTCGATCTGCAAACGAGCAACGACCCACAGCAGACCGTCTCATCGTTATATGAAAGTGCATCGGGCTTTCTCAAGACGTTGACCAAAGGGGGGACGTATTGGCAGCGCTTCAGGGACTCCATGGACGACGATTTCAACACGCCGGGCGCGCTGGCCATACTCGCCGAACTGAAACGCGATCTGAACCGCTGCCTCAAATCCAGCCAGCAGGACCAGGCGAACGCCATCGGCCGGGAATTGGTCCGGCTGGGAGGGATACTCGGCCTGCTGGGCGAGGACCCGCAGGCATGGCTGCGACGGTCGGCGCCGGACGCGCAGACCAGCGATGAGTTGAGCGATTCCGAGATCGAATCGCTAATCGCAAAGCGCCAGCGGGCACGGGCCGACAAGGACTTCCCCGAATCCGACCGAATTCGCGATGTGCTGGCCAAAGCCGGCGTGCAACTCGAAGACAGCCCCACCGAAACAACCTGGCGCCGCCTGTAGCAGGGCCTTCAGGCCCGAACCAGCAATCAATCGCGCAACTGCGCGGATTTCAGCGTGTTTTCCAGCAATATGGCCACCGTCATCGGCCCGACCCCGCCCGGGACCGGGGTAATCCAGGCCGCTCTCTTGCTGGCTTCGGCAAAGCCCACATCGCCGACCAGCTTGCCGTCGTTCGTCCGGTTGATCCCGACATCGACGACCACCGCGCCATCGGCAATCCATTCGCCCGGGATCAGCCCCGGTTTGCCGACCGCGGCCACGAGGATTTCAGCCTTTTCGACCCGCGCGCGCAGGTCCCTGGTGAAACTGTGACAAATGGTGACGGTGGCGTTGGCCAGCAACAACTCCAGCGCAATCGGCCGGCCCACGATATTCGACCTGCCGACCACGACCGCATCCTTGCCGCGGATATCGATCCCGTTGGCTGCCAGCAGACGCATGATGCCCAGCGACGTGCAAGGGCGCAGGCGTGGTGCGCCCTGGGTAAGCAAGCCGATGTTGACGGAGTGAAAACCGTCGACGTCCTTGAGCGGGCCGATCGCCTCGGTGATGGCGTTTTCGTCGATCTGATCGGGCAGCGGGAGCTGCACCAGGATGCCGTCTATTTCCTCGTCCTGGTTGAGCTGGTCGATCAACTCCAGCAGTTTTGCTTGCGAAGTATCCGCCGGCAGGTCAAACGCTTTCGAGAGAATTCCTGCTTCCTCGCAGGCCTTGCGTTTCTTGCCGACATAGATTCCCGACGCAGGGTCGTCGCCGACCAGGACGACCGCCAGGCCGGGTCGCCTGAGCCCCTGGGCGAGACGCTCTTCCACGGCCAGGCGCACGCTCTCCCTGACCTGTTTCGCGACGATTTTTCCATCCAGTAATCTGGCTGCCATTTTCGATTCCCGCCATCCGCGAAAGGCGCGAATTATACACAGCCGCTGCCGTCCCACGTGAATATTCACGCTGTGCCCGAGCATTGGTTATGCTGCCAAATAACTACACAGCGGACCTGAGCTGACGTATCATGCGTCACCCGCGCGAAGGGGCGATGATCGCTGCTGCAGGCGGGTAGTCGCGGGGCATAGCGCAGCTTGGTAGCGCGTCTGCTTTGGGAGCAGAAGGTCGGGGGTTCGAATCCCTCTGCCCCGACCAGATGTCTGGTCCGTATGCCGTATCTGCGCCCGTAGCTCAACCGGATAGAGCATCGGCCTTCTAAGCCGAGGGTTGCAGGTTCGAGTCCTGCCGGGCGCGCCAGATTGAACGAAAACAGGTAAAATAGACACATCTTAAAGAGAAATTATGGTGGGCGTAGCTCAGTTGGTAGAGCCCCGGATTGTGATTCCGGTGGTCGTGGGTTCGAGCCCCATCGTCCACCCCAAATTTTTTTAGCGAAGGCACGGAGGGCGTAGCGGGGCCGCGCAGCGGCAGGGTAGAGCCCCGGATTGTGATTCCAGTGGTCCAGGGAATGACAGAATAACGAGAAAGCGATTTAGCAGGGAATTTTGGGGGACTAGCTCAATTGGCAGAGCATCGGACTCTTAATCCGCAGGTTCGGGGTTCGATTCCCCGGTCCCCCACCAAAACAAAAAGCAGCGCCGGACGCTGCTTTTTCGTTGTTGCGGAGGGCGTTTCCTGCGTGGAATCAGTGCGGCGCAGCGCTTGTTAAAGTGATAGACTGCGCGCCGTTTGGCTATCCGGCGGCTTACCCGATGGGTATAATCCGCTGCCCCGTGCAGCCATGAGTGGCGCAAGAGAGGGACAGTTTCAGCGAAAGTGGCGGAACTGGCAGACGCGCAGGGTTTAGGTCCCTGTGGGGTAAAACCCGTGAGAGTTCGAGTCTCTCCTTTCGCACCAGACAGCCTGGACGATGGCGGTATTGGCCATCGACCATGTTTATTAATATGAGGAAAAACAACATGTTGGTGTCGGTAGAAACGACCCAGGGTCTGGAACGGCGGATGAAAGTGCAGGTTCCCGCCGAGCGTATCGACTCAGAAGTCGACCAGCGTCTGCGCAGGGTCGGCAAATCGGCCAAGCTCAAGGGCTTCCGCCCGGGCAAGGCGCCGATGAAAGTAATCCGCCAGCATTACGGCGGCGAGGTGCGCCGCGATGTGGTCGGCGAGCTCATGCAGCGGACTTATGCCGAAGCCATCGGCCAGGAAAAGCTGCGGCCGGCCAGCAATCCCAGGATCGAAGCCGATGAAGTGACCGAGGGCAAGGACCTCAGATATACGGCGGTGTTCGAGGTTTACCCGGAAATCAAGATCAAGGGTCTGTCGTCGATCAAGGTCAACAAACCCACGGCCGATATCGTCGACGAGGATATCGATCGGATGCTGGAAAACCTGCGCAGGCAACGCGCCACCTGGCAAAAGGTCGAGCGCGCAGCCGGCGAAGGCGACCGGGTCGTCATCGACTTCAGCGGGCGCATCGATGGCGAGACCTTTGCCGGCAGCAGCGGGGAAAAAGTCCCGATCGTCCGTGGCGACGGGCAAATGCTGCCGGACTTCGAAAAGGGCCTGAACGGAATCTCGGCCGGTGAGTCACGCAGTTTCCCGGTCGTGTTCCCGGACGATTACCACGCCGCCGACCTGGCCGGCAAAACCGCCGAGTTCGAAGCCAGCTGCGAATCCGTGGAACAGCAGGTGTTGCCCGAGCTGGATGATGAGTTTTGCGCCGCCTACGGAGTCAAAGAGGGGGGGCTCGAAAAACTGCGCAAAGAAATTCGGCAAAACATGCAAACCGAACTCGAACAGAAAATTCAGGCCAGCCTGAAGGGCCAGCTATTGGACCAATTGCTGCAGAAAAACCCGCTCGAAATTCCCGCCGCGCTGATCGACCAGGAAATTCACACCATGCAGCACGACGCGATGAAAAGAATGGGAATCAAGGACCACAACCAGGCGCCGCCGAGCGAAGCCTTCGAGGAACAGGCGCGCCGCCGGGTTGGCCTGGGACTGCTGATCAATGAAATCATCAAGTCACAGCAGCTCGAAGCCGACAAGGAAAGGGTCGCCCGGAGGCTCGACCAGATCGCCAGCGGTTTCAGCGATCCGCAGCAGATCCTGCAGGCATATACCAGCAATCCCGGTATGATGAGCCAGGTCGAGATGATGGTCCTCGAACAACAGGCCGTGGATTGGGCGCTCGGGCAGGTCAAACAATCCGACCAGCCCAGGAGTTTTAGCGAAATCATGGATTTCGAGGCCTGAAATGCGACGGCACGGAATCTGTATCAAAGGCGGGCAACATGAGGGAGATTGAAATGAACCTGGTACCAATGGTGGTCGAGCAGACCGCCCGCGGTGAGCGCGCCTATGACATCTATTCCCGGCTGCTAAAAGACCGCGTGGTGTTCATGGTCGGTGGGATCGAAGACCAGGTGGCAAACCTGATCGTTGCGCAGTTGCTCTACCTGGAATCGGAGAACGCGGAGAAAGACATACACCTGTATATCAATTCGCCGGGCGGTTCGGTCAGCGCCGGGCTCGCTATCTACGACACCATGCAGTTCGTGCGCCCGGATATCAGCACGATCTGCGTCGGCCAGGCCGCCAGCATGGGCGCGGTGCTGCTTGCCGGCGGCAAGAAGGGCAAACGCTATGCGTTGCCGCATTCGCGGATGATGATCCACCAGCCGATCGGTGGTTTCCAGGGACAGGCCTCGGATATCGATATCCACGCGAGAGAAGTGTTGCAGATGCGCGACCGCCTGAACGAGATCCTGGCCAACCACACCGGGCAGACTGTGGAACAAGTCGCCAGGGACACCGATCGCGACAATTTCATGGGTGGAACTGAGGCAATCAAGTACGGTCTGATTGATACGGTGCTCGAGCGCCGCGGCAAGGCTGGAGACGATCCTGAAAAAGCGCCAAGAAATGTCGAAAAAATCAAGAAAAAATAACGAATCTTCAACGAGTTACCGCGAACTTCGCGGAAAAATCCGGTACTATTTCTTTGCATGCCATGGGGCCGCCATGCTATACAGGCGGCAACCCGGCTTGCGGCAGCCAGGAAAAGGGATTTTCTATACCGAGGACGGTGTATGAGCGACGAAACAAGCGGCAAAGACGAAGGTAAACTGCTGTATTGTTCTTTTTGCGGCAAGAGCCAGCATGAAGTCAGGAAACTGATCGCCGGCCCGTCGGTTTTTGTCTGCGATGAGTGTGTCGAGCTGTGCAACGACATCATCCGCGAAGAGCTCGATGAACGGGCCGACCAGGCGCGTGACGACCTGCCGCGACCCCACGAAATCAAGCAAACCCTCGATGACTACGTGATCGGCCAGGACCAGGCGAAAAAGGTCCTGGCGGTTGCCGTCTACAATCATTACAAGCGCCTGCAAAACCTCAGTGCCGATTCTTCGCGCGACCATATCGAGCTGGCCAAGAGCAATATCCTGCTGATCGGCCCGACCGGTTGCGGCAAAACGCTGCTGGCCGAGACCCTGGCCCGATTGCTCAATGTGCCATTCACGATTGCCGATGCGACCACGCTGACCGAGGCGGGGTATGTCGGCGAGGACGTCGAAAACATCATTCAGAAGCTGCTGCAAAAATGCGACTACGACGTCGACAAGGCGCAGACCGGGATCGTCTATATCGACGAAATCGACAAGATTTCGCGGAAATCGGATAACCCGTCGATCACCCGGGACGTTTCCGGCGAGGGCGTGCAACAGGCATTGCTGAAACTGATCGAAGGGACCGTCGCATCGGTGCCGCCCCAGGGCGGCCGCAAGCATCCGCAACAGGAATTCTTGCAGGTCAATACTGCGAATATCCTGTTTATCGTCGGCGGCGCTTTCGCCGGGCTCGAAAAAATCATCCTGAGCCGCTCCGACAAGAGCGGCATCGGCTTCGTCGCCGAGGTAAAAACCGCCGACAAGGATCTCAAGATCGGCGAGCTTTTCCGTGACGTCGAGCCGGAAGACCTGATCAAGTTCGGGCTGATCCCCGAGTTTGTCGGCCGCCTGCCGATCGTTGCCACCCTCGATGAACTGGACGAGGATGCCCTGGTCACGATACTCCAGACGCCGCGCAATGCCCTGACCAAGCAATACATCAAGTTGCTTGATATGGAAGGCGTGACGCTCGAATTCCGCAAGGACGCGTTGCGCGCGATCGCCCGCAAGGCCATGAAGCGCAAGACCGGTGCGCGCGGTTTGCGCACCATACTCGAGCACGTGCTGCTGGACACGATGTACGAGCTGCCGACGATGAAAAACGTGGTCAAGGTGGTCGTCGACGAAGCGGTGGTGGAAGGCGACACGCAACCGTATTTTGTTTATCAGACCGAAGACGAGCAGGAACAAAGAGCAACCGGCTCCGATCATTGAGCGGAGGAAGCTCTGATCTATTCATCAGCGAAGTAGATCAGAGCTTCCCAAAGCTTGAAATTACCGGCGTTTGCCTCCATAAAAGCTCAACGAGGCCGATGTCTGTATGGATGTTGACCAGGTAGTCCCCCGATCCGTTGAGGTGTTGACGACGTGCCCAGTGACAAACCAGCAAAACCCGAGAATCCCGAGATAGCGGGCATGCGCACCGATGCCGTGCCGGTCCTTCCGTTGCGCGATGTGGTGGTGTATCCGCACATGGTCATCCCGCTGTTTGTCGGCCGCGAACGGTCGATCCAGGCGCTGGACAAGGCGATGCACGAGGGCAAGCAGATTGTCCTGGTTGCCCAGACCCAGGCGGATGTCGACGAGCCGAGTGTCGATGACCTGTATAGCATGGGGACGCTGGCGACCATTTTGCAATTGCTGAAGCTGCCGGACGGCACGGTCAAGGTGCTGGTCGAAGGCGGTGACCGGGTCAGGATAGATGAATATCATGTCGGCGAATATTTTTCCGCATCGATAACGGTGCTCGGCGAAGACGAAGATTTTGACGAGCGCGAAATGGACGTGATGTGCCGCTCGGTGATCAGCCAGTTCGAACAATACGTCAAGCTCAACAAGAAAGTGCCGCCGGAGATCCTGACCTCGCTGGCCGGCATCGAGCAGCCGGGCCGCCTGGCCGATACGGTCGCGGCGCACATGGCGCTGAAGCTGTCGGAAAAACAGAAAATACTGGAAATCGCCGACGTGCGATCGCGGCTCGAACATGTGATGGGTCTGATCGATGGCGAAATCGACGTCTTGCACATCGAAAAACGCATCCGTGGCCGGGTCAAGCAACAGATGGAGAAAAGCCAGCGCGAGTACTACCTGAACGAGCAGATGAAAGCGATTCAGAAAGAACTCGGCGATATGGAAGATGCGCCAAACGACCTGGCCGATCTCGAGAAGAGAATTGGCGAAGCCGGGATGAGCAAGGAGGCGAAGGACAAAGCCACTTCCGAGCTGAACAAACTCAAGCTGATGTCACCGATGTCCGCGGAAGCCACCGTGGTGCGGAATTACATAGACTGGCTGCTCAAGGCGCCGTGGAAAAAACGCACCAAGGTCGGGCTCGATCTGAGCCAGGCGCAGGTCATCCTGGACGAAGATCATTATGGTCTGGAGAAGGTCAAGGAGCGCATTCTCGAATACCTGGCCGTGCAGCAGCGGGTCAAAAAACTCAAAGGTCCGATCCTCTGCCTGGTCGGTCCGCCTGGCGTGGGCAAGACCTCGCTGGGGCAGAGCATCGCGCGGGCGACCGGGCGAAAATTCGTTCGCATGTCACTGGGCGGGGTCCGCGACGAGGCGGAAATCCGCGGTCACCGGCGCACCTACATCGGTTCGATGCCCGGCAAGATCATCCAGAACATGGCCAAGGCGGAGGTCCGTAACCCATTGTTTTTACTGGATGAAGTCGACAAGATGTCGATGGATTTCCGGGGTGACCCGTCATCGGCGCTGCTCGAGGTGCTGGACCCCGAGCAAAACTCGACTTTTGTCGACCACTATCTTGAGGTCGATTTCGATCTTTCCGAAACCATGTTCGTGTGCACGGCCAACAACACCTTGAATATCCCCCCGCCATTGCTCGATCGCATGGAAGTGATCCGGCTGGCCGGCTATACCGAGGACGAGAAAGCCAATATCGCGAGCCGCTACCTGGTGCCCAAACAGAAAGAGCAGAATGGCCTGCACGAGGATGAGCTGACCATTTCGAGTAACGCCCTGCTGGATATCATCAGGCATTACACGCGTGAAGCCGGGGTCCGAAACCTCGAACGCGAGATCGCAAAAATCTGCCGCAAGGCGGTCAAGGCCGAATTGCTCAGTCCGCAGAAGCGCAAGTTCAGGATTACCCCGAAACAACTGGAAAAATATCTCGGTGTACGCCAGTTTCGTTTTGGCCGTGCCGAAGAAAACGACCAGGTCGGCCAGGTTACCGGCCTGGCATGGACCGAGGTTGGCGGCGAACTGCTGACCATAGAAGCAGCCGTGGTTCCGGGCAAGGGCAAGCTGATTCACACCGGCCAGCTCGGCGAAGTGATGCAGGAATCCATCCAGGCGGCGATGACCGTGGTGCGCAGCCGCGCGGCAATTCTGGGTATTGCAGAGGATTTTCACCGAAAACTGGACGTTCATATCCATGTTCCGGAGGGGGCCACACCGAAGGATGGACCCAGTGCCGGCGTCGGTATGTTGGTCGCTTTGGTGTCTGCATTGACCGGTATCAAGGTACGTTCCGAGGTCGCCATGACCGGTGAAATCACCCTCCGCGGTGAGGTTCTGCCGATCGGCGGGCTCAAGGAAAAACTGCTTGCGGCCCATCGCGGCGGCATAGAAACGGTCTTGATCCCGAAGGAAAATGCTAAGGACCTCACGGAGATACCTCGCAATATTAAAGATAAACTCGACATAAGGCCGGTAAGATGGATCGACGAAGTGCTCGAAGTTGCGTTGCAGCACATGCCGTCGCCAATCGACGACAAGCCATCTGCTGCGAGCAAGGATGAGTCTCGCCGGGCAAGTAAAAAACGCAAAGACGAAGTGCACCCGCATTAGTTCCCGCGGCGTCCCGCTCCCGAAAATCCTTTTGCAGTTGTGTTGACAGCGGTTTTTGTCACTTGTTATAAGTGACCCACGCCGTAACGGACGGCACCGTTGTTGATCGCAGTTTCGCCGGTTTTTTATTTCACGACGACCGGTGATATTGATTCGGGGGGGACGGATGCAATCGCATCCGTGGGAAGTCAACTTACTAACCTTACAAGGTGACCTAAATGAACAAAGGCCAACTGATTGAAGCAGTAGCAAGTGCAAGTAATCTTTCCAAAGCAGATGCAGGCAGAGCCGTCGAAGGCATCTTGTCGTCGATTACGGCGGCCCTGGTGAGCGGTGACAATGTGGCCCTGGTGGGCTTCGGCACCTTCCAGGTAAAACAGCGTGCGGCACGCAATGGCCGTAATCCAAAGACCGGTGCAACGATCTTTATTCCGGCCAGTAAAGCACCCACATTCAAAGCTGGTAAAGGCCTGAAAGCTGCCGTAAACTAGCGCGTCTTTCGGGCACGGGTGCTTAGCTCAGTTGGGAGAGCGTCGCCTTTACACGGCGGATGTCGGGGGTTCGAGCCCCTCAGCACCCACCGGCTGCGGAGTGGTAGTTCAGTTGGTTAGAATACCGGCCTGTCACGCCGGTGGTCGCGGGTTCGAGTCCCGTCCACTCCGCCATTAATGCCAGGGCGCCGATTCAGGCGCCCTTTTTTTTGACCTGAGGAGTCCGCCGGACGCCTGTTTTTGATGGGAGTAGAACTGCCAGCATGCTGCAATTAATCAGGGATAAACTGACCGGCTGGGTTGCCGGCGTCATGTTCGCCATCATTGCGCTGGCATTCGTTTTCTGGGGAGTCGATCCGCTCTCCATAGGTGCGACCTGGGCAGCCCGGGTCAATGACATCGAGATCCCGGCGCTCGAGGTCAGGCGCGCGGCGCAGGATCGAGTCAACCAGTTCCAGGCGCTCTACCAGGACGACATCTCTCCGCTGATGCTCGAACAAATACGCAGCAGCGTCCTGGAACGTTACATCAACAACGCCCTGGTCAGGAGCATGGTCGCCAGCAACGACTACCGGGTATCCGATGCGATGCTCAGTAAATCCATTCGGGCCATCCCCGGTTTTCAGATCGGCGGGGAATTCTCACTGGACAGCTACCGGGCGAGCCTGCGCGCGCGTGGAATTTCAAAAACCGGTTTCGAACGTGACCAGAGGAGCCAGCTGGAAGTGCTGCAAATGCAGCAGGGCGTGATCAACAGTTCCTTTGTCACGCCGAGCGAAATGCGGCGTTTCCTGGAGCTGAAAGGCGAGGAGAGGGAAGTCTCGCTGCTCAGGATCGACGCCAGTGCGTTCGCGGACCTGGTATCGCCCGGCGACGAGGAAATCACCGGTTACTACGATCTCAATGCACGGCGTTTCCAAACCGGGGAGTCTGCCGAAATCGAGTACCTGGAAGTTCGGGTCAGCGATTTTACGGCTGCTGTAGAAGTGGACGAGCAGGAGTTGCTCGAGTTTTACGACTCCGTTGCGGCCGGTTACCAGACCGAGGAACAAAGACGGGCTCGGCATATCCTGATCGCGACCGGCGCTGACAGGGGCGACGCGGCGGCCGAAGCCAGGGCGAACGAAGCCATTGAGCGCAGCCGCGCCGGCGAGGACTTTGCGGCGCTGGTCGCGGAATACTCTGACGATGGCGGCACCAGCGCCGAAGGCGGCGACCTGGGCTGGTCGCTGCGCGAAGATTTTGTCGGGCCGTTTGCCGATACCTTGTTTGCGATGCAGGTCGCCGGGATTGCCGGGCCGGTCAAAACCCGTTTCGGTTATCACGTAATTCTGCTCGATGAAATCAAGCCAGCCGCTGTGCAGGAATTTGCCGAAGTGCGTGCCGAGATAGAGGCCGACTACCGCGAGAAACTGGCCGAGGATCTGTATTACGACGCCGCCCGGTCTTTGGGCGATGAATCGTTCGCCGCCTACGACGAGTTGCAAATCGTGGCGGATTCACTGGAGCTGGAATTGAAAAGCGTCAGTGGATTCACCCGTGCCGGCGGCGGCGAGCTGGGCAGCGACGAGCGCATCGTGGGCGCAGTATTCAGCCCGGAAGTTCTTAATGATGGCCACAACAGCGAGTTGGTCGAGGTCGACGAGAATAGCCGGGTGATCGTGCTGCGGGTGAGCGCCTACCAGCCGGCCGAGACCCGTCCGCTGGAAGAAGTCCGCGAGCAGATCGTCGCGTTGCTGGTGAGCGAGCAGACCCGCGTGCTCGCGCGCTCGGCCGGCAACAGTATCGAAACCGCGGCCGAGTCCGGCGCGAGTCTGCAGAAACTGGCCGCGGACAACAACGCAGCCTATACCGCGCCAAAGAAAGTCACCCGCAATACGACCGACATGCCGCGCGCGTTGCTCGAAGCGATTTTCTCGACGCCAAAACCGGCGGCCGGGCAGCCATCGGTCGGTGGCCTCTCGCTGGCCACGGGCGATTTCACCATTTTCGTCGTGAGTACGGTGACGCCCGGACACCCGGCCGCGCTGACCATCGCGGAGTGGAACCAAGCCGAGCAGGGCATGGCCAGCCAGCTCGGTAATGCCGAACTGACCGCCCTGGTCGCGCAATTGCGCGCAACCGCCAAGGTGAGAATCAACCAGCGGACTTTTGACGACATATTGATTCCACCGACGGTTCCATAAGCGCCCTGCCCGCGCTTTCATAAACAACAATAAAGGCGACCAGGCGATGACCAGACTCAAACTGCATTGGCAAATTATGATCGCCCTGGTACTCGCAGGCGTTTTCGGGACCCTGACCGGGACCGACGCGGCATTGTTCGGCGTCACTTACTACTCGGTCTTTGGATTTCTCGGCACTTTGTTTCTCAACGCGCTGAAAATGCTGATCGTACCGCTGATCGCATCGTCGATTATCGTCGGCGTCGCCGGCATCGGCAGCGGCGGCAAACTGGGCCGGCTGGGTGGGCGGACCATGGCGTTTTATCTGCTCAGCAGCACACTGGCGATCATCGTTGGCCTGGTGCTGGTCAACGCCGTGCAACCCGGCCTGGTCGATGGCGAACCTGCCCGCGAATTGATGGCCCTGTCGGCCGATCCTGCAGAGGTCGCGGCCACGGTCGGCGACAAAGACGCGGGCGACATTGCCGGAATTTTTATCCGCATGGTGCCGGCGAACATCGTCAAGGCCGCCGCGGAAGGCGAGATGCTCGGGCTGATTTTCTTCTGCCTGCTGTTTGGCTATTTCATGACCCAGTTGCGCAAGGAACACGCGCAAACGATGTTCAGTTTCTGGGACTCGATGTTTCACGTGATGATGCGCATGACCGAGTGGGTCATGAAATTCGCGCCGCTGGGCGTGTTTGGGCTGGTCGCCAAAGTGGTGGCCGATACCGGCTTCGATGCCGCCAAGCCGCTGCTGGTGTTTACCGGCACGGTGATCGTCGCCCTGGCGATTCACGCCCTGGTCACGCTGCCGTTGCTGGTGCGCTTTATCGGCCGGGTCAACCCATGGCGCCTGGCTCACGCGGTGTCCCCGGCGTTGCTGACGGCGTTCTCGACATCGTCATCCTCGGCGACTTTGCCGATCACGATAGACTGCGTCGAAAACAACGTCGGTGTTTCCAACCGCACATCCAGTTTTGTGCTGCCGCTGGGCGCTACGGTCAACATGGATGGCACCGCGCTGTATGAATGCATGGCGGCGTTGTTCATCGCCCAGGCTTACGGCCTGGAGCTGAGCGTTACCCAGCAGGTCGTCGTTGTGGTCACGGCCTTGCTGACCTCGATCGGGGTTGCCGGAATCCCGTCGGCTTCGCTGGTGGCGATCGCCATCATCCTGAAGGTGGTCGGCATACCGATCGAAGCGATCGGCTTGCTGTTCGTGTTCGACCGCATTCTCGACATGACCCGCACCAGCGTCAACGTCTTCGGCGACACCTCATGCGCCGTCGTCATCGCCCGCCTGGAGGGCGAAAAAGAAGGCCTGCTGGCCCCCACACAAACCCCAACGTAGGAGGGCCTTCAGGCCCGATCAGGATCGGTTGAAAATCGTAGGAGGGCCTTCAGGCCCGATAGGGCCTCCCACCTATTCCAGGCTCATCCCAACCGTGTTAAACCCGGCATCGACATAAACGATCTCGCCGGTGATCCCCGCCGCCAGGTCCGAGCACAAAAACGCGGCCGTATTGCCCACATCGTCGATGCTGACGTTCTTGCGCAATGGTGAGACTTTTTCTACGTGGTGCAGCATCGTGCGGAACCCGCTGATCCCGGCTGCGGCCAGCGTCTTGATCGGCCCGGCCGAGATCCCGTTGACCCGGGTCCCGCCCGGGCCCACATCGGCCGCGATAAACCGCACCGCCGATTCCAGGCTGGCCTTGGCCAGCCCCATGACGTTGTAATGCGGCACGGACTTGACCGCGCCGAGGTAACTGAGCGTCAGCAGCGCGCCGTTGCGTCCGGCCATCAGCGGGCGCGCCGCCTTGGCCAGCGCGGCAAAACTGTAAGCCGAGATGTCGTGCGCGATCTGGAAACCCTTGCGATTGATCGCATCGAGAAAACCACCCTCGAGCTGGTCGCGCGGCGCAAAACCGACCGAGTGGACCAGGATATCGAGACCGTCCCAGCGCTCGCCCAGCGTGGCCATCGCTTGCTCGATGTTGGCATCGGCCGCGACATCCAGCTCGAAGGTCAGGTCGGTGTCAAGTTCCGCGCCCATTTTCTCGACCCGGCCCTGCAGCTTGTCGTTCTGGTAGCTCAAGGCCAGTTCGGCGCCTTCCCGGCGCATCGCCTGCGCGATCCCCCAGGCGATCGAGCGAGTGCTGGCGAGGCCAACGATCAATGCTTTTTTGCCGGCAAGAAAACCCATACATCATCTCCAAAATCCTGATCGGCCAGAATTCTACCGAAAAACAAAGCCACACACCGATTTTTTGTTCACCTGCAGGAGGGCCTCCAGGCCCGATGGGGATCGGTTTGAATTCGCAGGAGGGCCTTCAGGCCCGATGGGCGCTCCACGAAAAATAAATCCGTCCCCTTTTTACCCGCCGCTTTGTTTGGTCACATCGATATACATCACCAGCCGCTGGCCCGGGCGCAATACCCGCTTGCCGCTGAGGCTGTTCCAGCTTTTCAGCTGGCTGATGCTGACCTTGAAACGCGAGGAAATCTTCCACAGCGAATCGCCCTTGCGGACGGTGTAATTGATCTGCCGCACGCGGCCGCTCGGCGGCCCGCCGCCGATGGCGACGACGCTTTTCCCGCCCCAGATCACCAGTTCACGGCCGACCGACAAGGTGTCGCGCGGCGCCATCCCGTTCCACTTGGCCAGGCTGCGCGTGTTGACCCGGTACTTGCGCGAAATGGTCCACAGCGAATCGCCCGGTTGCACCCGGTAAAGCGTGCGCTTCGAGCCGCGCGACCGCGTCATCGTGCGCGCCAGGCGGGCATCGGCGCTTTGGGTATAGGCCGAAGCGCTCTTGCTGGCCCTGGGGATCATCAGGTATTTGCCGGCCCGGATCGTGGACCCGCGCAGGTTGTTGACCTCGCGTATCAGTTTCTTCGTGGTGCCGAATTTCCGGGCGATCACGCTGAGGCTGTCGCCTTCGCGGATGCGATAACGCTCCCACCGCACCTGCTGCCTGGCCGGTAACGCGGCGAGATTGCTCTCGAAAGTCGCGGCTGCGGCAACCGGCACCAGCAGGCGATCCGGTCCGGCCGGGTCGGTCGCCCAACGGTTGTAGCCGGGGTTCAGCGCATAAATTTCTTCGACCGACACGCCGGCCAGGTCCGCGGCCAGCGCCAGGTCGAGCTGACCATGGGTTTCGACGACCGCGAAATAAGGTTGGTTGCGGATCCGCTCGATCGTCACGCCGTTGCCATCGGGATCGGCGACCAGCCGAGCCACGGCGAGCAGTTTCGGCACATAGGCGCGGGTTTCCACCGGCAACCGGCGCGACAGGCTCCAGAAATCGATCGGTTTGCCGGCCTTGCGATTGCGCCGGATCGCGCGATGCACATTGCCCTCGCCGGAGTTATAAGCGGCGATCGCCAGCAGCCAGTCGCCATCGAATTGTTTGGCCAGCGCTTCCAGGTAATCGAGCGCGCCGCGCGTGGATTCGATGATGTCGCGGCGACCGTCGTACCACCAGTCCTGTTTCAGGCCATAACGGCGGCCGGTGCTCGGGATGAACTGCCAGAGACCCGCGGCCCGCCCATGCGAATACGCAAACGGGTCATAGGCGCTTTCGACGATCGGCAACAGCGCAATTTCCAACGGCATGCCGCGCGCGGCAAGCTCGCCGGCGATGTAATGCAGATAACGGCTCGAACGGGTAAAAACGCGATCGAGATAAGCCTGGTGTTGGCGATACCAGTCGAGCTGCAAGTCGATGGCCCGCTGCTCGCTGTCGGGCAGCTGGTAACCGGCGCGGATGATGTCGAGCGTATCGGGCAGCGCATCGACCGCCCAGTCGGGGATCATCGGCTGGGTCACATCGACGATATGAATCGTCTGCACAGTGGTGAAACTGACCAGGTCCGCGGCCGGCTCGACCGCTTCGAGCGGCGGCGATGGCAGGTTCTGGCTTAGCGTGCTCGCATCATCCTTGAGCCGGGGCTGGCTGCAGGCCGACAACAACACGGCCAGCGCGCCCAAAATTACAAATCCTTTGTTCAAACCATTACTCCTGCGTGAATCAGCCACAAGCAGTTGTCCGAAAATGCCGGTATGGGGGTTACCTTGAGCATGTGGGTCCTGAGTCTCCTGTTTTCTGCCAATTTGCCGATCTTATTGGGTTCTGACCGCACCGGCGAGTATAAATCACCGCTACGACGCCGTTGCGGGGTCCATCAAACCTCGCGTTATGACAAATTGCCACGATTCGAGGGCCATTTACCCGCACCCAGGTCACATTTTCAAGAAAAGGGGACGGATTTATTTATCGTCGGAAATCGCAGGAGGGCCTTCAGGCCCGATTGGCGTTCCAACTAATCGGGCCTGAAGGCCCTCCTGCAATTTCAAACCGTTCCTTCATCGGGCCTGAAGGCCCGCCTGCATTTTATCGGGCGTTTCAGGTTATCCTTGCCCGCATGTCACGTCCCCACAGCGTTTTCGACTGGCTGGAACGGCCGCTGGGCCAGACTTTGCTGGCCGCGGAAACCGAGATCGCCGAGCGCTGCCTCGGCCAGGTTTTTGGCTATCAGGCGATCCAGGTGGGCCGCTGGGGGAGCGCCGACCAGTTCAGCCGCAGCAGCCGGACCCGCCGTTACGCGGTCTTGAGCCCCCACGCCGGCGCTGGCGTCGACCTGGTCAGCCCCGCGGACGCACTGGCGCTGGCCAGCGATTCGGTCGACGCGGTGATCCTGCCGCACACGCTGGAAACCGAAACCGACCCGCACGAGGTCCTGCGCGAGGCCGAGCGGGTGCTGTCCGGCAATGGCCACTTGCTGATCTTCAGCTTTAACCCGAACAGCCTCTGGGGGATCCGCCACCGGCTCAGCAATCGGCGATTTCCGCCCGGCATCAACCGCCTGGTCTCCGAACACCGCCTGCGCGACTGGTTGCGGCTGCTCGGGTTTGAGGTATTGTCAGTCACCGGCTATTGTGCCGGCCCACCGACGACCGCCCCGGCGTGGCTGCGCGAGAGCAAGCTCAACCAGCCGACCGCCAATGGCGTGTTGAAGCTGATGGGCGGCGCCTTTTGCCTGCTGGCGTGCAAACGCGTATTTACGCTAACCCGGATCATGCCGGGGCAAAAAAGGAAACGACGGGTGCTGGCCGGGCTGGCCGAACCCTCGAGAAGGATTTCGACTTGAGCACAGTAACGATTTATACCGATGGCGCCTGCCGCGGCAACCCGGGCCCGGGTGGCTGGGGCGTGTTGATGACGACCCGCGGCAAGGAAAAGACCCTGTCCGGCGCGGAGCCTCAGACCACCAACAACCGGATGGAGATCCAGGCCGCGATCGAAGCGCTGAGCGCACTCAAACGCGGCTGCAAGGTCGTGTTGTACACCGATTCCCGGTACGTCAAGGACGGCATCAACGAATGGCTGCCGAACTGGAAGGCGCGCGGCTGGAAAACCAGCAACCGCAAACCGGTCAAGAACGAAGACCTGTGGCGCGAACTGGACCGCATCGTGGCGCAGCACGAGATAGACTGGCGCTGGGTCCGTGGCCACAGCGGCGTGCCCGGCAACGAACGCGCCGACGAACTCGCCAACGCGGCGGTCGACGCGATGTTGAACGGCGCTTGAACCGGCAAAGGAACCCGAACATGCGACAAATCGTCCTCGATACCGAAACCACCGGGCTGGAGCCCTCGCTCGGCCACCGGATCATCGAAATTGGCTGTGTCGAGATGATCAACCGGCGCACCAGCGGCAAGACCTTTCAGCACTACCTGAACCCGCAGCGCGAAATAGACCCGGGCGCGCAGGAAATCCACGGGTTGAGCAACGAATTTCTCGAGGACAAACCCTTGTTTGCCGATATCGCCGACGAGTTCCTGGAATTCGTCAGCGGCGCCGAGCTGATCATCCACAACGCGCCGTTCGATATCGGTTTCCTGAACAAGGAACTGGAGCTCGCCGCGCACGACCAGCGCATCGAGGACATCTGCCAGGTGCTGGACACGCTGGTCCTGGCGCGCTCGATGCACCCAGGCCAGCGCAACAGCCTCGACGCGTTGTGCAAGCGCTACCGGATCGACAACGCCAACCGCGAGCTGCACGGGGCCTTGCTGGATGCGCGCATCCTGGCCGATGTGTACCTGAGCATGACCGGCGGGCAAGCCACGCTGTCGCTGGACGGCACCGGCCAGCCAGGGCAGACCGGCATGACCGGGCAACACGCCACAGCCGCGAAAATAGACCGCGCCGGCCTGAAACTGGTCGTGGTCAAGGCCAACGACGAAGAGCTGGCCGCGCACGAAGCCTGTCTCGAGACGATCGAAACAGCCAGCGAAAATGGCTGCCTGTGGAACAAATAAAAAAAGGCAACCATGGATCTCGAAAACCTGAAAATCGGCATCATCGGACTGGGCTATGTCGGTCTGCCGCTCGCCGTGGAACTGGACCGCCATTTCCACACGATCGGCTTCGATATCAAGAAAGAACGCATCGCGGAACTCAAAACCGGGCATGATTCGACGCTCGAAGTCGACGACGCCGATCTGAAAAACGCCGGCGAGCTGAGTTTCACGACCGACCCTGAGGACCTCGCCGACTGCAATTTCTTCATCGTCACCGTACCCACGCCGATCGACCGCCACAAACGCCCCGACTTGAAACCGCTGATCAGCGCCAGCAAAAGCATTGGCGAGGTCATGCAAAAAGGTTCCGTGGTCGTCTACGAGTCCACCGTCTACCCCGGCGCGACCGAAGAAGTCTGTGTGCCGCAACTGGAAAAGGCATCGGGTCTTAAGTTCAACAAGGATTTTTTTGTCGGCTACAGCCCGGAGCGCATCAACCCCGGCGACAAGACCCATCGGCTGCCGGACATCGTCAAGATCACCTCGGGTTCGACCCCCGAAACGGCCGATTTCGTCGACTCGGTCTACCGGACCATCATCACGGCCGGCACCCACCAGACATCGAGCATCCGCGTCGCCGAAGCCGCCAAGGTCATCGAGAACACCCAGCGCGATGTCAACATCGCGCTGATCAACGAACTGGCGATGATCTTCAACCGCATGGAAATCGATACCCAGGAAGTCCTCGCGGCCGCCGGCAGCAAGTGGAATTTCCTGAATTTCACGCCCGGGCTGGTCGGCGGCCATTGCATCGGCGTCGATCCGTATTACCTGACCCACAAGTCGCAGGAAATCGGTTATCACCCGACGATGATCCTCGCCGGCCGCCGGATCAACGACAACATGGGTCTTTATGTCGCTTCCCAGGTCATTCGCCTGATGATTTCGAAACGCATCCACCTGGTCGGCGCCCGCATCCTGGTGATGGGCCTGACGTTCAAGGAAAACTGCCCGGATGTGCGCAACACGCGCGTGATCGACGTCGTCAACGAGCTGAGCAATTCCCACGCGCAGGTCGATGTCCACGATCCCTGGGTAGACGCCGAACAAGCGCAGGCCGAATATGACATCGAAATGACCGCCGAGCCCGAGGCGGGCGCTTACGATGCGATAATCCTCGCGGTCGCACACCGGCAATTCAAGGATCTGGGCGCAGAAAACATCCACCGCTACGGCCGCGCGTCGCACGTGCTGTACGACATCAAACATCTGCTACCGGCCGCCGATGTGGATGGCCGGTTATGAAAAAGGGGTCAGATTTATTTTTGGCGAAAAATAAATCTGACCCCTTTTTCTGTTTGGGAATGACGCAATGAAAATTCTGGTCACCGGTGCAGCCGGCTTCATCGGCTCTTTCGTAGCCCACAAACTGCTCGAGCGCGGCGACACCGTCATCGGTCTGGACAACATGAACGATTACTACGCTGTCACCTTGAAAGAAGCGCGCCTGGCCAGGCTCCAAATCGACGATAAATTTGCATTCGCCAAACTCGACGTCGCCGACCGCGCAGCCATCGAAAAACTTTTCGCCGAACAAAAATTCGAACGCGTGGTCCATCTCGCCGCACAAGCCGGCGTGCGCTACTCGATCGAAAACCCGCACGCCTACATCGACAGCAACATCGTCGGTTTCCTGCACATCCTCGAAGGCTGCCGCCACCACGACGTCAAACACCTGGTCTACGCCTCGACCAGCTCGGTCTACGGCGCCAGCACCGACATGCCGTTCAACGTCCACCAGAACGTGGACCACCCCTTGTCACTGTACGCGGCCAGCAAGAAATCCAACGAGCTGATGGCGCACACCTACGCCAACCTGTACCGCCTCCCGGTGACCGGCCTGCGCTTTTTCACCGTCTACGGCCCCTGGGGCCGCCCCGACATGGCCTTGTTCCTGTTCACCAAGAACATCCTGGCCGGCAAACCCATCGATGTCTTCAACCACGGCCACCACAAACGCGACTTCACTTTCGTCGAGGACATCGCCGAAGGCGTGGTCCGCTCGCTGGACAAGATCGCGACCCCCAACCCGCTGTGGATCTCCGACCAGCCCGACCCCGGCACCTCGACCGCGCCGTACCGGTTGTACAACATCGGCAACAACCAGCCGGTCGAGCTGCTGCACTACATCGAAGTGCTGGAAAACTGCCTGGGCCGCAAGGCCGAGAAAAACCTGCTGCCCTTGCAACCGGGCGACGTGCCCGACACCTACGCCGATGTCACCGACCTGGTCGATGAAACCGGCTATAAACCGGAAACCACGGTCGAGGAGGGCGTCCGCCGCTTCGTCGAATGGTACGCGGAGTACTACGAAGTGGATCTGGACGCGTCTGGATGAGCACCACCGGTGATCACAACCCCACCCAGTCGCAAAGCTGGCTGAATCTGCAGGCGCACGCCGAGCGCCTCGCCAAAACGCCGCTCAAAGACCTGCTGACGCAGACCGGCCGCCACAACGCATGCACAGCGCAG
>JADFSO010000020.1 GCA_022560735.1 Pseudomonadota bacterium
AGCTCAGTTCCACGGCAGTGCTTTCACGATCGAATGGGCTATCGGCAACCATCTTGCAAAAGTGTTTTAACCATGCTTCCACATCTCTCATGCAACCCCGTTCGAGTAAAACCGTAAAGACGGTGCCACCGAAGCGCCCATAGAGATCGGCCGGGTGTGCAAGACAAAGCAGAGTAATTCGCAGGTATTTACGATTGCTCACGCAGACCCGGAAAACGCGCCAATGCGCATCCTGGTAGTCGACCCTGACCCCAGGACCGTTGAGCAAATAAACGACGCCTTGTGGGTATGGCCGCACAAGGTCGCTTTTACCGAAAGCGTGGCTGAAGCAATCCACGTATCCGGGGAATTCTCGCCGAGCATCGCGATTGTCGCTATCGATTCTCCCCTCACCATAAGTGGAACATCGATAAGCGCATTGCAGGTCGATCTTCCGAAGATACCGATTATCGCTTTGGGTGTTGCGGCAAACTACGCCCAGCTCGATACCTTTTTCGAACAGGGCGCCACCGGCTTTTTGCAGCGCAAGGATTTGCATCGAAATACGCTGCATAACTTTCTGGCGAAGATTCAACTTGGGTCGCAAAACGACCGCGCAAGGCAGTCCCCGACTCCGATTGAATTATCACAGCCGTGGCGAGACAGTCAGTTAATCGGGGCACTGATCTGCGACATCAAGGGAACCATCATCGCCGCAAACGGGTTCCTTGCGAGTTCGCTGGACTACGCCGATATTCCGTCGCTGCTTGGCAAGAACGTGCGGAGCGACCTGATGCATTGCCCGGATGACTGGGATGCCTGTACCAGCATCGCGGGCGACCTGTCGGCGCTGCTGCACCAACCGGTTACAATCAGGACTCAACTCGAGCAATTGCTGCCGATGGAGGCAGAAGTATTCGCCGTGCCGGAATCGCCCACATTGCTGAACATATTGCTCATCGAGGCAACAAGACCCGCGGTCGCCGCACTGGGGTAAGACTCCGCGAGCGCTTGCCCGATGAGTGAGTTGCAAGACAGCGATCTTCGCTCAGGCGCGCATGAACAGCAGAAATAGCCCCGAGTTATAGAAAACATAATGTGTGCGACAGCCGAAAACCGGCGCATTGAGGCCTAGCGGACTGCAACAGCCTTGATTTGTACCAGGACTTCATCGCCTTTCTTCAGATCCAGTTCATCGCAGGATCGCCGCGTGATTCTCGCGGTCAGCCGATCCGACCCGGCCAACAGGCGCACCATGACCAGCGGTCCCTCGATCGGCTGGATCCGCTCGACCGTGGCGGGGATGATGTTCAATATGGTGCTGTGCCGTGGCCGGTCGCGGCACAGGCTGACATCGTTTGCCCTGATGCGCACCCGCAGCTCTGCACCCAGCTCGCCGAATCGGCCCGGTACTACGAACATGCCCCCGGAAAACCCCAACTGGGTCAGCTCGTATTCCGCATCGTAGCCTTTCACGGTGCAGCGAATTACCGAGCCGGCATCCTCACCCGCCAACAACGGCAAATCCAGGCGCACCAGGACCGACTGAATTTCCCCGGCGGCGAGTACCCGCCCGCCCTCCATGACCACCAGGTGATCGCAGAGCCGGCACACCTCTTCGATATTGTGGCTGACATACAGAATCGGCACGGACAATTGTGCATGCAGGCGATCGAGAAACGGCATAATTTCGTCCTTGCGCGTACGATCCAATGCCGCCAGGGGCTCATCCATCAGCATCAGCCGGGGCGCGCGCAGCAGGGCCCGGGCGATCGCAACGCGTTGCGCCTCGCCGCCGGACAGCTCAGCCGGCGCGCGATGCAGCAACTTGTCCAGACCGAGCAGGTCGACGATCTGGTCGAACTCGAAGCCGTTTTGCCGCGCCCGCGTGCGCCGCAGGCCATATTCGAGATTCCGCCGCACATTCAGATGCCAGAACAGGCGCGGCTCCTGAAATACGTAACCGATACGGCGCTCATGAATCGCCAGCGATACGTTTGCCGCCTGATCCTGCCAGACTTCCCCATCGACCACCAGCTTTCCCAGCGACGGCCGCTCCAGGCCGGCGACACAGCGCAGCACGGTGGTCTTGCCAGAGCCGGATTCCCCGAAAATCCCGGTGATGCCGCGCATCGGAACCTGCAGGTCGATATCGAGCGAGAAATCGGCACGCTCGAGCGCATACCGCAGATCCACTCGCGCTTCATTGCCGGTGTTCATCGGCCCCTCACCGGTTTTGCCACCGGCGGTTTACGATAAACATGACCAGCAGGGTGAGGAACGCAAACACCAGCAGAATAACCGACAGACGATGTGCATTTGCATAATTCAACATCTCTACTTGGTCGTAAATCGCGATCGAAATCACCCGCGTTTTCCCTGGAATGTTGCCACCGACCATCAGCACCACACCAAATTCGCCAAGCGTGTGCGCGAAGCTGAGCACGATCGCGTTCAAGAACCCACGCGCCGACTGTGGTACCGCAACGCTAAAGAAGGCGTCGACAGGCGTGGCGCCTAGCGTCCAAGCGGCTTCGAGGTTACGCCGGTCCAGCGCTTCGAAGGCGTTTTGCAACGGCTGAACGGCGAATGGCAGGCTATAGAAGCACGATGCGATGACCAGGCCGGAGAATGAAAACGTCAACGTCTCGCCGGTCACCTCCACCCACCACCGGCCAATCGCACCGTAGGGCCCGAGCAGGATCAACAGGTAAAATCCCATGACCGTGGGCGGCAACACGATGGGCAAGGCGACGGTCGTTTCGATAACGGTCTTCCAGCGTGTCGACGTGTGCGCGAGCCACCAGGCCAGCGGCGTGCCAACGATCACCAGCACAACGGTCGTGATCCCGGCCAATTGCACGGACAGCCACAACGGGCCGGAGCCTGGAAAATTCAATGCGTCGATTCCGAACATTCCCGGTCTCAATCCGGCAGCGCGTAGCCGTGCCGGGCGACAATCGCACGCGCCATCGGACCGCGCAGAAATTCCAGGAATGCGACTGCCGATTCGTTGTCGGCCGAGCGTTTCAGCAAAATGGCCTGTTGCAGGATCGGACCGTGGAGATTCGCCGGTACCGGCCAGGAGCAGGTGGCCGGCGGCAGGCGCGCATCGGTTGCCTGTGCCCTGGCGATGAGCCCCAGGCTCACATTCCCTGAGGCGACGAATTGCAAAGTCTGGGCGATATTTTCGCCACGGACCAGTTGCGATTCGACACGTTCCCAAAGCCCAAGCCCGGTCAACATTTCCCGGGCCGCGACACCGTACGGCGCCGTGTCCGGGTTGGCGATCGCCAAGCGGCTTGCGCCGAGATTATTTAGCCGGTTGCGGCAGTCGGTTCCCGCCAGGGCCGGGTCCCGCGACCACAAAACGAGCCGGCCAATCGCATAAGTAAATCGACTGCCTGCGACGCCACGACCAGCCGCTTCGAGCAACCGTGGCCTCTCGGCATCGGCCGCCAAGAACACGTCGAACGGCGCACCGTTGCTGATTTGCGCATAGAGTTTTCCGGTCGAGGCCGAGGTGATCTGGACGGTCTGGCCCGACTCAGTCGCAAAAGACGCAACGATATCCTGGCCGGCCCTGGCAAAATTACTGGCCACGGCAACCGTGACCGGTTCAGCATCGGCGTTGATCGCCGTCATGCAAAACAGGCAAAACGCCAGCATTGGAATAACACGGATGCCCTGGAACACTGCGCGATGTCTCCGTTTGCTATTATCTTCCGCGATCGTGCAAGATAGCTCACCTCGGGAAAATCGACCAGCAGTTTCAATCATGTCGAGGGTATCCGGGCGACTACCGGCCGGGCGCCACTTCACCGAAAACTTCCCGTAAACTGGCTGGATGCTAATCGATAGCACCGGGTAAATGCGGACACGGTCCTGATCATTGTTTTGCACTAATCAATGGGGCCCGACTGGTTCCATTTGTTTTTCTCGTTGTCACATGGCAAATAGCAGCGGCAGAGATAATCATTTCTGCCCCACCGACTGTTTGTCGCAAATCAGCCTACGCTGCCAGCCTTCGGTATTCACGCATATCCAACTCACCCAAAATCCAACGATAATTGAGGATTCGACCCGGCAAGTAGCGGCCTGAGAGCAACTCGGGCTGGCCGCAAAGGCCGTGGAGACTGATTTGGGGAAAGCAATGACTGCAAAAACATCACACCGCACCTGGGCTGAACCATACAAGATAAAGATGGTTGAGCTGCTGCACATGACCACCCGGGTGGAAAGGGAAAAGGCCATTCGCGATGCCGGCTACAACACTTTTTTGCTAAGAAGTCGCGATGTCTATATCGATCTGCTGACCGATTCGGGCACATCGGCGATGAGCGACCGGCAATGGGCCGGGCTCATGCGCGGTGACGAAGCCTATGCCGGCAGCGAAAGTTTTTATCGCCTGGAGGAGGTCGTCAGGCAGTATTACGGTTACCGGCACCTGCTGCCTACCCACCAGGGGCGTGGCGCAGAGCACATCATGTCGCAACTGTTGATCAAACCAGGCGACTTTATCCCGGGGAATATGTATTTCACGACGACCAGGCTGCACCAGGAACTCGCCGGCGGCAAGTTCGTCGATGTCATCATCGACGAAGCCCACGACACGCAATCCAGCCATCCGTTCAAGGGCAATGTAGATCTCGCAAAGCTGGATGAGCTGGTACAGGAAGTCGGCGCTGATTGTGTCCCTTATATCAGTCTCGAAGGTAATGTAAACATGGCCGGCGGTCAGCCATTCTCGATGGAAAACCTGAAAGCGCTGCACAGCTATTGCCGCGAGAAAGGCATACTCATCATGCTGGACGCGACCCGGACGATAGAAAACGCGTTTTTTATCCGGGAACGGGAAGCTGCTTACGCGGGAAAATCAGTCAAATCCATCCTGCGGGAGATTTGCGATTTGACCGATGGCTGCACAATGTCGGCAAAAAAAGACGCATTGACCAATATCGGCGGTTTTTTCTGTTGCAACGACGACGAACTTTTTCAGCGAGCAAAAAACCTGGCAGTCATCTATGAAGGTCTGCACACCTATGGCGGCCTGGCTGGCCGCGACATGGAAGCGATGGCACAGGGTTTACACGAAGCGGTGATGGAAGAACACCAGGCGGCACGTATCGGCCAGGTTCGCTATCTCGGGAACAAGCTGGCGGACGCCGGCATACCGATCGGCTTGCCGATCGGTTCGCACGCCGTCTTTATCGACGCGAAGCGCTTCCTGCCGCACGTCGAGCAGGACAGCTACCCGGCGCAGGCCCTGGCGGCAGAGTTTTACGTGGAATCCGGCGTGCGGGCGATGGAGCGCGGCAACGTGTCCGCCGGCCGCGACCCGGAAACCGGGAACAACCGGCGACCGGCCCTCGAACTGGTCAGGCTAACCCTGCCTCGGCGGGTTTATACCCAGGCGCACATGGATGTGGTCGCCGAGTGTGTCGTTAACGTTTTTCAACGACGCAAACAGATCCAGGGGCTTAAAATGACTTTCGAACCCGAATACCTGCGCTTTTTCCAGGCTCGCTTCGAGCCGCTCGCCAAGAACAACTAAGGGGTAGCCTTGGCCGGTCAGGTTGGCTGACAAGACCGGCCAGGGGTTTTGCGCTCACTCTTCCCAGTCGCCAGGCAGCCAGCGTGCAGCCAGCGCCAGCAAGCCGGCGGCCACCAGGTAGAGACTCGTACCTGCCAATATCGAATATTTGAGTGCGTCGTTGCCGTACCGTCCCTGCAGCCCATCCGACAGCATGCCGATAACGACGGTGCCGACGCCTATGCCGATCAGGTTGTTGATAAACAAGAACACGGCGGAAGCGGTGGTCCGCATGTTGGCTTTGACCAGGTGTTGAATGGCGGCGATTACCGGCCCCAACCAGACCAGTCCCAGGGCGGTCGCAATCAGCATCGCAAGAAATGTCAGCGCCAGTGATGGTGATAACACGCCAATCGCATACAAAGGCGCGGTAGCGACGAAGGCGATGGCCGGGACATACGCGTAGGCTGCGCGGTTTTTCTGCCCGAAACGATCGGCGGCCCAGCCACCCATCCAGATACCGGCCAACCCACCGACCAGGATGATCGCGCCATAGAAAAGCGATGCATCCAGCAGCGTGATCCCATAGCTGCGGACAAAAAACGATGGCAGCCAGAAAAACATTGCATAGCCCATCATTGACGAAAAAGCAGACCCGACAGACATCAGCCAAAAGCTTTTCTTGCCGGCCAGCGTCCGCAGGATTTCGCCAAGGTTCGCCGGCGATCGAACCTGGCTGTCGCGGTCAAATCGCCCGCGCACCGGTTCCTTGATCGTCAGCCGGAAAATCGGTGCGATGAGGATACCGGCGGCGCCGACCACAAAAAAAGCCACGCGCCAGTCCATGGTGCTGGCAATAAAACCTCCAGCTACGATACCCAGCGTGCTGCCTATCGGTATGCCAAAAGAGAAAATGCTCAGGGCGCGCGCACGCTGATTCGGCGGAAAATAATCCGAAATCAACGAGTACGATGGCGCGACGCCACCGGCCTCGCCCACGCCGACGCCGACCCGCGCCAGGAAAATCTGCCAGAAATTCTGCGCCAGGCCGCAGGCCGCGGTCATCGCGCTCCACAGGACCAGCGCGACGGTGATAATCCAGCTGCGACTGCTCCGGTCGGCCAGCATCGCAATCGGAATACCCAGGCCCGTATAGAACAGCGCGAATGCGAGACCGCCCATCAGACCAAGCTGGGTATCGCTCAGCATCAGGTCGGCCTTGATCGGCACCGCGAGGATACCGATGATCTGGCGATCGATAAAATTGAAGGTATAAACCACCACCAGGATAAAAAGTACATAGCCACGGTTCCCGGACAAGCCGGCCAGGGACTGCCTTGCGCGCGTCAAATTCATCTCGTCACTCGCAGCATGAAAAATACCTGGTGGGGCGGCCCGTGCTAGGCCGGTGGAAACTCGATGGGTCCCATATTCCTGGGGTGACGGGGGGTAAAGGAAGCATAAAACTCTCGTATCAACGCCAGATCCTGCTCAAGAATGCCGCTGGGAACGAAAATTTTCTCAATGCCCACTCTCTTTTGCCGGTAATCGATAAACCCCAGCACGATAGGCACACCGACTTCGATCGCGATGTGGTAGAAACCGGTCCTCCAGTACGGCATCCACTTGCGAGTACCTTCGGGCGCCAGCCCAAGCAAAAAACGATCGTGGGTGTTGAACATGTCAATCGCGTTCCGCACCAGGTCCCGACTTTCGTTGCGATTGACCGGTATGGCGCCCATGCGTCTCAGAATGTTGCCAAGCGGCCACCAGAACAATGTGTGCTTGCCGAAAAAACGGGCGTCTATACCCATCGCGACCTTGTAGGCCAGCACCCAGAGCCCGTCCCAGTTCGATGTGTGCGGGGCAAGAATCAGAACGGCTTTATCGACGGCCGGGGCTTCACCGACCATCTCCCAACCGGCAATTCTCAGCATGCCCCTGGCCAGTTTTTTCAACATAATGGCGAGACCGGAAAGTCGGGATTTCGTGTTAATGCTTGTGACGCGATGTCGCATTGCTCGGCAACGAGAAAAACTGCAGCTCACCAAGCTCGTCTTGCAGCAGTTCCAGGGCCACTGGCGGTTCGTCTTTCAGCCGGCTGGCCCAGCGTTTTGCTTCGGTCATGTAATGATCGTAGAGCTGTTTGCGTAATTCCAGCGAAAGGACCGCCGGCTCTCCTTCTGCATCGCTCAACGCCGCATCGAGCGAGAAGCTCTGCAACTCATCTTTAGCCTGTTTGTGCGACCAGGTGCCGCTGCACAGGTCGAAGTCATACAGACTGAGAAAGCGGTAGCCGCTCGTCGCGACGAAACGCACCGCTTCGATTACGTAATTTGCCTCGGCGTCATCCATGACCCAGTGCAGGCCCACCCGGCACCAGCCCGGCTTCATGCCGCAGTATCCGTCCTGCACCGCAAGCCGGTAACGTTCCGACGTGTCGGTATCGATATCCAGCAGCCGATGGCCATAGGGCCCCGCGCAGGAACAACCCGCACGAGACTGAATGCCAAACAGATCGTTTAGCAAAGCGGTAACGAATTTGTGGTGCAGGTAGCTGCCATCCCGGTCCTTGATATTGAACGAGATAATGCCAACCCGCCTCGCAGGATCCGGGTTGCCGAGGATTTCGATGTTGTCATCATCGCCCCAGGTCTTCAGTGCACGTCGGGTCAACTCGTGCTCTCTCTTTTCGATGACAGCGGTGCCTACGCGATCCTTGATCTCAAATACCAGCCCGGCCTTTAGCGTCTGCAGCACACCCGGCGTGCCGGCCTTCTCACGCTCCTCGATCCTGTTGATGAAATCCTGGTTCTCCAGGCCGACGTAATCGACGGTTCCCCCGGCGCTGACGCTTGGCGGCAGCTCGCGATGGTAGATGCGCTCGTTGAATACCAGTACTCCGCTCGAGCCCGGTCCGCCGAGGAACTTGTGCGGCGATATGAACAAGGCATCGATCGACGGGTCATCGCCCTCGCCTCCTGGTTCGGGGTTCATATCGATATCGACATAGGGCGCGCAGGCGGCGTAATCGAAACAGGCGATCGCCCCATGAGCATGCAGCAAGCTCGCAAGCTTGTGAACGTTTGTGCGAATGCCGGTGACGTTCGAGGCTGCGGAAAAGGAGCCGATGCGCAGGCGGTCCTGGTACGCCGGGTCCTGCAACAACTCTTCCAGGTGCGCGAGATCGATATGCCCGGCAGCATCCAGGCGCACTTCAATCGTAGTTACCAGTGATTGCCGCCAGGAAATTTCGTTCGAGTGATGTTCGTATGGCCCGATAAAAACGACCGCTTGCCTGGCCGCGAGGAGTTTGCGGAAGGAATCGGCGTCGTAGCCGGAACCCGGGTCGTCCATCAGTTGATAGATTTTCTGGCGAGTGGCAGGCGCCAGCGCGACGCCGACAATCTGCTGCAACTTGTCGATCGCGCCGGTGGCCCCGGTACCGCAGCAGATAATTCGCCCACCTGGCCCGGCATTCACCGATTGCTTGATCGCCGCTTCCGCTTCATGCAGCAACTGGCTCATGCTGCGTCCGGTGATGTCGTCTTCGGTGTGGGTGTTTGCGTACACCCTTTGCAAACTTTGCAGGTAGGACTCCACGAAGCGCAGACACCGGCCCGATGCCGTGTAATCGCAATAAACCATCAAGCGTTCGCCAAACGGCGTCTCGAAAGTCGAATCCACACCGACAATCTGCTGCCGCAGATATGCAGGATCGAGTGATTGTCTGCTCATTGTATATAGCCTTCGCGTAATCCAGTTGACCCAGGTATGCAGCCGGTAACCGCAAGAGCCTATTGTGCCTCATTGGGCACGGCGCGCGGAACCGCCCGTCAAATATTCCCCGCTGCCGCCCTGGTGACCTGCACTCTGCCTGTCCAGTGCAAGGCGATAGTTTTCGAGTTTAAGCGGCATCGCGACCGGTTCATTCAATCCACCCAGGCCGCCGAGCTCATCGAGTATCGGGTCGATGCGCGCCTTTTGCCCGGCAGACAGGGACCGGTAATGGGCCAGCGGCCGCTGAAACATCCATTGCGCGAAAGGCATGACCCGCCGGGTCGCCTTCACCTTGCCAAGAAAAAAATCGTGTTTGCCGATGAAGCGGGGAATGCCGCTAGCGTCCGGATGTTCCGCCGCCCATCGCCCGACCCGCCGCAAAGTGTCCACGAGTACCGGCAATTGCTCGGCAAACATGCGCCCGAGCAATGGATACAGTGTCTCCGGCACTTCATCGTCAGCCAGAAAACCACCATCGAAATCCGTGGGCCGTTGCATGCGCTCAACCCATTCCGCGACATTCGGCGCGCGCCGCCTCATCAACTGGCCCGGGTACGGGTCTTTGTAAAGATGCGCATACAGCGGCCCGATCAGGCCAAAGTCGCCAATACTCGCCCTGTTGCCAAGCAGAAACGGATGATCTTCAAGATGCCGGTTGAAATCATCCAGAAAGGCCTCGTAGCTTTTTTCTATTTCACCGATATTGCCGCGACTCCTTCCCATGACCGGCTTGTAAAAGGTGGCAAACAGCATCGCCATCGGCAGCCCGCCGATCGGTCGCAACCAGCGTGGCCAGCCCGGTTTGATAATGTCGCCGAAATTCTTGAGTACGTAAGCCAGGTTCTGCCGCTTGAAATGCCAGCGATAATGCATCGCCGGCAACACCAGCCACTCGTCGCCATAAACTTCGAACAGCAGAGAAACCAGCCTCTGCCACGGACCCTCCGGGTACACCGACCGTTCGGGATAACGGCGCTCGAAGTAGTCGATAATCTCGCTCGTGTCCTGCACGAATTCGCCATCGGCTGTCACGACCACCGGTATCACCCGGCGCCCGACATGCTGTTCTATGAGCTTGCGGTCCACCGGTGTCGCGCTCTCGACGAATGGAACCTGCTTGTGCCGCAGGTAGGCGCGCGCCTTCCCCGAATAAAGCGAGAATTCGTGGCCGATCAATCGAACGGGAGGGTCAGAGGCCTTTGGTGAGTCGGGCATAGTGCGACTACCTTAGCAATTCCCCCGCGTCGCCAACAAGGGGCCTGCTCCCTGAAAGCCGGACCCGCCCGCCTATTACATTCCAGCGGCTAACGCCTTGGTGAAATATGTAGGTACTTTTATATCGCTGTGGCCCCATCGTTCTTGCTATCCTTGATTCAGGCGGATTCATGGGAGCCTGCATGTCCGGCTTGTTCATTCAGGAACTGAAGCGCCGCAACGTGTTTCGCGTTGCTGCGATCTACGTCATCGTCAGCTGGCTGCTGATGCAGATCGGCGATGTGATGTTCCCGGCGCTGCTCCTGCCCGAGTGGACGACCACGATGCTGGTGGCGTTCCTGCTGCTCGGCTTCCCGATCGCGGTGATTCTTGCGTGGGCCTACGAGGTGACGCCGGAAGGCGTCAAACGTACCAAAGATATTGAGCCGGGCGAGTCGATTACCCATACCACCGGGCGCAAAATCGATTTTATTATCATCGCCGTGCTTGCTGTCGCCGTCGTTTTTCTGATCGCAAAGGTCTGGTTTGAAGACGACACCGCTCCTCCGGGCATTGCGTCCATCCCCGACAAATCGATCGCGGTCCTGCCATTTGCCAACATTAGCGCCGCCGAAGAGAACGCAGAGTTCTTTGCGGCTGGCGTGCACGATGAGTTGTTGACGCTGCTATCGAGGATTGGCGGGATCAAGGTCATATCCCGGACATCGGTCGAGAACCTCGACGACGGCCTCGGTATTCCAGAGATCGGCGCCTTGCTCGGCGTCGCGACCGTGCTCGAAGGCCAGGTACAGCGCGCCGGCAACCGCCTGAGGATACACGTGCAGCTTATCGATGCGGTGAAGGAAGACCATCTGTGGGCAACCACCTATGACCGCGAACTCACCGCCGAAAATGTATTCGAGGTCCAGAGCGACATCGCAAAAACGATCGCAGATGCGTTGCATGTTCAGCTTTCGGACAGTGACGAAGCTCTGCTCGAAGCCGTCCCTACTGAAAATACGCAGGCACTGAACCGTTATCTGCTTGGCTGGCAGCTGAGTTTTCGAAATACTTTCGAATCGCTCCGCCAGGCGGAGCGCTATTTCCAGGAGGCGACGGAACTCGATCCGCAGTATGCGCAAGCCTGGGCGGCGATCGCCTATAACCGCAATCAAATGCTTTTAACCGGCTCGATTGACGCACAGGAATACATTGCCGTTGCCGAGCCGGCAATATCACGCGCACTGGAACTCGATGACCGGCTTCCCGAAGCGCAGACACAGTTGGCGGTCCTGCATTGGCGCTCCGGAGATTTCGCTGTGGCGCAAGCCTCTTTCAAATCGGCGCTGGAACGTTTCCCGGAAGATTCAACCAGCCTGCTTGCATACGGGCGATATCTACGCATGACCGGCCGGCCGTTCGAGGCGATACCGGTGCTGGAAAGAGCACTGCAGAATGATCCTCTATCGGTGCAGATTCTTTCCAATCTCGGAAAATCGGCAATGTATATCGGGTATCCCGAGAAAAGTATCGAGTACAGCAAACAAATCCTAGAAATCGATCCATCCAGTTCCTACGGGTATACCGGCCTCCTGCAGGCCTATGCGTGGATGGGGCGGTACGACTTGGAATGGCCTTGGATCATCAAAGCCATAACGGTAGATCCGGCGGATTTCGAAGCCTGGGCTCACATTGGACTGAGTGCTAACGAGCTCGGTGATGCTGATTTGGCAGACCGCTACCTCAACCGCGCCCTGGAACTTGGCCCGATGGAACCCGCAACGCTCAAGTGCATTGCACTGGTGCTGTCGCAGCGCGGCCAATATGACGAAGCGCTGGCGGTTGCACGAAAAGCTCTGGCAGCTGATTTGGATAACCGCTGGGGTTCCGACCAGGTTTTCCTCCGGCTGGTTCGCGACGATGCGTTGCGGACCGGCAGTTTCGACGAGGCGCTCACCTGGTATCGCGCTCGACATCCGGAACTTTTTCGGGATGGGCTGGAGATTACGATCGACAACGTCAACGCGGCGGCAGACCTGGCATTGTTGCTGCAGCGTGCCGGCGAAGCGGACAATGCCGATACGCTTATCGACGCCGGCCTTACCTGGTACCGGGAAACGCAGGTCCCTGGCGTGCATGGCTATCTGACCAACATCATCGATGTTGAATTACTCGCGCTGAATGCGGAAAAAAATGCCGCGCTGGAAACATTGCATGAAGCCATAGACGGTGGCTGGAGGTCTTCCTGGATTTGGCACATGAGTAATGAGAACCTCTCATCGTTAAGAGACGAATCTGAATTTCACGCAATCATCGCGCAACTCGAAGAAGACATGGCCACGCAACTCAAGGCGATACAAGCGCTACCAGACATGGGTGAGGCCGATCTGCGGTATCCCGAAAGTGATTGATGGGGCGCTTCCGATCCCGGCAAAGCTGAGGAATCTGCCGCTGCGGCAAGCAGGTGCGGACCGTTTCCGGAAATAACGAGCATTCTTGGCCCAAATGGCGGGAAAAGAACCAGCGTCCCGTGCAGGGTATGGCATTGCCCGGCAATCCAAGCATTTTGCTGGCATTGGACAACCTGGGTGCATAGGCCTGAGACGACCGATTTCCCTGCCATTTTCGGTCTATTTGATTGATTTACCGCAAACCGGGCCGCTGGACGCGAGAATGCCCCTGGAATTGCCATGAATACTGATTTTTGGGATGATCGGGCCTTACTCCCTAAATTATCAGTGCCTCCGGCAGGTACTCCGGGGACCGTAAATTGGCCGCAAGCCCATAGACAACGGGAAAATTGGGACGAGGTCGACAAATACGGGTTTTCCTGCCCCCTTGGACTTGAGATTTCTGACGACTGCAAGGATAATACTCAGCCGAATAAGCCCTTGAAAAATTAGAACTTACAAATAGTTGGCCAATTTAGCTCACCCTAAATAGCTTGCATTTGTAGCCCATGTATTCTGCGAGCAGGGAGAGGATTCTTTTGACGTTTGAAATAACGCCAACCAAGCATGATTTAGCATTTCGACCGGGTGACTTTCCCACCCTGGTCGATGCACTGGATTATGCCGCCCTGGGAAATACAGGCACCAATTTTTTTACCGGCCGAGGCGAACAATACGCCCGCTTGCCATACAGTGAATTGCGCGATGAGGCTCGCAAGCTAGCACGAAAATTGCTCGGACTCGGTCTGCAAAAAGGCGACCGGATGGGATTGGTTGCCGAAACCAACCCGGACTTCCTGATTTTTTTCTTCGCTTGTCAATATGCCGGGTTGGTGCCGGTTGCATTTCCGGCAACACTCACCCTGGGTGGCCATGATGCTTACGTCCAGCAACTCGCCAGGCTGATAAGCAACAGCAAGATATCGGTCGCCATGGCATCCAGTGGTTATATCTCTTTTCTCCTGGAAGCGGTGGAAGAATACGACATCAAGTTTGTCGGCGATCCAGGCGATTTCAAAAAACTTCCCGATGGGGATGCCGAGCTACCGACTATTGAAGCAGACGATATTGCTTACCTGCAGTTCACATCGGGGAGTACGCGCTTTCCGCGAGGCGTCGTGATCAAACAAAAAACCGTGATGAGCAATCTGAGCGGCATCATCAATCATGGCATCAAGATTCAACCCGGGGACCGGTTCTTTTCATGGCTTCCTTTCTACCATGACATGGGCATGGTTGGCCTGTTGCTGGTTCCCATGACCTCACAAACATCGGTCGATTATCTGGATACGCGTGATTTCGCTGTGCGTCCCAGGCAATGGCTCAACCTGATGACATTGACCAAGGCAACGATATCGTTCGGCCCATCGTTTGGCTATGATTTGTGCGTTCGGCGCCTGCGCGCCAACGACGCGGAAAAGTATGATCTGAGCAACTGGAGAATGGCCGGGGTCGGCGCTGAAATGATTCGCGCAGAAACCCTGGAAGAATTCGCCAAGGCCCTGGAGCCGGCTGGCTTCAAAGATTCGGCATTCCTGGCCTGTTACGGAATGGCAGAGTGTACCCTGGCAATTACCTTCGCGCCGTTGTCCGGTGGGTTGATGACTGATTGTATCGATGCCAACCACCTTTCTGAATACCAGGAAGCATTGCCTGTGGCCTCTTCGCACCCGGACCAGTCCAGGACCAAGAGATTTGTAGCCTGCGGCTATGCGCTGCCTGATTTCGAAATTGAAATCAGGGACAAGGCAGGGAACAAGCTCCCGGACCGGCACAGCGGTACGATTTTTCTGCGCGGGCCAAGCGTGATGTCCGGCTATTTCAACGATCCCGATGCCACGAAGGCCGTGCTATCCGACGATGGCTGGCTCGATACCGGCGACCTCGGTTACCAGGTGGATTCGAATCTCGTTATCACCGGGCGAGAGAAAGATCTGATCATTATCAACGGCAAGAATATCTGGCCACAGGATATTGAGTACCTGGCCGAGCAACAGCCCGAAGTGCGGGTCGGCGGGTCGCTCGCGTTTTCGGTGCCCAATCCGAACGGCGGTGAAATCTGCGTACTCAAGATTCAGTGCCGGCAAGCCGATCCTGGTAAACGATCAGAACTGATTTCCCGCCTGACCGGAATTATTCGCGGCGAGCTCGGCATCGACTGTTACATCACGCTGGTTTCAACACGAAAACTGCCACGCACTTCGTCCGGCAAACTATCGCGCTCCAAGGCTCGGCTGAATTTCATGGCAGCCCATGATATTGACCGCCTGGTCGAAATAGCGGACGAGAACGAACTGCGGAAATCGATCGCTTAAGCAAAGCGTTCGTTGGTGGATCCCAAGTTGAAGAAGGTAATCGCCGTCACAGGCGCGACCGGGTTTATTGGTCAGGCGATCTGTGAGCAGCTGGTTGCCAACAATTATTCCATGCGCGTATTGGTTCGCAATCCACGCAAGGCATCTTCACGCATCTATAGCGATGCAGAAATCATCCGCGGCGATCTGGCCGACCCGGATGGTTTGCAGCGCCTGGTCAGTGGCGCCGATGCCGTCATACATTGCGCCGGCAGCGTCCGTGGCGCGACCCAGGCTGAATTTCATCGAGTCAACGTCGAGGGCACCAGGAACTTGCTGCACGCAATCAAGGCCGGCACGAGCAGCCAGCGGCTGCTCTTTATCTCCTCGCTTGCGGCGCGCGAGCCACAATTGTCATTTTACGCCGCCAGCAAACATCGCGCGGAGCAGGCGCTCAAAACTGAAGGCAGTGGTATCGCCTGGACTGTACTGCGGCCACCGGCGGTCTATGGCCCCGGGGACCGCGAGCTGTTGCCGGTGTTCAGGCTGATGGCCCGCGGTCTGGCGCTTACCCCGGGGTCGCCTGGCGCCCGGTTTTCGATGTTGTATGTAGACGATCTGAGTTCCGCCGTCATGGCCTGGCTTGACAGCGACTGCGTTACAGAAGAGATATTTAGCATTGAAGACGGCCGCGCCAGAGGCTATGACTGGCACGATGTCGGCGAGATCGTGGGCCAATTATGCAAACGGAAAGTTCGCGTCGTCCGAGCGCCATCATGGCTTCTCGATGTGCCCGCCTGGGTAAATGGCCGCATCGGTACTCTTTTTGGCACGGCCCCGATGCTGACCCCGGAAAAATTGCGCGAGCTGCGTCACCCCGACTGGGTATGTGACAGCACTGCATTCCAGCGGGTCATCGACTGGCGCCCAAAAGTAAAACTGGCTGAAGGCTTGCGGGCCACTCCCGACTGGCCGGGCCATCATCCGGCAGCAATCGGTGCCGAGTGATTTGCCTGACGCCAGTATCTGTCGCGTTTTTCAGTGGTGGCGATTGCCTCTGTCGCGGCCCGGACCCAACGGCAGGCTCTGAAACCGCTGCTTAATTTTTAACCATCCTCTATGCTATTATTGCCAATTGAGACACAGAAACCGCCCATGGACAAAAAATCCGTAAGACTTTTCAAGAGTGACTTTATGGAGTCACTTACCCACGTTCACCCGATCATCCCCCTGTTGTTCTGGTCGCCGGTGATCGTGTTCCTGTTGTGGCGCTCTTTGTCTGTTCACGAAATGCACGTTGCGCAGGTCGCCGCAATGGCCCTGCCCGGTTTGTTGATCTGGACCCTGACCGAGTACCTGTTACACCGATTCGTCTTCCACTTTCCCGCCAAAAGCGCTGCCGGCAAGTGGGTGGTGTACCTGTTTCACGGCGTACATCATGATGTACCGACCGACAAAAGTCGGCTGGTCATGCCACCGGCCGGAGCCGTTCTCGTGATGGCCGTACTTTGGGTTTTATTTTCACTGTTGATACCCGCGCCATGGGTAGAACCTTTTTGCGCATTTTTCATTGTTGGTTATCTGATTTACGACTATACGCACTACGCGACACATCATTTTCAAATGCGACATCCGTGGTTGCATGCCTTGAAAATCCGCCATCTGAAACATCACTACTCCGAAAAAAAAGAAAAATTCGGTGTCAGCTCGCCATTGTGGGACTGGGTATTCGGCACGCTGGACTGACCGGCAGTCGCTCTGACTGCGATAAGTAGAATTACTTATAGACGCTACACGCCAATCTTAGGAAAGTGCTTAATTGGCCTTTCAGTGTTGGGCGTTAACACGGTTGGCGTGGATCGCCCGCGAGAAAGCCACACATTATTTCCGAGCGTTGGCCTCCATCATGTATGTAATTCCATCCCTGTTGCGAAACACTTTCTCGTCGCGGAACAACCAATGCCGTGACGCATCCGGCATGCGGCCCGAACCCGAGTGCGTGGTGCTGGGCGTAGCCGATGGCGTGACGCCGAGCCCCAGGCCGCCCGTGCGAATTTTTCTCGGTACCGAGCCCGCCCATTACCGGGCCGAGCGAATTTTCATCTGGTCGATCGAACGCTACCGGGACCCGGCCAGGGTTTATGAAATTTACCTGATGAAGGAACTCGCCGGTTTCAACCGGCGCAGATGGCTCACGGGATTCACCAATTACCGCTTTGCCATTCCACATTTCGCGGGCGGCGCCGGGCGCGCAATCTGGAACGATGTGGATCAGGCGTACCTTGGCGATCCCGCCGAGTTGTTCGATACCGACATGGGTGAGTGCGGTATCCTTACCGTACCGCCGCTCTCCTCGACCGCCCTGCTGGACACCGCGGTAATGCTGATCGATTGCGCGCGCATGGAATCGATCTGGACCCTGGATGAAGCCCAGTATGGGCGCAAGAACAAGCTACTGAAGAAGGTACGGGCGGTGCCCGGTTTGCGCGGCGACCTGCCAGCCGAATGGCACGCGCGGGATGAGGAATATGTTCCGGGCCGCTCGAAACTCCTGCACTGGACCATCCTCCACACGCAACCCTGGCATCCACTGCCACAACTCTTCGTCTATCAGCATAACCCGGTAGGCCAGGTATGGTACGACCTGGAACGCTCAGCCGATCTTGCCGGCTATCAGGTCTTCACCGCTGAACGGCCCAGCGCCCAATACGCGAGCCTGCTTGCCAGCCTCCAGGCAAGCCAGGTCAAAGGGGATGCTCGCGGGCAGCGGACTGTTCCGCCGGCCACCCCGGCAATGGAAGCCGAGGGCCTGCGGAACCTGGTGAAGAAAACCAGCCCGGCGACGATCCTTGAATACCGCTTCGCTGATGAAGCGGCCGAAGAAAAGGCGACTGTAGAATCGATCGCCGGACAGTCCGGCATAAAGATCAGCCGTTATGATCCTGCCGATGCTTCCGGCGGCCCACGGCCCGTGGATCGCTTCGATGGAGTGGTCTGTACGGAGGCGTTGAACTACATCCCGGACGAAGACGTGCCGTGGGTGATCGAGGACCTGTTCGAGTGGGCCCGCCGATTTGTTTACGTGGTCATCGAGAACTCTCCCCGGACAAAGATATTGGCTGACGGAACCCGCCTGCACACGCGGCCACGCGACCAGAACTGGTGGAAGGCATGGTTCGAAGCGGCTGCCGAGCGTCATCCCCAGGTACAGTGGAAGCTCGTATTCAGCAACCGCAGCGCCAAGGACCTCAAATCCCATGCAACGCGCGAGATCGGCTGGTGCGGGGATGACGTTCCCCGGGTATGGGTACTCGCCGACGACAATGCCGGCGATACGTCCCAGGCTTTGGCACTCGCCGATGCACTCGGCTGGCCATACGAGCTAACGCATACGCCATTCGACACGCCCGGCGCCAGGCCTGACCTGGTGATCGCGGCAAACCGGCGCACCGGCGCCTGGGCACGCCGGCTTTGCCGGGAAAGCGGGGGTCGTACGCGTTGCGTGCGGGTAGATGGCGCGGGAGACGCGGTCGCCGATCACTTCGACATCGTGGTCAGTCCCGCATATTTCCATTTGCCGCCCCACCCGGGGCGGATCGAGACCGTGACCCGCCTGAGCCAGATAACCCCGGAGAGGCTTGCACAGGCGCATGACGACTGGCCGCACTTATTCGGCCGGGCGCCCCATCCACGCATCGTGGTGTTGCTGGGCGAAAGCAGTACCAGGGCGGCCCTCGATAAAAAGACAGGCCGGCGTATGGGCGAGGAAATTCAGACCTTCGCTCACCTTGCCGGTGGGTCTATTTTCGCCCTCATCAGCCGGCGGACGCAGCCGGGATTTGCCGGCGCCCTGGTTGCCGGTTTGGGGGAATCCAGGCATGTGCACACCTGGTCGCCCAATCGGCACGACGATGTCACCTACCTGGCTTACCTGGAGATGGCCGATGCGATTGTCGTGACAGGAGATGACGAGTCTCTGCTGGCCGATGCCGCCGCTTCCGGCAAGCCAGTTTATATCTACCCCGCAGCCGAGCAGCGGTCGAACCCGGGGAAAGTCTTCCAGGAAGCGGTTTTCGCACGCTCCCAGGCCCGCCCGTTGAACAAGCGGGGAACGGTCAGACCCCAACAGAGCCTGGAATATTTCTGCGCACGGCTCATCGAGCGCGGCATCGTGGTTCCGCCTCGCGACCTGACGGCGCTGCACCAGGCACTCATCCGGCTCGGCATCGCCCATCCATTCGGCGCACCGTTGGTGACGAAAACCGATCGCGCTGGTTTACGAGTAGCCGATGACGCGGCCTGCCAGGTGCGGAAGATACTGGGATTGCGAGCACACCATGCAGCGTCTCCCACGAACGACCCGACCAGCGCAAAGGATTGGCCGCAACACGCGGCCCGTGAATCAGCAGCCGGTTCGGCCGGCAGCGGGAGAGTGGCATGAATTACCTGAATTTGGCGCGGTTGGACAGTCTGGACGGCGATGATTTTCAGTCCCAGCACCCGTTTCCGTGGATCAACCCGGAGGGAGTCCTGACCGATGCCGGCCATCGGCGGCTGGTTGAAACTCTGCCCGATGTCTCGATGTTCAAGAAAAGCTTCGGCTACCGGCGCAAACACGGCCAGCAGCCTCATGATCGCTTTGCGCTGGAATACTCGGACGGCCTGCCCGTCGCCGAGGCCTGGCAAGAATTCATCGCCGAATTGCGGGGTCCGGAATACCATGATTTCGTATGCCGCATGCTGGGAATCCGGCGCTTCGACCTTAATTGTCACTGGCATTATGCAACGGCAGGTTGCTCGGTCTCGCCGCATCTGGATTCGGCGCGCAAGTATGGCTCCCAGGTCTTTTATTTCAACACCACCGAGGACTGGGATCCCGACTGGGGAGGGCAAACCGTGGTACTGAGCGACAAGCAGCGCAGGCGCCGCAAGGCAAACCCGGAATTCGAGGATCTGGAGTCCGTGGCCACCTCGCAGGCTATCGGTAACTATAGCCTGCTATTCGCCAGGGGGGCTCATTCCTGGCACGGCGTTCGTGCACTGAATTGCCCGGAAGGCCGAATGCGCAAGATCTTCATCGTCGTCATCAATCGCCTGACTCCCCTGCTGCGGCTGCGCCGCCTGGTAGGCGGTCTGCCCGGCGGTTTATCCTCAGCGCCGCAGAGCTGGAAGCCATGATCCTTCAACGGCGCGGCGTTCAACACATTATCGTACCGAGAAATGCAGGAACCACTCATGAGTAATAAATCGGTCAGGCTTTTCAAGAACGATTTTCTCGAATCGCTAACCTTCGTTCACCCAATCGTCCCATTGCTGTTCTGGTCGCCGGTCGTCGCGTACTTGTTGTGGCGCACCTTGGCTGTACACCAGATACCGGTTGCGCAAGTCGCCATGATGGTGCTGCCCGGCCTGATCGTCTGGACCCTGATGGAGTACCTGGTGCACCGATTCGCCTTCCATTTTCCCGCCAAAAGTTCATTCGGCAAGCGCCTGGTGTACCTGTATCACGGGGTACATCACGAGGTGCCGGACGACAAGGGCAGGCTGGTCATGCCACCGCTCGGCGCGGTCATCATCATGGCCATCCTGTGGGTCTTGTTTGGCCTGCTGATACCTGCACCATGGTTCGAGCCATTTTTCGCATTTTTTATTGTTGGCTATATCATTTATGACTATATCCACTACGCGACACATCATTTGCGAATACGACATGGTTTATTGAAGTCGGTGACCCGTCACCATCTGGAACATCATTACAAGTCAGACAAATCGAAATTCGGTATTAGCTCACCATTCTGGGACTGGGTATTCGGCACGCTGGACTGATCGATTCAGGGTGCGAGCATGACTTGAACAGATACGCCAGAAGAAATCGATCTGCCATCTCCTGTCAGACCACTGCATCCCGCTTGTAGCCCTGTCGCCCGCAGGTGTATTAAAATGCACCTGGTTGCTGCACACGGGAAAAAGAGTCGATGGAAACCCCCCCTGGTTCCGATTTGCTCGTGCAGCGCGTCACAGGACGAAAGCAACTAAAACAGTTTATAGCGCTCCCACAGCAGATTTATGCCGACGATCCGAACTGGGTGGCGCCGCTTTTGTTTGAGCAGCTGCATCGGTTTACCAAGAAAAACCCTTTTTTTCAGCACGCCAGGTGGCAAGCGTGGGTCGTGCGGCGCGGCTCCAGGATCGTTGGCCGGATAAGCGCGCAAATAGATGAGTTGTATAGAGATACCCAGGGCGTAGAGGTAGGGTTTTTCGGATCGATCGAAGCGGAGGACGACCCGGAAATCTTCGGCTTGTTGCTCGATACCGCGGAAAACTGGTTGCGTGAACGGGGGATTAAGCAGATACGCGGCCCGTTCAATCTATCCATAAACGAAGAATGCGGACTACTGATCGATGGTTACGAGAACCCGCCGTTTGTCATGATGGGGCATGCCCGCAAGTACTACGCAAATCGCATAGAGGCTGCAGGTTATAGCAAAGCAAAAGATTTATTCGCCTACGAACTTAATCCGGATTTCGAAGCTCCCGAGATTATGCGGAAATTACTGAAAAATATCGGCAATGACGTTCATGTGCGCCAGCTACGACGAAAACAGTTGAAAGAAGATCTGGCCATTCTTCGCGATATTTTTAACGACTCCTGGTCGCGTAACTGGGGGTTTACGCCGTTCACCGAAGCGGAGTTTTCCGATATCGGCGAACTGCTTACGCTGCTCGTGGATGATGATTTTATCCAGATTGCCGAGATCGACGGTCGCCCCGTCGCGATGATCGTTGCGCTTCCCGATATAAACCAGGCCATAAAAGACCTGCATGGACGATTGCTGCCCTTCGGTTGGTTGAAATTGCTGTGGCGTCTGAAGATCAAATATCCGGATACGGCTCGCGTCATGCTCATGGGTGTGAGGAAACAATATCAACGCTCTCGCCTGGGTCCGGCCCTTGCATTCCTGGTCATTGACAAGGTGCGGCAGGCACTCATCCGGCGCAACATAAAAAATGTTGAAATGTCCTGGATTCTGGAAGACAACGAGGGAATGAAGGGGATTCTGGAAGCGATAGGCGGCGACCCGTACAAAACTTATCGCATCTACGAAAAAACCTTGTAGCTAACTGTGATCGATAAACCGAAACTCAATATGACCGCCATTGTGCTGGCGGGTCAACGAGATGGCGAAGATGCGCTGGCCCTGCATGCCGGGGCAAGCTGCAAGGCGTTTGTCGAGATCGATGGCAAACCCATGCTGTCGCGTGTGCTTGCCACGCTCTCAGCATCGCCGGGCATAGAGACAATTCTGCTCTCCGGTCCGAGCGAGGACAAAATTCAGGATCAGCGCGAAATCAGTAATTTGATCCAATCCGGCGAAATATCCTGGCTGCCGCCACAAGCGAGTCCCAGCACCAGTGCGTACGAAGCGCTGCGCATGCTGCCGCCAGGCGAGCGAGTACTGCTGACAACGGCTGACCACCCGCTGTTAACCGTGGATATCATCGACGATTTTTGCACGCGAGGCGCCGAACTGGATGCGGATCTTGTCATTGGTTTCGCCCGATTTTCGCTGGTGCAAAAAGCATTCCCGGAAATGAAGAAAACAGTGTTGCGTTTTTCCGATGGTGAATTCTGTGGCTGTAATTTGTTCGGGTTCTTGACGCCGGCAAGCAGAGACGCGGCGAACTTCTGGCGGCGCACCGAGTCGCAGCGCAAAAATCCATTTCGGGTGATTGGCTCGCTGGGGTGGATTAACGTGTTGAAATATTTGATCGGTGCGTTGACGCTCGACGACGCGCTGGATGCCTTGTCGGCCAAACTCGGGCTGCGTGTGCGCGCGGTTGTGCTGCCTTTTGCTGACGCGGCCGTCGATGTCGATTCGATAGCGGACTACCAGGCCGTACAGGAACGATATCGGAAGCGACGGGATATCTCCCCTCGGTGAGCTTATCGATCTCTCTAAACCATGCCCAAACTCATGCAGTCAGCGTGGAAAATGCGTCGGTAATTTGCTGAATTTGCTCGGTGCTGTGGGCGGCGCTTACGCTGCAACGTAACAGGCTGTAGGTAGATGGCGATGCAGGCGGTATCACCAGGTTTACGAAGATTCCCTTTTGAAACAGTTCTTCCCACCAGCGAATTGCGGTCTCCATACTTTCCGTCTTCACGGCGACCACCGGGCTGACATGAGAATCAACCTGTAATCCCAGTTCCGTCAGTTGCTCGTGTAACTGGCGCGCGTTTTTCCAGAGCTGCTTGCGCAATTCCGGGCGTTGTTGCATCAGCCTCAGGGCCACCCGCGTAGACGCAATCACTGACGGCGATGCCGAAGCGGTGAATATATAGGCGCGCGCCGCAAATCGTACGAGCTCGAGCTCCGGATGGTTGCTGACGCAATAACCACCGATGCTGGCCAGGCTCTTGCTGAACGTACCGACGATGAAATCCGTATCGGCTTCGATTCCGGCTGCGGCTGCGGCCCCCCGGCCATCGTCACCCATGACACCCAGGGAATGCGCCTCATCGACCATCAGGCAGGCGCCGTACTTGCGCTTGATTGCCGCGATCTCCGCCAACGGTGCAATATCGCCAAGCATGCTATAGATGCCCTCAACGATAATGAGTGTTTTCTCGGTGCGTTTCCCGAGCCGGCGCAAGCGCTTTTCCAGGTCGGCGGGGTCGTTATGGCGGAAACGAATTATCTCTGCACCACTGAGTCGAACGCCGTCATAAATGCTCGCGTGAGAATCCGCATCGAGAAGAATCACTTCACCCGGCCCGGCCAGGGTTGCGCTCATCCCCATGGTCGCGGAATATCCTGTTGAAAAAAGCACGGCTGCTTTGGTATTGAAAAATTCCGCCAACTCCCGTTCGAGCAGCACATGGCCGGCAAAGGTCCCGTTGGCCATGCGCGAACCCGTAGTCCCCGTGCCGCTTTCCTCGATTGCACGCTGTGCCGCGGCTATCGCCTCCGGATCGAAATTAAGCCCCAGGTAATTGTTGGTACCGGCAAGAATGACTCGATGCCCATTCACGATGGCTTCGGTGGAAGACAAACTGCGTTCAGTAACCGCGCCAAAAGGCATCGTGCCTCGTTGCTCGAAATAGTCACACATTTCCTGGTATTGGCCAAATTTTTCGAACAGACTCATGCGAACTCTGGTAATTTTATTGATCGAGTACTACCGCGATTTCCTGAGCGAGGTCTCTTATAGTCCGAATATCCGGCAGGCGATTGAGCGGGAAGGAAATATCAAATTCCTCTTCAATTTCCAGTACAAGGTCCATCACTTGCAGCGACGTCATGCCGACATCCTCTTGCAATTCAGTATCGGCACTGAGCGCGACACTTTCCTTGATAATTCGGTCCACTATCGAAAGAACCCTCGTGAGAACATTGTCGTTGTCAGTACTCAATTGAATCAATTTCCGTGCGTGTGATAACTGGCCGTGGAATTCGACTGAACTATACGCATTTCCCGATGTTCTTGGCAATCGGCCCGGATACGAGACTTCCCGGCGGACACAAATACCCCCCTAAAACCACGTTTCCGGCAAATGGAGAAAATCCACGAATGTCGTTACATCGCCCGGGAAACGATTTTCGTCATTTTCGGCAACCCGGCCCAGGAACTTCACATCGTTGGCGACCGCGCCTTCATGGTCTGCCATCGCATCGCCAAAAACGACGCAGCGGCCCGCATCTATCTCATACTCACGAAGAAGCTCACGGACGTGTTCCGCCTTGGTTCCAGGGGACCCTTTGAAATCTCTGAAATACTGCCGCAGATTACGCCGTTCGAGAATTTCACCCAGTTCAGACGTCGGTGTCCCGGAAACGATAAACAGTGCCATCCGGCTTCGGCACTGGTCCAGGAATTCCTGCGCTCCGCGCACCATCGGCGCCGACACGACACGGTCGATCACCAATCGCGAGAAACGACTGGCCAGGTCGGCGACATCGCTGTCTTCGAGAGGCGGGCCGCCGACAATTTCGGTTTGAAAATAGCGAAATTTTTCAAAACGGGACTGCCCGCCGTGACGCAAATGATAATCCTCGACCTGCGCCACGATTTTTTCGCCATGATCCGCATAAAGCGCTGCAAAGGCTTGCGTCTTGATGTCAACGGATTCGACGAGAACCCCGTCAAAATCGAAAATAATTGCGTCCAGACCGTGTAAATTCATAAAAGCGCCATCACCGATTAACCGCACTTGTCAGCGCTAGCAGGCTGTTGAAAAAGTCTCAGGCGAGTGCACCCCAAGGGCACTTCCTTCGGGCGCAAGACAAGGCAAAAATTGGCGAGCAAGCGCAGTGTACACGCCAGTTTACCGCTACGCGGCCCCGCATTGTGAGCCGATTTTTAACGCCGGATTGTGCCGCATGAGGCTTTTTCAACGGCCTGCTAGTCAATTTCCGGCAAATTTGCACGCGATTGATCGCTCGCGTCAAATCCCTGGTGCTTTTGCAGGTCGCTGATACACTCGAGCAGACCTTGCCCCAGGTCCACGAAATCCGTCCCGACCAGTTTATGACCGATGTTCGGTTGATAGGCATAAGGCGTCATCGTGTAATGGCTGATCGGATTGCCTCTTTCAAATTTCAGTTCCACATCCCCGGGAAGAATCTCGGCAATCATTTGCATCACATCGCGGACCCGCATTCTCTCGGTCCCGGTCAGGACCAAATGCCTGTTCGCGTATTTCCGCTCCAGGATCTGCACACTCAGCCGGGCTGCATCGGTGACGTGGATGTACTCACGAACCGCTTCACCATCTCCTCCATAGGTGATGCAATTCTTAGCGATGGCCTGCTGCAGCATTCGAAACATGCCGTTGTTCGGATCGGCCCTGGGTCCGTACAACGAGCCATACCTCAAGACCGTGTAATCCAGGTCATAGCGCGAATGGTAGGTTTCGACGAAACGTTCCGCGGCTTGCTTGCTGGCGCGGTAAAACGAACCGGCCTCGGAAAAAACGTAGACACTGCTGGCGAAGACAAAACGTTCAACCTTGGCGAGCCTGGCCGCCTCCAATAGGGTTACCGCCCCAAGCACGTTGACCTCGACGGTTTTCACCGGTTGGTCGTGTGCCTTGTCTATATCGGCAAGGGCAGCGAAGTTGTACAAAGCCAGCGCACCCTTGGCGACATCCAGCGCCTGCTCCAGATCGGTGATATCGCCAACCACCATTTGCTGATCGTCCCGAAGATACGGGGATTGCCGGGTATCGAATACGACTACCTGGTACCCGGAATCGGACAGGCAATCCGCAACATGGCTGCCCAAAAAACCGCTGCCACCAAAAACCACAATTTTCCTAGCCGTCACGGCTGATCTCCGTTGCATACTATGCCGGCCTCGCACAGCCCCAGGTATAAATTACGGGCTGCCTCCAGCTCCATCTCGCGGCGTGATTCTACAGCACTGGAAGCCAGGTGAGGAGTCAGCACTACCTGTGGCAGGTCGCACAACTCTCCCGAGTACGGCTCCGTTTCAAATACGTCCAGTCCGGCTCCCCACAAATGGCCGCTGCGCAGCGCCTTTACCAGCTCCGCTTCTTCCACCAGGCTGCCTCGCGCGGTATTGATCAGCACGGCACCGGGTTTCATTGCAGCCAGGCTCTCTTTGTCGATCAGGTGATGAGTCTCGTGATTATATGGAATATGCAAGCTCACGATATCGGATTGGGATAACAACTTTTGCAGATCCATGCATTCCACATCGGGCAAGGTTTTTTTCACCATCGGATCATATGCGATTACCCGCGCGCCAAATGCGGAGCAAATACCGGCGACCTTGCTGCCGATGCGACCCAGGCCAAGGATGCCAACCGTGCGGACTTTGAGCAATCGCCCTTTGAGCCGCGGCCAGCCATTTTCGCGCACCTGGCGATCGGCCTCCGGAATCTGGCGCAATGTGGCCAGCATCAGCCCCATCGTCATTTCCACAACCGCATCCACGGGGGCGTCCGGCGTCGATACTACAAATATGTCGCGTTCGCGGGCGGCGGCCTGGTCGACGTTGTCCAGACCGACGCCACAGCGCGAGATCACCCTCAGGTTTTTCGCCTTGGAGATCACTTGCGCTGTCAGTGGTTCCACGCCGGCCAAAAGCCCGACGACAGAGTCGGTGAGCAGTTTGCTGATTTCGTCTTCCGTCAGCTTGCGGCCGAACGGATTCGTGGCAATCTGCAGTCCGGCAGCCCGCAGCAAATCTATCCCCGGATTGTTTTCGACATCGAACGATGAGGTGGAAATTACGACTTCACTCATAGCGACTGCGAATTTCTGCCAGGTCTCGACGACAAAGCGAATCCAGCATCCGAATATCCAATCCATACCCCAGGAAACGGTAGCCGGAATCGATCTGCCGGTAGAGCTCGTCGCGATCGGGCTCGACCACGTGAATCCCGCCAGCTATGCCATGGGCGAGCCCCGCTTTACGAGCCTGCTCTATTGCTTCCTGCACATCCGGATGGCCGATCTCCCCGGGCATCCCCATCGATGCCGAGAGATCGTATGGACCGATAATAAATGCATCTACTCCGGAAACGGCGAGAATCTCATCGATATTATCCACCGCATCGCGGTGCTCGATCATCACGATGACGACCGCGCTACTCGACATCCAGTCAAGGTATGCCTTGAAAGCTGCGCCATATCCCTGCGCCCGCGCCAGACCGACGCCCCGGGTTCCCCTCGGCGGGTAATAAGTGTGCCGAACCGCGGCTTCAGCATCGGCGGCGCTGTTCACCATCGGCACCATGACGCCAGTGGCGCCGGCATCCATGACGCGCTTTATCTGGTTGGCGTCGTTCGAGCTTACCCGCACGATCGCGGGACAATCGTGCGCATCCATCGCCTGTATCAGGATTTGTATCTCCGACAGCTCTATAACACTGTGTTCCGCATCCACCACCAGCCAGTCGAATCCGGCTCCCGCCATGATCTCCGCGATGGAGGGATGACCCAGGGTAATCCAGGATCCGATCGTCAGTTCATTTTTCGCCAGCCGCTGCTTTAGCGACGCCGACTTGCTTTGGGCTTCAACTCGCATCCTGATCCCTTCTCGCATTTGTTCGAACAGCATTCAGCTCAATAGGTTTTTGCCAGCGCATCGTGACTCAGCATTTCTTCCACCCGCGATACGTCTTCCGGACAATCGACAGCGATCGTGTCTCGATCGGTGTGCACCATATGCACGGGCCTTCCATGTTCCATCAAACGCAGCATATCGATGGATTCGTATTGCTCCAGGGGCGTTGGCTCAAGCCGCGTATAGAGTTCGAGTTCGCTGCGTGTAAACGCGATAACGCACACCTGTTTCAGCGCAATCGTATCGGCGAGCCCCTCCTCGGTCAACGTCGGAACCGGGGCTCGCGTCATATACATCGCGTTGCTTTTCCTGTCTGTTACCACTTTGATCGTATTCGGGTTTTCGTAGTCATCACGACTGTCCAGCCTGCGTGCCAGGTTAACGCATCCGACACTGTCGTCGTTCAGGAAGGGCTCGACCGCGGCATCGATCATATCCGGGTATATCATGGGCTCATCGCCTTGCACCATGACGATCAGGTCGGCATCCAGTTTTTGCGCGGCTTCCGCGACCCGGTCGCTGGCGCGCTCATGGGCGGATGAGGTCATGACTACGGGCGCGCCAAAATCCTCCGCCGCCTGGCGGATTTCCTCATCACAGGTTGCGATCACCGTCGCGTGCAACTGCTCGCACAGGGAAACACGACGATAGATATGCTCGATCATCGATTTGCCAAGAATCGGCGTAAGCGGCTTTCCGGGGAATCTGCTCGATCCCATCCTGGCCGGAATTATTGCAACGATCTTCATTTTGAACGGTTTTCCTCGGACGATGGGAAGCGGCAAGGCGCTGCTCGAACCGGCATTGTACTATCAATTTTCAGACAACTGGCGCACGGGACGCAATGGCTGCGAACCCGGCTATTCCTGGCGTGGGCGGGCAAGATTGCGCCTGTGGCCAGGGCCAACCCGCGATAGGCACGCAACATCCGTTCATGTAAAATGACTCGTTTGCACGCAGCCTTTCCCGTCTTCCGGCACCCCCATGAAAGCACTCTTTTTTCTCCGCCACTACAACGACATCGATCACATTACCCCGGTCGTCCACAAATGGGTCGAGCGGGGTCACGGCTGCGATTTGCTCCTTATGGGGGAGGCGCATTTCCGCGAGGACTTCAGGATCGTGTACCTGGCTGGCCTGGATGGAGTTCGCGTCGCCCGGATCGACGAAATTCTGAGTCGGCGGCAATTTGCTCGCCTGCGCCTGCAAAAACTGCTGCTCGACAGAAACCTGCGTGGAGCGCTGCCGGCGATCGCCAGCCGAATGCTCGATCGTGTGTTCGATACCGAAAAACGAGCAAAATTCTGGCGGAAAATATCCCGGCTTATCCTGCAACGAAGTTTTGCCGACCACGAGCGTGGCGTCGTGGCATTCGACTGGATCAGCAGCAATTCGGTTTTTCCAATCGAATTTGTGCAAAATGTGGTTGCCACCGCCAAGGGCATGGGGTTGAAAGCCGTTTCCCTGCCCCATGGCGATAGCCCGCATGCGAATCACCTGGTCCGGGTGGAAGAACTCAAACTGGTACCCCACACCAAGTTTGCCGCGGCGAGCATGTTCGATCGAATCGTGGTACCGAATGAATTGTGTGCGACTCGATTTCGCCCCTTTGCCGACGGTTCGTCCATTGCTGTCCTGGGTTCACCCCGTTATTGCGACGAGTGGCTGGAGAAACTCAACACACTGTTGCCGGAATCACCACTCGAGGATGAGCCCGACAAACTCAAGGTTGTGCTTTTCCTGAGAAAACGCGTTTTCTCTGTTTTTTGGGATGAGGTCGGCAGGGTAATTCAGTTGCTGGCAGCGTTTCCAGACGTGCAACTGATTGTCAAAGCACATACGCGGGGAGGCTGGAAACAGCCATTGTCACGCAATCGGGCGTTGAGGAAGCTGGAAAATGTTCGCTTCGTGGCTGCGAAGGTACATTCAGCCCATTTGCTCAGTTGGGCAGATGTGGTCATCGATATCGCCACGTCAGTGGCATTCGAAGCCGTCAAACTCAACAAACCGGTGTTGGCGGCCGACTATCTGCACGCCGGGATCTCCACAGTCGGTAAGCATATTCCGGAATGTGTCTTGCATTGCAGGGATGATGTTTACTCCAGGATCGAGAATTTTCTGGCAAATGGCTGTGACAATTTCTACGTAGAAACGCATCGCCAGCAGTTTCTCGCTGAAATCGTTGACGTTCCTGACCCTGACGTACTACCGCGGTATGTCGATTTGCTGGAATCACAGGCTGCATCCTGAAAACACGATATAATCCCCCTGTCACCGGCTTTCCGCTCCCCTTCGAGCTCACCAATACTTGACGACTATGGCTTTTCTGACACAACGTATTGTTCAATCAGTCCTGAAGCTCCCGGCGACCATCAGGGCGACCCAGGTACGCGTCGAGCCGGACGTGGTCGTGCTCCCGGTCCGCGCCGGCGTCTCTCCCGGCGGAAAACCTCCAGTCAGGATTTACCTGGGAACCGAAACCGCGCAGCACAAGGCCGAGCGAATCTTTATCTGGTCGATAGAGCAGGTACGCGACCCTGCACGCGTGTATGAGATTTACCTGATGAAGCATCTTCGCGGTTTTCGTTCGCGATTCTGGCTTACCGGGTTTACCAACTATCGCTTCGCCATCCCGCATTTTGCGGCCAGCACCGGTCGCGCAATTTACAACGATGTAGACCAGATTTATCTCAAGGACCCTGGCGAATTATTCGATCTGGATATGCATGGCCACGGTTATCTTGCGATCGACCCGGGCGACACGTCGGTTGCTCTTTTTGACTGCGCAGAAATGGCGCAGATCTGGACCCTGGACGATGCACGGAAAGGCCGCAAGAATCCTTTGCAGGCCAGGGCCAGTTCCACCCAGGGTCTGTGGGGGAAATTGGCCGGCGGCTGGAATTCGCGTGATCGGGAATACGTGCCTGGACAGTCCGGCGTACTGCACTACACGGCGCTGCATAAACAGCCATGGCACCCGTTCCCGAAATTGTTCGTCTATCACGCCAACCAGGCAGGCGATGTCTGGTTCGATCTCGAGCAAAGCGCAAACGACGCCGGTTTTCAGGTTTTCAGCAGGGGAAATCCGAGCCAGGCATTCAAGGACTTGTGCGATATAGCCCAAGACCCGCAAGTAATTTCACAACGAGACGACAGCGGGAAAACAACTGCCGTTGGTTCGAATCAAGCCGGTCTGGCTGGATTGCTCGAGGAATGCTCCGCGCGCACGGTGCTTGATTGCCAGATACTCGCCGCTTCCCCGGGTTCAATCATGCGCTTTCCCGCAGTAGCCGAGGCAGGCATTGAACAGTTGGTGGAATTCGACCCAACGGCGCATTTGGAACAAGCCGCTCCAACCGAGCGTGCCGACGCGGTCGTTTGCCTTGAGACACTGGATTTTGTACCCGATGACGATATCCCGTGGCTGCTCAGACAGCTGTTCGAGCGCAGCAAACGACTGGTGTATTGCGAAGTTTCCGGCAAACCAGGCCGTCACTACCTGGCAAACGGCGCAACATTGGATCGCCGCAGCCGGCCTGTCGAATGGTGGCAATACCAATTTGAACTCGTGGCAAGACATTACCCGGCCGTGCGCTGGCGTCTGTGCATACAGGATAATCGACGACCATCGATCGTCGAGGGTAACGAATGCAACAACGGCGACGCCGTGCTTTGGGTCGTTGCCAATCAAAAACCTGGCCATACCGGCCAGGCAATCGCTCTTGCCGAGAAGCTCGGCTGGCCTTACCAGCTTGTTCGCGTTCCACAAGTACTCAGATCCCTGCTACTCGTCATGTTGCGCAATAATTCTGGGCGGGTGGAACCGCTTCGGCCGCCCTGGCCGAATGTCGTTATCGCCTGTGGTTGGTGGCCGACTCGGGTTGCCCGCTGGATAAAGATGCGCAGCGGGGATCGTGTTCGCTTGCTGCTTGCCGGGCGCAAGTGCGGTCCGGTAAAAAGCCCGACCGATATCCTGGTCAGTTGCAGGCATTTCCATTTACCGATCCATGAGCGTCGCATCGAGACCTTGTTGCCGGTGCATCCCATTACAGAATCCGGCCTGGCCACTGCCCGGCAACGCGGGCAACAAATTATGGATGGTGCAACTCAGCCACGAGTTGCACTGCTGGTCGGCGGCTCCTCGAAGCAACATAAGCTGACACCGGCAGATGCGGCTTTGCTGGGTCGGCGGACTCTTGAGCAGGTGCAGGCAGTCGGCGGTTCGTTGTTTGCGGTCACATCGCGGCGTACCGGGAGCAAGGCTGCCGAGGCGCTGGCGAAATCCCTGCACGGAGCCGCACAACTGCATGTGTGGTCACACGGCGAAGCGGATAATCCCTATCTCAGTTATCTGGCGGCTGCCGACATTTTGATAGTGACGGGGGAAAGCGAGTCCATGATGATGGATGCAATTGCGACCGGCAAGCCGGTTTATATTTATCCGCTCAGGCAGCGCCGTTACGGACCATGGCTCAGGCTTGGCGCCAGGCTTGCCGAATGGTCGCAACGCGAGCCGAAAAACCGGCGCGGCACGGAAAGGCCGCAACAGGGATTTGAATATCTGTGCAGTCGGATCCTGAAACGCGAATGGATTCTGCCGCCTCGCGATCTCGATGGTTTACATCGCGGCCTCACCGAGAGTGGCTTGGCAAGAATGTTCGGGCAGCCATTCTCATCAACCGAGACCCCGCCTCCATCCATACCCGACGATCTCGGTCGCCGGCTGCGAACGATGCTGTCACAACCGCAACATGAAATTGCTGCGCAAACAGATAATCGATTTTCTCGCAACGCAAGCATTGAGACCTGATGCAATATCTCGATATTGACAAGCTGGACGCAATCGATGCCGATGCGTTCGCCAATACAAAACCATACCCCTTCATCAACCCGGCGGGCTTGCTGACCGATGACGGTTATGCCCGGTTGCTGGAAAACCAGCTGGATGTGTCCTTGCTCAATCCCAGCTTCAACCGCAAGAGATCGCACGGGCAATATTCGCACGACCGTTACGTACTCGAATATCAACCCGAACTCGAGTTTGTGCCTGCCGCCTGGAAGGACTTCATCGCTGAATTACAGGGCTCCGAATACAGTCAATTTATCAAACGACTGTATCGTTGCCGGTCATTCCATCTCAATATGCATTGGCACTATGCACCGACCGGTTGCGGTGTTTCACCGCATTGTGATTCGATTCACAAGATGGGTTCTCATATATTTTATCTCAATACTGTTGACGACTGGGACCCGAGCTGGGGTGGCCAGACCCTGGTACTCGATGACCACGGACGCTTCGATACAAATTCAGCGCCGGCATTTGAGGACTTTGACAATATTATTTCCAGCGAGTGCGTTGGAAATTACAGCACCTTGTTTTTGCGCCGTGATCGATCCTGGCACGGAGTTCGTGAATTGACCTGTCCGGATGACAAGTTGCGCAAGGTTTTTATTGTCGTAATCAGCCGGCCGTTACTGTACGCAGCGCGACGCGCGATCAATTGGCTCAAGAAAAAGAAATGATGCCTCCAGGGCAAGCTGGCAGCCGTGAATCTCGTCAACGCGCGGTCCTGGTCCTGGGGGCCGGTCGCAGCGGCACCAGCATTGTCACTCGAGCGATCCAGGCGGTGGGTGTGGATCTGGGCGATGACTTCAAGCCGCCTTCGCGCAAGAACCCCACGGGCTTTTTTGAGGATGCCGCCCTGCTGAAGCTCAGCAAAAGACTGCGTCGTAAGCTGGGTCTGCGACCGGATAGCCTGCGTCTGCTCGATGACTCGGTTTGGACCAGCCCTGCGGTAATGCCCTTCTATAAGGAATTTGCCGCGACGATCGATGATCGTTTCGGCCATGCGCCGGTATGGGGCTTCAAATATGCGCGCACCATGCGATTACTGCCATTTTGGAAACGCTTGTTCGAGGAGATGGATATCTCGCCAAGTTATGTCATGCCGATAAGGAATCCGTTAAGCGTGGCGCGCTCCCGCTCCAGACTCGATGCGCATCGCGGCCAGCAGGAACACAGCGACCTCGAATGGCTGGTCAATGTCGTGCCCTATTTTGATCGGGTGCGAAACAGGAACCTGGTGATAGTCGACTACGACAAACTGATGGAAAATCCAACAGCGCAACTGGAACGCCTGGCGACCCGGCTGGACTTGCCATTAACCGAACAGATTCAGCAGGAAATCCATAGCTTTGCGAATTCGTTTCTTGAGCGCAGCCTGCAACACACCCGTTTTTCCATCGATGACCTGAAAAACGCAAAAAAAATCAATGTCCTGGTGCGTGACGCCTATTACTGGCTCGATCGCCTGGCTGGCGACGAAATTCAGCCCACTACTTCCGAGCTGTGGGATGCCTGGGACAAAATAAACTCAGGGGTCTCGGCGCTTGGCCCGATGCTTGCGCAGCTGGATACGCTCAATCGTGAGCTTCGACACGCACAGTGGAATCCATTGAGTCCAATACCAGCGGCATGGAATCTGGCACGCCGGTTAATGCGTCGCTGATCGGCGATCAGCGGGCAGGTTTCGGCTTGGCGGTAACCCGGACTCCCTCCGGACCACCCGCTTCGAGCTTGTCTCGCTCAAGATCGTAAAGGATTTCACTGCTTCGCATGGTGTTGCCACCGCTGGTCACCATCGCATCGCCAGACAGGCGGAGCAGACCGGGCTCTCTTTGATATTCAAGTTTCCGGCCTTCGGCCTCGGTAATCGCGCCATTTTCCGCAGCAGAAGCCTGGAAGACGAATTGCACCGGCGATCCCTCGGCCACAATTCGGTCGAGGTCGTCCATTTTACCGTATACGGTGGCCTTATCGGCCGTTACCGCCCACCGTGGCGTCCTTAATTCGAAATTCCCCCGGAAGTGAAAGATATTCTGCTCCGGCTCCTCCCAGACCTCATCTGCGGTAACAAGAATCGTATTTTCGTCGGATATTTTCAGCAGCCCCGCCGCTGCGCCATTGCCTGCATACAGGGCAATAATGGCGACCGCTACAGTTCTCAGTTTCGTCATGACATAATCACATACGACTCACGGGTTGATTCTGCAACCATCGATATCGACCAACTCGCTGAGTCCATCAATTTATACTGCAGGAAAACGAATATGCAGGTCGATCGCTATCTGTTGCGCGAAGTCAGTGTACCTTTTGTGGGAGTGAGTAGCGCACTCCTGGTGATCTTTCTTACCTATAGCATGACGGTTTTCCTGGCCAAGGCCAGTAGCGGCCTGTTCAATCCCAGCGAAGTCGCGTACCTGACCTTTCTCAAATCCATCGTCGCCCTGGAGGTGCTGTTACCCCTCGGCATGTATTTGGGGATAATCATGGGAATGGGTCGTCTTTACAGCGACTCGGAGATGTATGCATTGCAGGCTGCCGGGATAGGCGAGGTTCGCTTGTTGCGGCCGATTATTATTTTCGCCACCACCATAGCCGTCGTCATCGGCCTGTTATCAACAGTGGCGCGACCCTGGGCCTACCGCCAGGTATACGAGTTAGGGGCAGCTGCAGCAGCATCCACCGAACTGGAACGTATCAGGGCTGGCCAGTTTTATGTCGACGAAAAAGCGGGACGGACGATATTCATCCAGGGGATGTCGGAAGATCGTCATCAATTGCAGGGAATTTTTATTCGCAGCCGTGATAAACAGGGCCTTCAGATCACTTCATCCGCGACTGGTTTTTTTGAACCGTTTGCCACCAAGGACCATCATAAACTTGTGTTGGTCGATGCACAGGTTTACAAGACGGTTGACGACGGCCCGAACATCCTGGGCCGCTTCAAATCTCTTTCCCTTTTCTTGAGAATCGCCGACCCCAAGCCCGTTGGATATAAAGTCAAGGCTGAGTCAACCCTGAATTTACGAAATTACCAGGACCCGAAGGAAAAGGCCGAATTCCAGTGGCGTTTGTCGACATCACTATCGGCGCTGCTTCTTGCGCTGGCGGCCGTTCCGCTGAGTCGCTCGCTCCCTCGTCGAGGGCGTTACGCGAAAACCTTGATTGCGCTACTGGTTTATGCGTCATACATGAATTTTCTTACCATGGCAAAGACCTGGGTGGAGCAGGAAAAGGTGGCCTCGATCTGGTGGGTGCCGGGACTATTTGCGCTGGTCGTCGTAATTCTTTACTCCCCCTGGCGAGTCCTGGTAAGACACCACAAGGCAAAGCAGTCTCATGCTGATCGTTGATCGTTACGTTGCACGCAATTTTCTGAGTGGCGCTGCGATGGTGCTCTTTGTCTTGCTGTCATTATTTGGCTTTTTGACCCTGTCTGACGAATTGGAGGATGTTGGCAAAGGCGCCTTCACAACCTTCGATGCGCTGATGGTAGTGGGTTATTCGCTACCCAAAATAATGCTGGATTTGCTGCCAGTCACCGCGTTGCTGGGGGTCTTGATTGGCCTGGGGGCAATGGCGAATCATCAGGAATTGATTATCATTCGCGCTCTTGGCCCTCCCCTTGGACGCATAGCCCGGCCACTCGTCGAAGTAATACTTGCGATCATTGTCCTGGTGTTGCTGGTACAGTTCTTTGTAGTACCGGAGTTTGAACTCAGCGCGGCACGAATCAGGGCGAAAACCACGCCACAGACAATTATTGCGAGCACCAACACTGAATTCTGGACGCGCAGCGGTAATCGGTTTATCCGCATAGGCAAGGTGCTTCAGCAAGGGGCATTGCGCGATGTCGAAATCTTTGAGCTTAACGAAGACGGTAACCTGCAGGAACTCCTACAGGCATCCAGTGTTGAGGTTTTGGATGAAGGCCAGTGGTTACTGATAGATGCGAAAACTACCGATCTTACGCTTGCCGAAATCAGGGAAGAACATTCGACAAGTAAACTGTGGCAAAGCTCTTTGTCGGCAAAGCAAACATCGGCGCTGATTGTACCCGTTGAAGCGATGGCGCCTTTGGCTCTTTATCGCTATATTCGTTTGCTCGATCAGAATAATCTCGATACCCATCGTTATCGGGTGATCTTTTGGCAACAAATAAGCATCCCGGTTGGCTTGCTGGCCATGTCGCTGCTCGGCATCCCCTTTTTGATGGGAGCAGCCCGCCATGTCCATGCCGGCCAGCGGGTCGCGATCGGCGGGAGTGTCGGCATACTGTTCTATCTTGCGGAGCAAATGATGGGACAGCTTGCCATATTGTTCGACCTTAGCCCGGCGCCGGCGGCGTTAGCGCCGGATATATTGCTACTGGTGGTGGCCCTCGTATTCTTGCGTCGCATCCGTTGAAACAAGCCGATCAACGGCAATCATCAAATGAACCGGGATCAGCATGTACAACAGGCAATCGCAAAACGTATGAGAATTCAGGCAATGGCCGGCAATGGACACTGAGCTGACAGAAGATCAATCCTTGCTTCGCCGCATCAGCAGGAATTTCGGTAAATTGCTGCGCGGACGTGGCGTGGCCGCTGTGCTCGAGCTGATAACTGTCGCGGTGCTCGCGAGATCGCTTTCGCCCGCGAACTTTGGCCAATTGGTCCTTATCCAGACCTATATTCAGATGGTTCGCGGACTGTTCAATTTCAGATTGCACGAAACAGTCGTGCGTTTTGGTGTCCCGGTGCACGACGCTAACAATCATCATTCACTAAGACGGCTGTTGCGATTAACGCTTCTTATCGATATTGCAGCCAGCGGAGCGTCTGTCGTCGTTGCGATCCTGGCCGTGCCATTGGCCGGATTACTCTTCGACTGGGACCAGGACCTTATTTTTGGGGCGTTGATTTACAGCAGCATTTTGCTGACCTCGGCGAAAGACACGCCCAAGGGCATACTGCGGCTGTTCGATCGCTTCGATGCGCTGGGGATACAACTAATGATTAGCCCGGTGGCGCGGCTGTTCGGCGTCCTGCTCGTTTCAACGCAAGTTCCTGATGTGCTGTCATTCATTGTCGTGCTGGCGCTGGGCACCCTGGCCGGAAATATTTTTCTGATCGCGCGTGGCTGGATGGAATACGGGCGGCGGGTAGGCGGCAACCTGCTGCGAGGTCCGTCCATCAAGGGTTGGCGTGATGAATTCCACGGCATCCGGGCGTTTCTATCTGTCGTTTACCTGCAATCGAACCTGGATAATGTGCAAAAGCAGGCACCCACCTTGCTTGCCGGCGTGCTTCTCGGCGCGGAAGCTGCGGGTATGCTGCGCATCGCGCGTGAAGCCACCAAAATCCTGTCCAAACCGGGCGCTTTGCTGCAACAGGTCTTGTTCCCGAACCTGGTCCGCCTGTGGACTCGGCATACCGCCAATTTTCGCTGGATTCTGTTGCGCGTAGTGCTCGTGTCGGTGCTGTTTGGGTTCGTTTTCATTATCGCCTCAATTTTCGGTGGCCGCCTGTTGTTAAACAGCATTCTCGGAGAGGGATACGCGGAGGCGGCACCGTTGATGTCGCTGTTGTTATTTGCGGCGACCCTGGAACTCGTGGTGTTCATGCTACGCACGGGCGGTTACGCAATGGGTCTTGCCGCCAAGATCCTGTGGCTGTATGGGTTTAGCGCCGTGCTTTACGTGATCGCTTTTGTTGCGATCACTCCATCCCTGGGTTTGATGGGCCCAGGTATTGCAGCCTGTTTCTCGGCGGCAGTCACTCTGATCGGCATCAGCCTGCTGGTGTCCAGGGGTATCCGGGATGCACCGCTGAAGTCCGGGCGAACTGGCGAATAAAAGAAATCGAGGGCGCACCCGACCAGCCCCACAGACTACTGCCTTTGCTGGCGATTCTTTACTGCCGGTGAGCCACCGGGATAAGCCTCGTGCGGCCAGCGCCGGCCGAAACACATCCAATGATCGGGGCTTGCGCTAATCCATGTTTCGAAAAGATCAAGCAATTCCTGGGTCATTTGTCGCGCCTGTTCAGCCGCTGGCGCATCCGGATCACTCGGTCGAATTGCCCGGCACAGCGTGATGCGAAATCTCATATTGGGCAGACGTTCTGCGCGTACCGGGAAGAATTCGCAGTTGTGGCGCAGGGCAAGCCGCGCGGCCGTGGTGTTTGTCGGCGCAGGAACACCGAAGAATGAAAGCGTATCGCCGCTATCGAGCCGCGTGTCGGATGTCAATCCTATGGCATTCCCTTGCCTGAGTTCCCTGGTCAGTCCACGCATGCAGCCGTCACGCGAGATGAACTGGCCCGGTAGCGCCGACCGCAACCGGAAAACGAAATCTCGCAGATAAGGATTCTCCTCGGGGGCATAAATAAAGGTCATGCGCAGCTTGTACTTTGCGGCAATAAAACCGGCTATTTGCCAGGCCCCCATGTGCGCATTTATCATCACCATGGGCCGGCCACGATAACTCGCCAGGTCAATGGCCCCCTCCGTGACAAACTCAATGCGCTGGTCACGCTCAGCCCAGATCCGCTCTGCAAATACCAATTCTGCAACTGCGTTACCCAGATTGCCACAAACATTGCGAGTCAGTTTTTCTATTTCTTGTTTGTTTTTATCCGGAAAGGCGACAGTCAAGTTACCCCTGACTTTCCTGGCAAACGGAAGTACCGATTTCAGATTCCGAAACATGAAATTCGCCAACCTGGCCGCACGCTCCGGAGACATGGCACGCAACAATCCCACGAGTGATTTTACAACGACCGTCTCAAGCATCCAGCCGATTTTGCGAAGCACCGGTAGTTTTCTGATCAGCCAGGCAGGAATCAGGAAGTGTTTTTTTGCCATGTATGGATCGGATTGCTTGTTTGGACAAGACCAGGCGGAATATTCGCCGCATGATATAACAGGTTGACACGAGGCTCGAAACAGATCAACGGATAATTCCGCGGCGGTAGAGTTTCCACAACATGCCCCAGACGAATATCAGCGGATATCGTCGCACCCGGTCCGGAATTTCGATCCGTTGTCCCGAGTGGCGTTCAAGTTTCCAGGCGACATAGTCCAGGCCGCCATCGAATGTAAACAGCGCCTTCAGCAAACGAGCCACCGATAAAATCTTGCCCTGTACACTGCGAACCACCCATCCCAAGCGGCCAAGAAAGCGGCTGGATACCGATACATCCGCCGTGTACCGGGCCGATTTTCCCACCCCCGTTATTTCCAGCGGGAAACGCAACGATGAGGCTACTGCCACGCTCGTGGCAACATAGTGCTGCAAATCATGATCGACAAGTTCTTGCGCACGACCAGTCGACTCAGTACGCAGTTCGGCTGCGTAACTCAGGCGCAAGCCCTGCGCCCACAAATCGCTAACCGAACCGGAACTTGCTACGGCGGGAAGCACACGCTCCAGGAATGTTTTTGCGGCAAGCAAAAAACACGCTTGCATGTCGCTCCTGACCGTATCGTTACGACACCAGAGAATCTCTATCGGTTGCGTAAACCGGCCCCAAAAATAGGAGTGCATCGATCGCCTGGAAAGACCGCGCCGCAAATCGGCAGTCGATAGCACATTGTACTTTACGCGCAGCGTTCGCTCTCCCACAGCCAGTTCTTTATAAAAAACATTTGGCGGTAATAGCCAATTCAAGAGTGCCCGAAATTTACTCGAGTAAGCAGCCTGATAACCGTCGGTAATCAGGTACAAATCGACAATGCCGTCAAACGGGTCCTTGTTTCGCATGCAAGACCCATAATACAAAATCGCATTGATCGCGCCGCCGTGATGGCCAAGCAAAAAGGTGACCAGGACATTCAGTTCCTGCGAACTCGATGATTCGGCATGCGCATTCATCAGGGTCTTGCCATTTTTAGACTCGAAGAAACACGAGCTCGCCGGCCGTGCTGATTTCGAGCGGCCCGGACTCGACCTGAGCATGCAGTATCTCTCCATCCAGCGTAAACGGCCCATCGAAATCCAGGCTTATGCTCTCGACATTATAACTGAGGTACCCATTATCCTCGGACAAATGACGATTCGGTTTCCCGCGCAACAAGGACGGCAGGTTCCTGATCAGCCGGGTGGCCGGACTGCGAACCGTCGTCACATGCAACGGTTGACCATTGTCTTCACCCCAGTATGGACGCATGTTCAGAAACAAACGCTCCAGACCGCTGACCAGCGTCATCACTATACTTTCCGGGGGCGCAACGGCATGGCCATTAATGCCGATGGCTATATCGACGGGACGAATGAACCTGGGGTCCTGGCGCGCGATCCCCCACATGGATCTCGCCATCCCCAGGCCCAGGCTGAATTCAGTCTTCAAACCACGCGAATGAATATTCTCGTTGGTGTATTCGATGCCCTGCACGACCGCGCCGGCACCAAAGAACATCCCGTAACGATCCGGCTGATCCCCGCCAGTCCGGACTCGAAGCACCGGCCGGCTTTGCAATAGAATTTGCCCCGCGCCGCTTTCCGCCCAATCGCATAAGCGCTGCAAAGCTGCCGCTACACTGCCAGGTGAGCCAACATCCCCGGCGATCATATTTGCGGTGCCGCCACGCAGGATGGCGATAACCGGCATTGCCGCGAAGGGTTTTTCTGCAAACAGATGCGTCAGAACCCGAGACACGGTGCCATCGCCACCGCTGATCGCCAAAACATTGACTGATTTTTCCGCGAACTCCGCCAGGACTTTACTAACGTCACCCGGCTGATCAACGACCCGATAATGGGTTTTGGAGCAATTACCGACGGCCTGGGTGATTTCGTCCAGGTGATTTTTGTTGCGGCGACTGCGCGGATTGACCATCACCCCAAGAATACGATTGCCAGCCACCAGCGTGTCGCTAACGGAGCCAGGTAGTAGGCTTGCCTGTTTGTTGATTTGCACTGAAAACTGACCCGAATCTTGATTCACCCTCGGGGGGTGATTATGGCTCAGATTTCGGGTGTTTTCCTACCCGTCCGACCCGACCATCGCGTTTAGCCGGATCGCAACCTCGTTCTCCATACTTTGGTAAGTACGCAGCAAATCCACGATGCGGTTGTAGCGACTGAGAGTCAGGCCTTTTCCCCTGATCGCATGCTCCAGTGTGTCGTCGTCGGCATCTGCCAGGTCGCCCACAGCCCGGTAAGCCAGCGCAAACCGATCGAGTTCGTCTGCGCTGGGTATGTCCCTGGGCGGTTTTTGGCCGGCACGCGCCAGGGCAACAAATTCCCGGTCAAATTCGTCATTTCCCGCCATCGTAGCCAGCATCTTGTTGAATTTTGCGCGGTTTACCGGCCGGGTGCTACGCAAGATCGTGCCATAACCGGCGGCGCCCCTTGGCATCAAGGTACTGCCATCGGGGTCTGGCCGCAGTGCCCATAAGTCTCCGTTTCGGGCGCAGGACAGATGCCGCAAACGACTTCCTACACCCCGGTCAATCCAGCATACCCATTTATCGCGGTCTTCCCGTTTGTCGCTGCGCGGCGTGTTCATGGCAAACCGCACCAGCCGAAACGCCACTTCCTGGTCAAAAGTGAACTGGCTGCCGGTAACGACTATCTCGCCAAACTCCAGCGGCGCCTCCTCAGCCCCGGCCAGTTCTTCTTCGGTCGGCGGCTCGATCGCGGCAACGCTAAAAGAACAGATCAATACAGATGTGGCAACCAGACTACGCATGGTCCAAGTATAGTCCAGACAACCCAAAAGTGCGGCGATCGCCCACCGGGCGGCACTTTCCATTCCGCCAAAAATGGCTTGCCAGTGCCGCAACAGCTCATGGTGTTGTGCGTTGCCGCAACCAGCCATCGACGGAATACTTGTCACTGCCACCCGGCGCCAGCAGCAGGAAAATAATCAATGCCAGGCGGGTAAACGTATGCCCGTCTATATCGAACAGCGGTTGCTGAAGCGCATGTCCATAGGTGGTGACGATCAAAAGGAGGCCGACTGCGATCAGCGCCTCCCGGGTCCGCAAGCCGATACAAAGCAACAGTCCGGCGGCCAGTTCGAGTACCGGTATGCCATAGCCGAGAGCATTGAGCAACCATCCCGGTATCCAGGTATCGGCAAAGCCGTCCACAAAAAACTGCTGCGCGTGGGCGGCGGGAGTCAGCACGAAAACCTTCCAGTATCCCGCCATCAGGAACAACAACCCCAATATCCAGCGCACGATAAAATTGACGATGGGCCAGTTATTGTTCATCGGACTCTCCTTTTAATTTTCTTCTTGCAATTACCGGAATCAGGCAAAAATATTTTCCTGCTCCTCAAAAGCGATCGTTGCCCGGCAAGTCCAGGTTATTGATTTTTGTCACTCCCCTGGCCTTCAAGAAAAGACTGCGGAAGAATCGAAAAATCGGGTACAGGAAGCGAGACAGGCGTCGGGAGCGGAAAACCCAAAAGTTGATCCGGTTGAAAATTCCTGACCGCGTACTTAACAGCGATAACACGTGCATGGCTTCGGAACCATAGTAAACGCGGTCCTGGAATTTCAATACCATGCCCTGGTCGATATCGAGTCCGGCCGCGGTTATCTCCTGCATTATCGCGCTGTTTTCCCGCGCATCGACCAACAACAGCTCACCCGCACTCTCCCGAATGCGCACGAGCTGACAGTAGTTGTCACAAAGCGGGCATTGCTTATCGTAGACCAGCAGGACACCGGCCTGGTTCACACCGCTCTTTTCCGGTCGGTTGGTGAGGTCAATGTCGGTCATTCCTAAAACCCCTTCCTGGCAACAGACTCTGCACAAGGCGGCGTGTTAACAAACGATACTGGACAATATCCTCTGCCTTAACGCGCAGCGCCGGTCGAAGCTGCAAATTCGTTCGGAAATAGTCGTTCGACATCCGCGCGAAAATCTTCTTTGGCATCGGCGGCCTCGACTTTCGATCGTTGACGATCGAGACCTGCTTTCACCCAGCTTAACAACGACACAAATTCTGGCTCCTGCAGCGCCTCGGCCCATCGCTGGTCATTGACGATCGCGTAATAGTTCTGCCAGCCCAGCGAGACTGCGGATTCGAGGGACTCCAGCGCACCGGCCACGTCATCATGCATTACCTGGTTAAGCGCGATAAGCTCCAGCACCGACGGATTGTATATTTGCTCGGAGTCCGCAAGATTCTGCAACTCCTGGTCGATTCGAAGCAGGACCCGCACTGCAGATGCTTCATCGCCAACTTGCCTATGGGCGAAAGCCCGCATTTGCAAAATATCGATCTCGACAAGCGACCCCAGGGCGATCGGCGATTCGAGGTCAAATACATCAGTCAGGATTTCTACACCTTTCTCATAATTGCCGGCTTCCAGATTGATTACACCAAACAATCTGGCCGGCCATGCCGGCAGCTTCTTATAGTCGACGGGATTTTGCCGCATAAAATTTTCCAAATGAATTCTTATGCCCGCACGATCGCCACGAAGCTTGAACAAGTAGCCCTTCCTGAAAAAACGGCTAAATTTATCGGGGTCGAGGCCAACCCAGTAATCGGCATCTTCCGCCATCCCGAGACGTCCGTATACCGTGGACAGCACGCCAAATCCTTGTATCCTGTCAGCTTCGCCATAGGCAAGAATAATTTTCTTCGCCCACTGGTGCACTTCGACATAGCGTCCATAATACTCGTAAAGATTGTGCAGCCCCCAATAAGCGATCCCCGGGGGTTCCGGCAGGTCCATAAGCCTCAGCAAAAGTTGCTCGGTGCGCCTGAAGTCTCCGTTCCATTGAAAACGATTGGCAACGTTCAATAAAATAACCGGGTTGAGGGGATCGATTTCCAGGCCCCGGTCCATGGCGGCATGACTTTCATCTGTGCGCCCCTGAACCCCGAGTGTGTTGGCAAGCCAACTGTGAGCAACTACCAGGTTAGGATCTGAAAGCAGCGCGCGACGCAATGCCGCCTCCGCCGCCGCGGGATTGGGATCACGACGCTTTCTCAACAGCAGCAGGCCCTGTGCCGCATGCGCCTCCGCAAGCTCAGGGTCCAGTCCCAGGGCATGGTCTATGGCTTCCTGTGCCAGCGCTTGTGCTTCGACAAACCCTTCAGCACTGCCACCCATCATCATCGCTATCGCCAGGCCAGCATAGGGAGGCGCATAGTCCGGATCCAGGTCGATGGCGCTTTGAAATTCCGCCGCCGCGTGCTGTTGCCAGCCAGGCGTGCGCCTGTTCAGAAACGCCCGCCCCAGAAGATAGGCGTTGTAGGCAACCATATTCGTCGTCGTGCTTGCCATCGACTGCGCGCCTGCGGCCACTATCTCATTGACAAGCTCACTGGCGACCCGGTTCGCGATCTCGGTCTGAATTGCGAATATGCCTTCCAGTTTCCTGTCAAATGTTTCACTCCAAAGCTGGAATCCGGATTCGTCGACCAGTTGCGCAGTAACCCGGACCACGTTTTCCTCCCGCCTGACGCTCCCCTGCAGCAAATAGCGCACGCCGAGAATATTGCTTATCCGCGGCACGCCCATGTCGCTGTCGCCAAAGGCGAATGACGAGGTGCGGCCAATGACCTTGAGTACCTCAAAGGTCGAAAGGCGATGCAGGATTTCCTCGGTAATGCCGTTCGAGAAATACGCTGTATCCGTTTCGTCATCCAAATTGACGAACGGCAATACCGCGATCGAATTGGCTGGCTTGTCGATTACCGGAATCGCCTGAGACACCTGGTCAGTTGATTCCATGATTTTTTCGAAACTGCCGAACAAAACGGCGGCAGAAACGGCGAGCAACGCAACCAGGATCAGGTAATCCAGGCGCTTGAGTTTGAAATCGCCAAACTCTTCCTCGCCCGCCGGCGCGGTACGAACGATGCCGCTGGCCGTGATATCGAAGAACCACCCGAAAACCAGCGCAATGGGGAAACCGAGAACCGCCGCAATGATCAGGTAACGCAACGCCGTGTCGGGAATCCCCCAGGCCGGGAAAAATACCGATGCAACCTCGATCACAACCCACGCGCCGAATACATACAGACCGACCAGGCGGAAAATATGGCGACGACGCAAGTCCTGCCCTAATTTCACGAAGTTCTGCCCCTGTCGATCACGGCGTATCCTGGCGCATCGATCCCACCCGTTAGCCTAGCACACGCCTGCCTGCAAGAAGCACAGGATGCCGTAGTGGGATTCTACGAATCGAGCTGGCTGCTGTTTTGCGGACACTCTATTTAGGCACTAGAATACCCAAAGGAGCAGATCGGTCCGCATGGCTATCGGGCGATCGTGCTTGACAGTGAAGGCAACCGGATTGCCTTGCATTCGGAGTAAAACGCCGCCCGCCAATGAGCCGGTCAGGAATTTTGTGGTTGTGAGCCAATCAATGTTTGAGAACTCTGAAATCGCACAAGACGATCTGCCGCAAGTCGATTCGGTAAGCTGGCTGGGCATGGATGAGAAATTTGTCCGCCGCCTCCTGGCGGAAAATGCACTGGCCCTGGGTTTTGTCATCATTGGAATCGTTTTCCTGCAATTTGTGATCAGCACGGCATTTGCTGACGACAATGTAAACATCAGCCTGGGATGGTTGTGGCTAATGATCCCGGTTGCTGCGGTACCGTTTTTCGTATGGCCATCGATCAGCGTGCCGCGCAAAGGCTATGCGCTACGCGACAAGGACATCATTTACAAATCAGGTGTGTTCTGGCGCACGGTGACAGCGATCCCATTCAATCGCATTCAGCACGTGGAACAAAGCAGCACGCCGCTGGACCGCCATTTTGAGATCGCCACCTTGCAAATTTTCACTGCTGGCGGTTCGGGTGGCGATCTGAAAATTCATGGATTGCCGGCCACTGTCGCAGAGCAACTGCGAGTTTTTATTCTCGATAAAGTCGGAGCCAGCATTGAGCGTCGCTGACCAGGAAAACTGGCTTCATACGTCACCGCTGGCCGCGATTTTCTATCTCGGCAAGATCTATCAGAACATCGCTAAGAACGCGATTCCGACTCTCGCCCCGCTGTTTGTACTTCTGTTGGCTACCGAGGGCGATCTCACCTACAGAATAATTTTTGCCCTATCAGTGTTCGTCATCTTGACAATAACGGGGGCGTTCCTTCAGTACTGGTTTTTTCGATACCGCATTGCCGAAAATTCCGTGTTGATCCGGGAGGGCGTTTTCAAAAAGACTCAACTCGATATCAAGTTCGATCGCATCCAGGCCATCAGTACGCAGCAAAACATCGTCTTTCGAGCATTCGGGCTCGTCTCCATCAAGCTCGATACTGCCGGGTCAGCGAAGCAGGAAGGGCATTTGCCGGCGGTCAAAACATCGCTGGCGGACGCCCTGAAAGAGCGCATCCGGCGGGAAGCTCAGACCATCAGCTCAACAAGAAAGGCGACCAGCGATGCAGATGGCGAGGAGCATAGCGAAAACGGCGCACGAACCCTTCTGAAGCTCGATGGCGCAGACATGTTAAAAATAGGTCTTTCCAGCAATCGTGCCTGGGTTTTCCTGGTTTTACTCGCGCCGGCCATCGAATATTTCGATCAGAAGTTCGGAGATAATATTGATAAACAGGTTGTTCTTTCCGCATTTGAAGGTGCGGAAGCCAGAGTCGCAGGTGTAATTGTTCTAGTGATGATGATTCTGTTGGGTTTCCTGCTGTTTATCGTAATTGCGTCTATTGTCGGCGCTTTCCTGAGGTATCACCGGTTCGAGCTGGTGGCCGATAACGATGTGCTGCGATCCACGGGGGGATTACTGACCCGCCATGAACACTCGGTCAATCTCGCAAAGATTCAAACGGTGGTCGCAACTCAGGGCTTTATGCTGCGGCTGTTCAAGCGCTTTCGCCTGCGTGCCAAACAGGCATCAAGCGGCCGACCCGGCACAGGAAAAAACCTGGTCGTTCCTCTATGCGAGCCTGGCCAGCTGCCAATGCTTTGCCACGAAATTTTCGGTGCAGAGTTTACGGATGTAGTTCTTGAACCTACCGCCGCAGCATTCTTGCCGATCGACAAGCATTACGTTCGCTCTCGAATCATGCTAACCGGCATTTTACCCGCGACCGCCATCGCTGCGCTAATGTCGATTCCGCTCGGTCCTTACGCCCTGCTTTTCCTGCTTTGGATTCCAATCGATGCCTTTGGCGTATCGCGCCTGTACAGACGATATGGCGTGTTGGCAACAGCGGATGGACTTGCGTTGCGCCGCGGTTTCATCGGTTACCAGGTGACTGCTTTTTTGCATCGCAAAGTCCAGCGCATCAGTGTGACGCAGACTTTGCCGCAACGTCGCAGGGGGCTGGCAACCCTGCGGTTTTACCTTGCGTCAGGATCGGTCAAGGTACCGTACGTCGACTTCAAAAAAGCCTGTGAGCTACGAGACTACATTTTGTACCGGATCGAATCCAGCGAGTTGGCCTGGCACTAGTAAGTCTTCGAGCTACCCAAGCTGATGCTATGGCCGTAGCATTGCCTGAACTCAGCCCAGCCGGCACACACACTCGTCACTGATTTGTTGGCGACAACGCATTGCTGGTTTTGGTCTATAATGGTGTCATGAAGGTCAGTATTGCCATCTCTGTGCTCGTGACCCTCACGATCGCATGTGCGGTGGCGGAGGAACCTGTTTTGTCGCCAACGCAAGAGGAAGCGGTCAACACAGCGCGGACCGAACTGGCTTCGGTTGTCGGGGTCGCCGCTGCCGAAATCGAGCTGAATCAGGTTAATCCCATGGTTTGGCCTAACAGTAGCCTCGGCTGTCCGGAGAAAGGTATGATGTACCTCGATGTCATCACTTCGGGGTTCCGCGTAGAATTCGACGTCGGCAGCAAAATTTACCAAGTTCATACAGCCGAAAGAACTGCAATCGTTTGTCTGAAAGCAACTAGACCGATTCAACGATAGCCGAACCCGAAGCAATAAAAAAAAAGGGCCGCGATAAATCGCGGCCCATCGTCAGGCGTTAATCTGGCCAGACGGAACCAATCGTCATCATCGTCGGAATCATCGAGTTCAATCACCTCACCGTCGGCTTTGACCGTTAGCTCCCATTTGCTAAACGGTTTGTCGTCGATTGCACCATGAACGGCGAAGCCATCGATAAGTGCGAACCAGGTACCAGCCATGGGATTGTCGTATCGCCGACAATAAACCCACCGCCAATTGTCGAATCGGTCGGAGTCACTGCATCCTGCACCACTACGAAAAGGTCATCGCTATAGACAGGCTGCCCAAAATGATCAGGGGCCTCGAAAGAGGCCCCTGAATTGTCTTCCTTACATGAACGTCGGTTGCTAATCGTTTAACGTCACCGACAAATCAAAAGGATCACGTCCGTTGAATACAGCGAATCCATTTACACAAACAAACCAAAGGCCAGCTTCCGGAGCGCCGATAACCTGACGTTCTGGTGCGTTGAGGGTTGCCCCATCCAGAAAGGTGAAATCAAGGGACGGAAGCGAGGATGGTGATGCAAACAACATATCCAGATCGTTCGTCGGCACCTTACTCCAATCGTGCTTCCATGAGAGATCGATAACAGCTTCGGAGGTCCCTTCAGGAACGTTAAATGGGAAGCATCCAAAGTCCCCATCGCCGATGGTGGCCGTATTGCCACCAGCATTACTGGTGTTGGGTCCTTGCGTACGCCGGATTGTGATCGTGGCGGTCAATGTATCGACGTTGTTAGTCCAATCGGGCTCCAGGGTGACCTTCATCAGCCCTGGTTCCATGGGCGCTGGACTGACCACGCCGCCGGCGATCGCGCCGAACAGGTCGATCGTGCCGTCTCCAACTACAACCGATGCATCATCAAAGATGTTGGCAGTGTCGAGCAAGTAGCCAGTGCCACCGTGCTTGGCGCTCTTGATATAGAGCTCCCAGGAATTGGGGATTGCGCCTGGACCGGGTGGAATCGCTCCGGGGACATCGACGATGACCTCGACCTCCTCGGTGTTCTCATCGATCTTGAACACGAAGTCCTGCGTCCGGCCGCGTCCGAGCGTGATGGTCTCTGT
>JADFSO010000058.1 GCA_022560735.1 Pseudomonadota bacterium
GACTGCGGTCTTGTCCGAGGCCAAGAGTTGCGCCTTTGCTAATGAACCTTGCGACCCAATCGTTCCAGCACGTCATCCAATCGCGGATCGTCGCGGAGATTATCCAGAAACGGATCACCCGTCATTAGAGTTAGCGATTGATCACGCCTGTCGATTGCACGATGCAACCACCTGAATGATTCATCCAGGTTGCCGAAATAGGCATGCACCTGCGCGATCTCGTAGGTCCATGTATCCCCAATTGCGATTAAGCTCTCTAACTCCGTAGCCGCACTGCTGGTATCGCCCATCGCGTATAACACCATTGCTCGACCGGCCAGTCGATAACCGTCTCGTGTCGCCTTGTTCATTTGCGAAAGCGCATCGTCAAGATTGCCACTGATGAGCATTATAGAACCGAGACTGAAATTGAAGGTGTTTCCTGTAGGACGCAACTCAAGAGCTTCGGCATACGCAGATTTCGCCTCGGCGAGGCGGCCCATGCGAAAATAATTATTTCCGAGAAGCATCTTGGGTAGCAAAGATACCGGATCAATAATCTCCACCTCTTTGAGAAGCCGATTCGACTCAGAAAAATCGCCGTCGATCCTCGCCAACATGGCCGCATTCCGCAGGACGAAACCAGCACGCGGAGCAAGCGTCGAAGCTAATTCTTGTTCTTTTCGGGCGGTCTCCAAATCATAGTCGTAGGTTGCGGCTATCGCCGACAGTGTCACATGTGCCTTCGCATTGCCGGGGTCCAAACGCAGTGCTTCCATCGCGGCTGCACGGGACTTTGAGAATGCCTCGTGCGGCTGCCAGGCACCATTGCCTGAGCCTCCTTGGTAGATTAAGGCAAGCAGCATCCAAGCTGGTACATACGTGCTATCGATCTCCAGTACCCGTAGCACTACCGATTCGGCCTGTAATAAGCTGGCGCCAGTCCATTGATCTTCCAGCGCTATGCTTTGCAAATACAGCGCATACGCCTCGGGTGACGTTGTGTCTGTGCGCGGCGCCTCTCCAAGCAATTGGATTTTGAGTGCACCAACGACTGATTCCGCTATTTCATCCTGGATAGCGAATATATCCTCCAGTTCAAAATTGTAGGTTTCCGACCAGAGATGCGAATCTGTGACTGCTTCTATCAATTGCGCCGTAATACGAAACTGGTTGCCGGACTTGCGCACACTGCCTTCCAGCACATAAGCGACATTCAGCCTGGCCGCCATCGTTGGCACATCCAGATTCTGACCCTTAAATGAAAATGCAGAGGTTCTCGATGTGACGCGAAGTTCGGGAATTTTCGCGAGCAGATTTAGTATCTCCTCTGAAATGCCATCGGAGAAATATTCATTGTCAGGGTCCTCACTCATGTTGACGAAGGCCAACACAGCGATGGATTTATCAGCCGTCTCTGCCGCTTGCTCGGTTACGGCTTTTGTCGTGGCTTTCACCAGTTCAGCGTCCCGCGACGGATCCAGCACGAACTTGTCAAAAGCGAAATAACCGAGCGCCACGACCAGCATGCCTATGATCATGAAATCCAGCTTGCGCCTGGCAATATGAGTAATGGACTCCGAGCGATCGATGTCCTTTTCTTTTTTCAATCCCTCCGGCGTGATTTCAAATGCCCAGGCGAAAAACATCGCTAAAGGGAATCCGAGGATCAGGAAAAACGCTAACACGGTGTTGACCCAGTCGGTCAGGCGCAGTGCAGACGCCAAAGTGTCGCCCACCTGCAGGATCAACCAGGCGATGATCACGTAGGCGACCGCTACCCGGACCACATTGCGTCGTTTCAGCTCCCCCCATACTGAGGCCATGCCTCTCCCCGTATTCGAGCATCAGAGTTATGCCAGATTGTACACAGATCGGGGCTCTCGAAGGCCGAAAATTGGGTGAAATCTCACCAAATTGAGATCGAAGTCGGACCTCTAAAGAAAGATCTGAATGTCCGCATTGGGTCGTTAGCAGACATTATCCTGACGCCAGTTGAGCAATTAATTGGTATTGATTAGGTTCAGTACCATTCCAGAATCGGCTGGCGGACGCACACCGACTACCGAGTGCACTCCCCTCGTTCACGGGCCAGGTGGTCCGTGCCGTAGATATGGCGCGCCCGGAGAGATCCAAACTCCCGACCGCCTGGTTCGTAGACAGGGTTGCCAGATTTTTGGCTCTTATTAATCAATAACTTACGTGGCCCGCCCTCACTTAACTTGCCGCCAAGCGTCGCAGAAACACGTTGAAATGCGGCGCTACCCTACGTTTTTGATTGTCCGGCCCGCGAAAACGGAATCAAACCCGAATGTCTGCTTTCGGTAGAGTCGAGATGTGGCGCGGTGGCAGTAGGTCTGGTTTGTCTGTTGCCGCCCCTTTCGTCTGGCGGTGCCCAAGTGACCTGACCCTAACTCCGTTTCCACATCCCGCTCATCGAACCGGACATGCAGATTTCCCGCATCCGGCTCTCGGACAAGACCTCACGTTTTCACCCACGACTCGCCACACCCAAGCTGCGTCAGTCGTACGAGACCGTAGTACCCGTAGAGATGCGACAGAGGATATGCCCCACCTCGACGTCGCCTGACTTTGTGCTTGTTGCGTAGCCACCGACGTAACCGCATCGCGGTGTAGCTGTCGAGAGCACGATACGCGGGGTTGCACGTTCCAACACTGAAGTAGTTCGCCCAGCCGCGTAACACACGATTCAACTGTTCCACCATCGTTGTGGTCTCTTGCCACGTTAGTGAGATTGCGGTCATCGCATGGATCTTTTCGACCATGCGTTTGATCGCCTTCTTTGACGGCCGCATTCCCAGCCGGGCTTTGCCCGTCTTCGGCGAGTACAACCGTCCAAACGTGTAACCCAAAAAATCGAACGTCTCTGCCGGTATGCGACAGGTTCGTGTCTTATCCTCATTGACCGTCAGCTTCAGCTTGGCCATGATTCGGCGCATCCACTTTGAGGCTTCATCGGCCTTGCCGTGTCGGCACAAAATCACCAAGTCATCCGCATAGATCACGATGCAACTCCCAAAGCGTTGATCCAGTCCGAGCTGCTGCCATGCCAACACGAACCGGCGCATATATAAATTTGCCAGTAAAGGTGAGATGGGAGAGCCCTGCGGTATCCCGCATCGACTGTCTTTCGCTTGGGTAGTCCGCTTCTTGTGACCTCTTTTGTCGATTTCTTCAACCGGACATTCCAGCCAAGCTTTAAGCAAGTGCAACACGCGCCGATCAACAATCCGGCGTGCGAGCGACTCGAGCAGTTCAGCATGAGGAATGCTGCCGAAGTAATCGGAGAGATCCGCGTCAACGACATCCGGGTGACCATGGAACACCTGTTCTTCCACCTCGATCACCGCCTGCTGCGCATTGCGCTTCGGTCGGTAAGCGTACATCTCTGGTGGTAGGTCGGCCTCAAAGATCGGTTCCAACACCAGCATCGCTGCCGTCATGCAGACTCTGTCCTTGAGCGTCGAGATGCCCAGTGGCCTCCGTTTGCCATTGGCCTTCGGAATGTAGACACGTCTAATCGCGTCCGGTCGATAAGTCTCCTCTCTGAATGCAAACGCCAGTTCACCTAACCACTTTTCTACCCCATACGCTTCCACGTCCGCAAAGTCCTGACCATCTACTCCCGGCGCCCCTCGGTTCGAGCGGCACTGAGCGTAGGCATGGGTCAAAATGTCCTCGCGATACAGCTTGTCGTACAGGGCATAGAAACGATAGCCAGGTTCAGCCTTCGCTTTTACGTGTAATGCCCTTCGCAGTTTCCGAACACTATTCGGAGTTGATAGGTTGCCCAATCTCC
>JADFSO010000021.1 GCA_022560735.1 Pseudomonadota bacterium
GACCGCCGATGCCGATCACCCGGATGATCGCGCGCATGGACACGAGCTTGTAGCTATCCATGTAAAGCAGGGTCACCAGGAAAATGATCGCCGGGAGCAGCCCGATTGGCGCGACAACAAACAGGTTATGGGTCATACGCTCTCTTCTATCGGGATTCTCGTGGCTACCTGTATTAGCAGGCGTATCAAAGCACGTCAAATGCGAGCAATTTCAGCGAAACCATCCACTCATCGCCCAGCTTGTTTCCGTCCTCGTAGCCCTCTGCATAACCCACCGATATTGTCATATCCAGCCGGTGAGCGAAGGTAAACTGAAAATCCAGTTGCGCCCCCAGCGTGTACACGGTTCTTTCGAAAACACTGTTGCCTGGATCGGTAACCAGGACTCCATAGAACACGGCGGGTCTTGCGTACGCCAGGTAGAACCCGGGCTTGCCCATGTTCCTGAAGCGTATCGGCGGCAGATTCCACTCGAATACGGAGCGTACATATTTCTGGCCGCTCAATTCATTGATGTTGAAGCCGGGAAAACTATAGTATTCCCGGTATCTCTTGACGTTGCCGTTATCGACGTCATTGTTGCCAAAGCCACCGAAGTAGAAATTGGCCAGCGGATCCGCCCGGTCCCCATCCGCGCCGCCGCCTGAGCTTCGCAGCCAGACAGATGAATGCGGGATCGGCAGGGCCAGGCCAAAATCAAAGTCGGCCCGCCACTTCGGCACGGTGTTGCCGTTGACCCGGTCGGCGAATGCAACCAGGTTCCAGGAATAGCCTTTTTCATCATCGACGTGACCCAGCGACGAGCGTGCATGCTTGTAACTCAGTTCGAGTTCGCCGGTCAGCAACTCATCAAAAGCCGTGCCGATATTCTGGAAGTCCGGCAAGGTATCCAGATCATTGTAATAGGAGAGACCGGCCGTGAAATCAAGCCGGCGAGGCGCATCGTAGATCAGCGGCTTTTCATAGCCCAGCGTGAATGCGTGACCCTTGCGGCTTCTTTTGGTCGGTCCGAAAAGATCGAAAAAATCGGCGCCATTGAACTTGTATCCGAGCCGCCAGTTGATCGTGCGGTAATCGATGTTGACGTGCGTGCGTTCATCCGCTGGCAGGTCCGAATCAGGCGAATAGCTTGCGGTGATCCCCAGGTGCCGAAAAGCCATCGTGTCTTCAATATTGAAATGCCAGCCAACTGCCGTGGAGTCCTTGTATCCTTCGACAACCGGGTAGGCAGACTGCAGTTCCAATTCACGGCCCGGCCGGTACTTGTCATTGGTGCGCTCTATGTCTTCAAAGGCGACATCGCCAAGCGTGGACACGACCTCCCATTGCTTTATCTGCGGGTGTTTCTTGACCAACTCGGCGCCCAGAAACCGGACGGCACTGGCATCTTCCAATGGAACAGGATCGATGATCCCCGGCACGAACCCCTGTCCCGTGTACTCGAAAACGATCAGCGACCCGTCTGCCAGCGGTATAGGCCGGAAAAAGCCGGTTGCCGTGTTACTGACCGCCTCCAGTTCACCGGTGAGAACTTCGTAGCGCCATATATTGGACACGCCGGTGTAGTAAGAACTGCCATACAAAAACCGGCCATCGGGTGAAAACACAAACCCCTCTGGCACCGCCGTGCCAAAGAAATCCAGCTCGGCGACAGGTTCTATATCTCCGGCCAGGAGATTTTCGGTTGAAAAAATACGCAGCAGCTGGGTGCCGCCGATGGTCCCCATCGATGTGGAAAGCAGCGTGCCGTCCGGGGAGATATCCATGTCATAAAGCACATCCCCGTATGGCCAGGTATGAATCTGGTTCCAGCTCGTGTAGGGGGGCGGGATTCGAACCAGCGTCGCGTAACCGTTCAGATGGCGGATTCCCCAGATCGAGTGATCGGCAGGATTTACCACCAACTCCCCGATACGCGCGTCCTTGAGCAGCATTTCGGTTTTGCCGGTATCGGCATCGAGCTTCATCAGATCCCGAAACGCGTGGTTATCGGCGGTGTAAAAATAGGTGTTGCTCTGCCGGTCGTGGGCCAACGCGGTTACCCGGTAGAGCATAGGCCCTTTGATATCGGCAAGGTGTTCGATGCTGCCGTCCGCCAGCGACATCCGGCCGATATGCGCAACCGTTCCCGGGTAACGAAAAGCGCCCATCAACTCGTTTTTTTCGAGATCGACAAAACTCCTGGAAATCGATCCCAGGGCCCGGTCGACCAGCGGTCGGCTCGGCGTAATCGGAAATTCCTCGATGGCTGCCAGGTTCTCGGTCTGGAACTGGTGCTCCCAGGCAATCCAGTCCTGCCAAGCCTCGTCGAGTTTCTTGCCAAAGACATGTTTGAACTGTTTGGCATAGTAACGTTTCGAGTCCTCGCCCCGTTGCAGCCACTTGACAACCATCTCGGGTGAGTAGGCCCAGGCAAGATAACTGAAGAAGCGGGTTCCATACAGATAAGCGTTGACACCGACCTGGAAATCCACCCGCGTGCCCTCGGCAACGAGCCCCAGCGGGCTATAAAAATGTGACCCATCCCTGACCATGGAGCGGAATACCATTTCGTCGTAAGGACCCTGAGCACGGCCGAGACCACCGGACATCCAGGTTTCCATGAACACGGCGCTGCCTTCGAGATACCAGCGTGGTACAGAAACCCTTGGCGTTACCAGGTAGGAATAAAGAATAGTCTCCGGATGTTTTTCATCGACGGTCGGCTTACCGCCGAAAAACTTGCGCCAGGCGCGGTCTGTCCTGCTCGATGCGTCCATGGTCGCGACGTGGGTCAGTTCATGGTTCATCAGCATGAAAATTCGCTCACTCGCCGAAAAGGTTTCGAAAGTCCGGCTGAGTGGCGCTATATCGACGATCATCGCGTTGTTGGGCGCAGACCTTGCGGCGGCATTGCCATAATCTGAAAAATCCTTTAGCAGGACAGTCGTTTTGTCATACGGCTCCCAGCCAAGAACTTCCCGCTGGAACTTCAGCGAATTATAAAAACTGAGAGTCACATGCGGGACCAGGTAGGTCTGCGGCGGATCAAAATACAATAGCTGGAGATCGTCTGTCTCCATCCTGTCCATCTGGAAAGTCTTTGGGAAATCAGTTTGCGCGGACGCAGCTTGACAGATCAGTAACAAACACAATACTGCTTTCACCTTGCCCATAGACTTATCCTGACTTGTGGCACTGATTCAAGAATAGTACGAACCCGATCACGCTGCATTGGATAAAAGAAAAGGCCGCCTGGGTAACAGACGGCCTTTCCTCGAGCGCTTGCCTGGTTCGCCTTATCTCAGGTATTGCCGGCTTGTTAGTTCCGCTCCATTGCCCTTGCAAACCCGGGATTACTCAGCATCGCGGAAAATGCGGGGCTGTTTGCCAGCGCCATGAACGCCGGGCTGTTGGCCAGCGCCGTAAAGGCCTGCGGATTCCGCGCCAGGGCTTCAAACGCCTGTGGGCTTTGCGCCAGCGCCGTGAACGCCTGCGGATACTGCGCCAGCACCTCGAACGCCTGCGGGCTTTGCGCCAGCGCCGTGAACGCCTGCGGATACTGCGCCATCACCTCGAACGCCTGCGGGTTTTGCGCCAGCGCCGTGAACGCCTGCGGGTACTGCGCCAGCGCAACAAAGGCCTGTGGGGCCTGCGCCATCGCGGCCAGCGCCTGCGGGTGCTGTGCCAGGGCCATAAATGCCGGGTCGGTAGCCAGTGCCCGGAAACTCGGATCATTGACCATCAACTCGAAAGCGTCTGTCTGCATCAATTGCGCGACGGCTTCGTCTCCCAGCTGTACGTCGTCACCGGTTATCTGCTCCGACCGATAACGGTCGGCCGGCGCTATGGTGCCGGTTGCCTGGTCGTCACCAAATGGAAACATGTCTCCGACATACGCGATCACCCCGATGACCACGAGCAGGCCAACAATCAGAACCGTGGTCCTGTTATTGCTTGAAGTATTAGTTGTCATGCCTCTGCTCCTCTCGTTCCCCAGTTCGGGGTTTTTACGATTCTAGTTCAAATACAGGCTTTCACCTGAAAAGTTGGCAACCCTACCGGTCCGTCAGCACGGCCCGGTGTGTCTGCCCTCCTGCCGTTTGCAACTCAAGCGCTATGCTGGCCTCCAAACCGGCGTCTTTCTGGCCGGTATACGCCAGGAAAACCACGAACGACTGCTCGCCGCTCGCTACGATAGCAATGGAATCCGCGGATACCCGCAAACCTGGCGGGGTCTGCGACTGATGCGCAAAACCCTCAAATTGCAGGCCCTGACCCGCAAAATCTACCGCCAGGCTTACCGGTCCCGTGGAATCGAATTCGAACTCGAGTATCAACAGATTATTGTTGCGGTGCAGCTCAACCGAGCCTTGCACGGTATCGAGTCCAAGCTCGAGCCGATCCCGTGGCAACTCATCCGGCAGCGCCTGGTGGTTGACCATGGCGCCCACCAGGCTCCGCGTATCGATCGGCCCGATATCCGCAGGCGCCAGCCGGAACAGGCCTATGGTCACGACGATGCCGGCGGCAAAAGCCATGGCCATGCGCGCCACCGCGGGTATCGCCCAGGCCGATGGCGCCGCCCGCTGCCGTCCGGCAATCTCTATCTGCGCAAGAATATTCTGGCGCAGGGATGCGGGAGGCTGGCGCGAGGGTACCTGGCGCAGCAAACCCGCAAGATTACGGAAATCTTTCCTGGCGGCCCGGGCTTCGGCCGATTCATGCAGCAAAGTATCGAGCTCGGCTCGCTGGTCGCCGCTTAGCTCGTTGTCAAGCTCGGCCTGGATCAGCTCAATGTATTTCCTGTCGTTCATTTGCCAACCAGACCCTTTGCCTTGATCTTATCCTTCATTATCTGCCGCGCGGTATATAGCCTGGATTTCACCGTCTTGTCGGGGATCTGCAGAATCTCGCCAATCTCGTGGTAACTGCACTCGGTAAAATGCCGTAATACGATGACCGCACGATGTTCTTCCTGCAATTCCATCAAGATCTCCTGTACGCAATCACAAAGGTGCCCGGCTTCGGCCAACGCCTCCGGCTCACGCAAGCTCGATGCGTGCCTGTCATCGAAAGGCTCCTGGTGACCACGCCGTTTGAGAAGATTGATTGATTCATTGACTGCGATCCGGTAAATCCAACTAAACAATTTGAACTTCGGGTTGTACCGATCAAGGTTTTCAAAAACCTTGAGGAACGCGATCTGGGTAATATCGGCTGCATCGTCAGGATTTCCAAGCATCCGGTAAGCAGCGTTGTATATCGGCTTCTCGTAACGTCTGACCAGTGTTTCCAAGGCATTCCGATCGCCCCTCTTGCAGTCGCTGATTAGCGCCGTATCACGATCCTTATCCATAACTACTGCCGGGCAGCCAAAAAGTTGATGCAAGGGGGAAAGCAGCCGTTGATCCTCGATCCCAGCCTTGATTCATTGAATTCCATCAGCAACGATTATCCATCGGCGGTTTCGATCTCGAACAGGCGGTCAAAACCCGAGTACTTGAAAATATCGTTGATATGACTGCTGACCTTGATCATTTTCAAGCCCGACCCCGTTGCGCCCAGCCGTTTGTGGGTCTTTAACAAGACTCCCAGGCCAGCGCTCGATATGTACTCCAGCTTTTCCAGGTCAAGCACGCAGGCTCCAGGCGCTTCATCCAGAAAAGCCTGGGCGCGATCCGCCTCGGCCGCATCGAGCCGTCCGACGACAACAATTACCCCGTCTTCGCCAAAGTCGATCTCAAACATCGTCTAAGCCGCTCCCTGCCTGAAGGTGATTTTGCTGGTCCGGTCGCGATACTCGTAGTGAATCGAATCGACCATTTTGAGGACCAGGTAAAGCCCCATGCCACCGGGTTCCCTTTCATTCAGCGGGACTCCCATATCCGGAGACGTCACTTTGGTCGGGTCGAAACGATCGACGCCGTAATCGGTCAGGCTGACCTCGATACCCCCATTGGCGCGCTGCATCTCGATCAGGATATCGGTCTCGGTTTCGGTGTTGTAAGTGACCATGTTGACGAACAACTCTTCGGTGGCGAGGTCAACTGTGTTGCGCAGGGAACTGTCAAGGCTTTCCTGCGCGAAAAAATCCGCGGTCATGGATACGATATTGCGGATTTCTGCAAAACTTCTCTTGAACTTTTTTTCCATGGATCGACCCCCATAATTCAGCCCGATAACCAGCATGCCGCCGACTGGAAGGCAGCCGTTTACCGGTGACCGGTTCTCCCGCGCCGACATCTTGCTTCTTGTGTACGGCGATTATTCGTACCGGGCTAGTGTAGACCAGCCAATGCCCCTCGCAAAGGCTCGCCGGCCCCGGTTTCAGGCCATACGTGGCGTTTACATGCCCGAAATCGGCAGCCGGCGGAGCAAAACCACGGTGATATCGTCCGCCTGCGGCACATCCTTGCCGAATACGAAGGTCGCATCGAGCAGTTGCTGGCTGAGATCGGCCATGGCGATATTATGGTAAGCACGCATGACCTCGGCAACACGGCCCTCGCCAAATTGCTGGCCTTGCTGGTTTTCGTACTCGAAAACGCCATCCGAGATCAGGCCTAGAATGTCACCGGGCTGCATGACGAGCAATTTCGCTTCATCGGGGGCATCCATCTCCATGGCGCCGACCGGGAAACTGGTGGGCTTGTGCCATTCACACTCGCCGCTCTCGGCGTGAAAATGCAGAATCGGCCCCTGGCCGCCGGAATGGAATCTCACGTGATGGGTATCGGGATCCAGAAACCCCATGAACGCGGTGATGAAGCGGTCATCCGGCAGATCCTCGGCAAGCTGGTTGTTGACATGCATGAATGCCGAATCGAGGTCTGCGCCGACACGGAAGGCGACTCGCAGCATCGCCTGCATCTGGGTTGCCGACAATGCCGGCCCAAATCCATGACCGGTGGCATCCCCCAGCAACATGAATAACTGGCCATCGAGCATGACCAGGTCGAACATATCCCCACCGGTTTGCGAGGTCGGCAGGAACTTTCCATGCAGGTCATAACCAGGCACCGATGGCATCCGGGTCGGCAAGGTGGCCATCTGGATCTCACGCGCGATATTGACTTCTTCGTCCAGGTGTCTTTTTTCAAATAATTCCTCGGTCAAACGGGTTCTTTGCAACGCAACGGCGCATTGCGCCGCCAGCGAGCGCGCAATCAATTCATCGTCTTGGTCAAACTCGCCCGAATTCTTGTTGAGCAATTGGAGAACCCCTACCGGCGTTTCATCCCGTCCCACCAGCGGGACACAAAGCATGGTCCTGGTCCGGTACCCGGTCGCCTTGTCAATCGCACCCTGGAACCGGGGGTCGGCGTAGCAATCCTGAACATTGATAATCTGTCGCGACAGCAGGCATTCGCCGACCAGGCCATCGCCCGCGGCAACCCGGGCGGGTGGATCGAGTTCGGGAACCTTGATAACCAGGTCATGCGAATCCGCCTCGTAAAGCCAAAGCGCTCCCATGTCTGCCCCCAGGATAGATTGACTGGCGCTGACGACCTCAGCCAGCATGGTCGCCAGATCGAATGATGCGGCAAGTTGCTGGGTGACTTCCAGAATCCTGGCCATTGCCTCGGGCGGCAGCGCGGGATGATTCCGGGGTTTATTCATGAAGTCGACATGGAGTATTTCGAGCCACCGGAACCATTCTCGAAAAACCCTGGCTAGCGGATCAGTTCGAGTAAAACTGGCCCTTGTATCTTAGATAATATGTCCGGCTCTCACCTGCCGGCGTGACATCGACGTTAAAGTATAAAGTCTCCCCATCCACGACGACTACCTCACCGATATAATAAGTTGCGTCATGTTCCGTGACTTCTCTTATGCTCATGTTTTTCAACTGCCCGACGAGGTTGACTGCGGTTCCGGTTACTTTGCCTTTGACCGAGGAACCGAACGCACCGTCGATTTTCCTGGTAATCACAACATTGAGCATGGCCCTGTTATCGCTACGGGTAATCCCCAGGTTATGGGCAACATCGGCAGGGACCTGGCTGGTGACGATCGCGTTGATATGCACGATGTAGTCGCCAAAATCGATCAGGTTAATGTGATCGGCGAGCGTGACCCGGTCTACATCTTCATCGATTGCCGATTCCTGGGCTCCTTCGCATGCAACCAGGAGCAAAGCCAGTGCAACCGGCATTAGCGTTAAATTTCCGGCTCTTGTCATGGATCCATCGTCTCCGTTATCTTTTTCCGGTCGCCTCAAACGGCCTGAAATCGTCACCCGCCATTATCATGTTCCTGTTTCACCGCGTCGCGCAACTCCCACATGGAAATCATCGGGAAAACATTGAACAGGAACAGCAGGATCATCAAAAATCCCGCAAAAATCCCGGCAAAGGCCAGGTAGTCGGGAATCCCGGCAAATGGGGTGTATTCATCGTATAGCGATGAAATTACCATCAAAAAGCGGTTGATCCAGATGCCCAGGAGCATGATCAGCGTAACGATGACCATGGCCCGCCAGGACCTTTTGACCCAGGCAAAAATCAAGCTGGCGATCGGGATCGCGACAATGCAGCTCAGCATGGCCCAGAAATACGGCCCGTAAAATCCGTGCATTTGTTTCCACAGCGGCCCGTATTCCTGCGGCAGATTGCCAAACCAGCTGACAAAAAACTGCGCCCAGAAGAAATACAGCCACAGCAAGGAGAAGCCGGTCAGCATAATACCCAGGCTTTTGACATGCAGCGTCGAAAAATATTCGTCGACCGCAACCAGCCGGCGCAACAATACGCTGAGCAAAAGCAGGGCGGCAGTTCCCGCGAACATATTGCCGACAATGAAATACAAGGAATAAACGGAGCTGTGGTAGTGCGGTGTCAGCATCATGCCGAAGTCCCAGGCGATGAACGTGTTGGCGACAGCGCAGGCCAGTATGATCAGCGGTGAATAAAAGTAAACGATGCGCTTGAGTTTCGCTGCGTCCCTGGCCGCCTTCATTTTGAGCAGGCGGCGGTACAAGGCACGCCGCCAGCGCGGACCGCTCGCCGCGTTTTCCTGGCTTATGTCGGGGAGCAGGCCGAAAGTGAAAGACACGACCACCAGGAGATAAAAAACGATCTGCGCGACCAGGTTACGGGTCAGCAAAAAGCTTTCATTCAGCCAGGCGCTGTGGTGCTCGCCAGGCGCCGGGTCGAGCCAATAGAAGAGATCGTGGCGGCCGAAATAATAAATGATCAACAAGCCGCCGATCGCGATCGGCATGTAGGCAAGCGTCACGATTTCTCCCAACCGGTAATATGGGCGCGCCCACTTGGCGCCGATCACGCGCATTATCGCGGTAAACGCCACGCCAAACTGGCTGACGCCGATCAGGAAAACGAAGTTTGCAGTCAGAAACGCCCAGGGTACGCCGTCTGAACCGGTCTGCACCGCATAAGCCAGCGTTGCCATGCAAGCAATAAATACAACGGCAAAGAACAACAGCCATTTGCGGTAACTGCCATTCGCCCGCACACCAAGTACTACTTCAGGAACACCGTTCATTTCTGACCCAATACATGCTTGATATAATTAACCACATGCCAGCGGTCGTCCTCGGGGATCGAGTCGCGATAAAATGGCATCGCGATACTGCCGTGGCTGATCGTGAAAAATATCTGGCCATCGGGCTGGAATTGCACATAGTCCATGGTCAGATCCATCGGCGCCACGACAAACTTGAGCCCGACCGGCCCATCCCCCCTGCCCTGGTCACCATGACAAGTCCGGCAATGGACCTCGTACAACGATCGACCCATATTCAACGACTCGGGCGTGGCCCGGACCGGGTTTTGCAGCTCGCCCGCAGTCAGCCTGGCCACCACCAGTTCGCCGATGTTGGCCGGGGTCGGAATGGTTTCCTTGTCCCTGGTCGGCACGGAACTGGCATTGGTCCGGACCTGGGATTCCTGTGGCTTGACCGAGGGCTGGTTGCGCATGTCTTCATCCCAGGGCAAGGCCGAAGAACGGGGAATGACCCCCATCACCAGTACCAGACCTGCGATGCACAGAAGAGCTGCCGGCCGCTTCATCGGTCCCCCTCCACCCGGCTCACTTCCTCGGCGCCGGATTCAAGAATGATATTTTCCGCCAGCTTGCTGTTTTCACCGTCGGCGCATTCGACGACCAGCGTAAACCGGTCCACGTTGGACACCGGACGATAAATCTTGTCGCGCCAGGCGGGCAATCCGGAAACGACATGAAAACCGAACAAGGTAAACAGCACGCCGAACAGGATGGCCATCTCGTAGCTGATGATCAGGTATGGCGGTATTGTGATGATCGGGCGTCCCGACGTGGGCAGGATAAATGTCAATGCCGTCGCGACACTCAACGCAAAGCCCCCGGCCGCGCCCAGCAAAGTCCCGGCCAGCGTAAAGCGCCGGACCGGTGACTTGTCAAAACCAAGAATATGTTCGGCCTCATGCAGCGGTATCGGCGACATCGCCGTCAAGCCATCGAAACCAGATTCCTTGAGCCTGCGCAATGCGCCGATGAATTCGTCCTCGAACTGAAAAATACCCATTACATTAGTGCTCATTTCAACTCGACCTCCGCAATGGTTTTAGCGTTTCCTTGACCTCGTACAGGGACACGGCCGGCACCCACTTGACGAATATCAGGAACAAGGTTGTGAAAACTGCGAAGGAACCGATGGTGATCGAAATTTCGACGATCGACGGGAAATAGAAGCCGAATGCGTTGGGCAGGAACTTCCGCGGCTGCGAAGTCGCGACGATGATGAACCTTTCACTGATCATGCCGATGTTGATCAGGATCGAGATTATCAGCATAGACTTCCACGAGGTCCGGATTCTCTTGAACAAAATCAGCAACGGAACGACGGCACAAAACAGGATCATTTCCCAGAACATCGGCGCGTAAAAACCGGTCAGCCGCCATTCGAGCGCTTCCAGTTCGTAAGAACTGCCGCTAAACCAGGTCGTAAACACTTCCATGATGTTGATATAAGTCCAGATCAGCGACAGGAGGACCAGGAGCTTCCCCAGGTTGACCAGGTGAATTTCCCGAATGTAGCGCTCGAAATTCATGTATTTGCGCAGCAGGAACATGACCGTGACGATGCCCGCGGTACCCGAGAAAATCGCCCCGGTCACAAAATAGGGTGCGAAGACGGTGTGGTGCAGGCCGGGCACGAGCGACATCGCGAAGTCCCAGGACACGATACTGTGTACCGATACGGCCAGCGGAATAACCAGCACCGCGAAAAAAGTATAGGCCCAGCCCAGCGTGTGCCACTCCCTTGCCGTGCCCCTCCAGCCGAAGGAAAATATCGTATAAAGCTTGCGCCGCAACCCGCTACTTGCATCGCGTACCGCGGCAAAATCGGGTACCGAGCCCATGTAAATAAAAATCGAACTGGCCGTCAGGTAAGTGGCGATCGCCATGACATCAAACATCAGCGGCGAGCGGAAATTCGGCCATAAACCCATTTGGTTCGGCACCGGGATAGTCCAGTGCACGAACCAGACCCGGCCCAGATGCACCATGACAAAAAGCGCCGCAGTAATCAGCGAGAAAAGGGTCATGGCTTCGGCACTGCGATAAATCGCCTTGCGCCAGGAACTGTTGGTGATATGCAACACCGCCGACAGCAAGGTGCCCGAGTGACTCAGCCCGATCCAGAAAATAAAGTTGGACAGGTAGGTCCCCCAGACCGCGCTGCGATTCATCCCGGCGGCGCCGACGCCCACCTCCAGCTGATAAAACCAGGGAATGAAAAAACAGACGGCGGCCACCGTGATCGAAGTACCAAGCGTTGCCCAGTACTTCGGACCGGTCTCCATCATCGCCCGCAGCACATCCTTGTTGACCTCGGCATAGGTCGGTTCGATGTAATCAGCCATCTGTGTGGACTCGCTTCAGGTAAACGATAGACGGCGTCGTATTCAACTCCTCCAGGACATGGTAGCCACGGGGGTTCCTGGCCATTTTCGAGACCCGGCTGTCCGGGTCGTTGAGATCGCCAAAAACCATGGCCTCTGTCGGGCAGCTTTGCACACAGGCCGGCGTTACTTCACCATCACGAACCCGGCGACGGCCATCATCTTTCGCTGCGTCCTTGGCCTGGCGTATACGCTGAATACAAAAGGTGCATTTCTCCATCACCCCTTTTTCGCGGACCGTGACATCCGGGTTCAGCTGCTGCTCCAGCGGCTCATCCCACTCATAGGTGAACCAGTTGAAGAAACGTACTTCATAAGGGCAATAAACGGCACAGGTCCGGGTGCCGATACAGCGGTTGTAGACCTGCGTATTGAGTCCGTCCTGGTTGTGATAAGTCGCAAAAACCGGACAGGCTATTTCACATGGCGCCTGATCGCATTGCTGGCAAAGCATCGGGATGAATTGCAGCTTGATATTCGGGTACTCACCCTCCCAGTAACGCTCGATCCTGATCCATTTCATTTCCCGGCGCATCGCAAACTGTTGCTCACCGACGATGGGCAAATTGTTTTCCGCCTGGCAGGCGACCACGCAGGCTTCGCAACCCGTACAGCGATCCAGGTCAATCGACATGGTCCAGTGGTAATCGAACTTGTCGTAGTAGCCTGGCTTTCTGTACTTTTTGAATTTTTCCAAAACTGTACTCATTTACGTCTCCTGCGATCAGGCATGACCATGTCCGGGCCCCAGAATATTGCGCCCCAGGTCACGCGTCGTACCATCGGTCTTGATAACGTGGACCCGCCTGCCGGTTTTCGAAATTTTCACGCGGGTTGCCGACCAGGCCAGTCCGCCGCTGTCGATATCGGTTTCAGGCGCCAGAATTTCAATCGGGTTCGATCCGCGGCCGCTCGCGTAACGGCCGTAGTTGCCATGGCCTTGCCCGATCGGCATGGCCACCACATCCGGTCGAATCGCCTGATAGATAAAAGCCGGCGCTTCGAGACTGCCGACCGTGGACTCGATCAGCAGTACGTCGCCTTCGTGGATGGCAAGCTCGGCGGCTGTTTTTGGGTTCAATTCGACCCAGGAGTTGTAGACCACACTGGTCAGCGGATCAGGAAGTTCCTGCAGCCAGGGCAAATTGGCGCCGCGCCCATCCTGAAAGGCCAGACTCAAATAGGGCTGCATCACGAAGCGATACTCACTCTCATTGCCGGCAAAAGAAGGCTGCGTCATATGTACTGCCGACAACATCGCCTGGCTCATGGCCTGGCGCGGACGGGCCTGTTGCGGGGACCGCTCACCCCAAACCCCTGATTCCAGGATGCTCAACCAGAATTTTCTGAATCCGTGGTCGCTGCTGTCGTTGCTTTTTCCCTGATAGACCGCTCGCCACATTTCCATGATGTAATTTTCCATCGACGTCCACGGCATGTTGGCGGGCAACTCACCGCCGATCTGGTGCGCCAGCGCGAGAATGATGTCGCCGGCCGACCGCGTATCGTAGAGTCTCTTGACGACCGGCTGGGCGATAGAGGCGACCGCAAAGCCGACGCCGGGGTCGGGGATGCTGTCACCCCAGACTTCCAGATAGGTATCCAGCGGCAGGATGATATCGGCCAGCGCCATCGTTTCGTCCATGAAACTCGACATGCCAATAACATACGGAACCGCCATCACCGCAGCTGCAACATTCGCGGAGGAAGGCAGGGTAAAGACCGGATTCGTATCGTGCAGAATCAGCACCTCGGCGTCATCGCCACTCAGTGAGGCAAACAATTTCAGCATCTCTTGATAGCCGGCGCGCGGCCGCGGAGCGTCAATGGAGAAAGTGCTGGCCGGGTTAAACAATATCCCGCCAGCTTCGCCGATATTGCCGCCGATAAAATTGAGCACGTTGACCGCAACCAGGTTGGCCGTACCATTTGTCGATGCGCCGGCGGCGCCGCCGCCGATGGCCAGGCTGGGGCTGGCCGCAGCAAACTCTGTCGCAATTCGTACGATGCGAGCGGCGGATATTCCACTGGGTCCGGCAACGCTGGCCGGCGAATAAGCCGCGAGCGCCTGCTGCCAGTCACCGGCATCCGCGCCTGCATACAAGCCTTGTTCGACGATGGAATGCGCCATCGCCAGGGCAAGCATACCCTCGCTGCCAGGCCGGGCTGCTATCCACTCGTCGGCATTTGCGCCCGACAGCGACATCCGCGGCTCGATCTGCACACAGCGGCCACGCTGCCCGGTTCCCTGCCGCAAGTGCCCGTATGAAACGCCGTGGTGAACCGGCGACAACCACGCACCCAGGTAATCCGCGCCAAAAGAAAGCAGGTATTTGCTGTTACGAATATCGTAATAAGGCAAGACATCTTCGTCGAAACAAGCCTTGTTTGCCGCATACAGGCTCGCCGGGTATGAAAACTCATGCTGCAGATAGTTTTGCGAACCCAACTGATCCATGAACAGGGCAAACAGGTCATTCAAATGACCGCTCACCGCACCACTGAGCAAATAGGCGTTGTTGGCTTTTTTCTGAATTTTCAGCGTACCCAGGACACCGGAGATGGTGGTCAGCGCCTCGTCCCAGCCGATCGGTCTGAAACTGCCGCTGCCGCGTTCGCCATCCCTGAGCAACGGGGTTTTTATCCGGTCCGGGTTATACAGCACGTTCAAACCAGCCTGCCCCACCGCACACAGCTTTCCCTGGTTGACCGGGTGAGACCGGTTGCCCTCAATTTTTTTGGCCCGCCCTTCCCGGATCCTGACCGAAATTCCACAACCAGCGGAACACAGGGTGCAGACCGTGTTGTACCAGGTTGCGATTCCAGGTGAATAATCTTCCGGCAGATTGACCTGCGGGATCAGGAACTCGGTCGACATCTTCGAAACATCGGCAGCGAGAAAACCAGCCCCTGCACCGATTGTTCCGGCGCCGACAAACTTCAGAAAATCCCGACGATTAATCTTGTTACTCATCTCGCCCTCGAGTTTCGCGGCATCTGCTGCCGTTACTTATGGCAGGTCCAGCAATCGCGCCCGTTTACAACCTCTTTTTTCGTGTGGCAATCGACGCACCACGGCATGCGCAGTGGTTGCTGCCGGGTAATTCGATCCATGGTAGCCACGGGGCCGTGACATTCCCGGCATTCCAGGCCGGCCTGGATATGTCGTTTGTGCGTGAAATGTACAAAATCGGGAACATCATAGACTTTGATCCAGGGTATAGGCTCGTGGTCGGCATAATATTGCGCAACCTTGATAATCTCGGGTTTGTCGATGGCGACCGAGCGGTGGCAACCCATGCATTTTTCCACCGATGGCACGCCGGCCACCGGCGTGCGGGCGGCATAGACATGACAATATTGACAGGGAATTTCATTTTCCCCGGCATGGATTCGATGGCTGAATTCGATGGGCTGAACCGGGCTGGCGTCGCCAAAATATGTACCGTTTACCCAGATTCCCCCGACAAAACCGGCCAACCCGGCGAAGAGAACCAAAACCGGTTTTTTAAAATGAGCCAGGGCTTCCAGAACAGAAATTGACATTGTTATATTTCTCTTCGCGTTGCGGATTGTGCCTATTGCTTTTACAAACTACAAACCTGCCTTTTCGGATTTCATTAAATACATTTTTGGGCCATTGAACTGCTGGCCGGCGATCGTGATTTCCACCTGGTATTCGCCCGCCGCCTCAAATACCAGTTTTTCCATCGGCAACACCAGTTGCGTCACCGCCGGTGCCCGGGTTGCCGGTCTGCTGTCCACATCGGTATGGCCTTCAATGGTAAAAATAGCCAGCCCATCCGGGTCTTTCAGGTGTATCAGGAATTCTTTTTTCCCCTCGTCAGCCCTTTGCCACTCTATGATTCCAGCCAAAAACAACCGTTCCTGCCTGGCGGGAAACGCCGGGGCATACAACTCGCTCAACACGCCTTGAAGACTTAGCTTCCCGTCAGGCTCAACGCTGGCCTGGTTGCAAAAAAGTAAGGTGACTTCCACGATCCCTGTTGCAAGATGCTCCCGTTATGCGGCCGAGTGTAGCATGCGATTCCAAAACCGCCGCGCAAAGCCAGCGCCGGGAAAGCAGCTCGCAAAATGCTTGAAGAAAAACAGAGAGTTAGGTAGCTTGTGTCCCAAATCTGCATGCCAAAAGCGGGGACATCATGAAAAAACTACCGGGAATTTTGTTGATCTTCACCATTGTGCTTAGCAGCACGACGGCTGCGTACGCCGCCGATGGCGACGCCGAAAAAGGAAAGGTTTTGTTTACGGTCTGCATGGCTTGCCATGGTGCGAATGGCGAGGGCAACGCAGTGCTGAACGCACCCGCGACCGGCGGTCAGGACGAATGGTATGTCATTCGCCAACTGAATAATTTCCGGGCAGGGGTGCGCGGCGCGCACGCAGACGATATCTTTGGCGCGCAAATGCGCCCGATGGCGCTGACCCTGGTGGACGAACAGGCAGTCATCGATGTTGCGGCATATGTCGCGACTTTGCCTGTTCCCGAACTGGCAACCACGATCGAGGGCAATGCCGATGCCGGCAAAAAGGCGTTTGTGGTTTGCGTAGCCTGCCATGGGGCCAACGGGGAAGGCAACGTTTCTTTGAATGCGCCGCGTCTGTCCGGACAGTACGACTGGTACATCAAACGTCAGCTCGAGAATTTCAAGACCGGCGTACGGGGCACCGACCCCAAAGATATTTATGGCGCGCAAATGCGGCCGATGGCCATGATCCTGGCCACCGATGAGCAGGTCCTGGACGTCACCGCTTATATCGCCACGCTGGAATAGGTACGCACGCGGGGATAACAAGCCGAAGTTCGGTTGCCTTATTCGTTCAGCCTGACCGCGCGCTTTGGCGGCCGATCGTTGACCCGTTGAGTTCCTTTCGCGGCAGCCCAGCCGACCAGTACATATCGGGTACCGGACAGCGTCGGTTTCGCCGCGTGCAGGTATCGATGGTCCGATGGGAAACAAGCCAGCATCCCGGCCTGCGGGCGTATACGAAAACCAAAATGCGGGAAATCGATCATAACAAAGCAGAAGCCAGGCTCGAGCGCCATCGAAAAATACCAGGACCGCAGGGCTGCATCGCGGTAGCGGCACAATTATTTAACATAATCGCGGCCGATGATTTAAAAATATCTAAGTGCTTGGTTTTTATGGTTTTTATTTGCCAATGTGCAGCGAATCGACATTTCTGTGACATATGTCGAAAAAATTGAAGGAAATCGACAGGTTTGCTTGATCTGTCCATTTCATCGACGTATACTTAAAACATGTCGAAAATCCTATTTAAAATCGACATATCTAATTTACATGTTTTTTCCATCGACATGTTGTGAGTAAATGTCGAAAAAAGGGGAATTTTTCGACACATTGAATAATCCTGTCGATGGCTTCGACAGACCGGAACCGGCGCTACAAGGAGTGTTTTGCCATGGCCAGATTTGACCCTCAAACCCCATACAACGACCTGCCGATGTTGCCGCCGGCCGCTGGCGAAATCGAAACATCCACGATTTTGAAAAAATGTATTTCGGCGCGCGTCGCTCTCGCCGAACTGAAACAGGCGGCCGAGTTGATCCCCAATGCGGCGGTCCTGGTCAATGCGCTACCGCTGATGGAAGCCCGCGCGAGTTCGGAAATCGAAAATATCGTAACCACCACGGACAAGCTTTTTGAATTCGCCGACGTCGCGGAAGACAAGGCGGACCCGGCGACAAAAGAGGCTTTGCGTTATCGGCGAGCATTATATGAAGGCAGCCGCGCCGTGCAATTGGGTTCACTTACGGTAAAGACGGCGATCGGTCTTTGCCGAACCATCAAAAATGACAGGAAACTGGACATCCGCGATAGCAAGGGAACAAATCTCAAGAGCAGCGCCAGTGGAAAAATCATCTACACGCCACCCGAAGGAAAAAAGTTGCTAGCGGAGAAACTCGCCAACTGGGAAAAATTTCTGCGTGATAAATCGGATATGGACCCACTGGTAAAAATGGCGATCCAGCATTACCAGTTTGAAGCCATTCATCCATTCAATGACGGTAACGGCCGAACCGGCCGGATTCTGAATATCCTTTTCCTGGTCGAACAGGGATTGCTCGATTCACCGATTCTTTACCTAAGCCGCTACATCATTCGCCACAGGAAAGATTATTATCGCCTGCTGCTCGAAATAACCACCAAACAAGCCTGGGAACCGTGGGTGGAATTCGTTATTGAAGCCGTCGAAGAAACCTGTTTGTGGACGACCGAGAAAATCAAATCGATTCGCGAATTGATGCAACACACGAGTTTATTTATTCAAAAAAAGTTACCGAGAATATATTCCTGGGAACTGAATGAGTTGCTGTTCAAACAGCCCTATTGCCGGATCGGCAACCTGGTCGATGCAGGGATCGCCAAACGCCAGACGGCATCGGTTTATCTCAAACAGCTTTGTGAAATCGGGGTTCTCAAGGAAAGCAAATCCGGCCGTGAGACCTTGTTCGTACACCCCAAATATATCGATTTGCTGACCGTCGAGGAAAATATCTACATTTATTACGCCGGCATAGAAACCGACACGGCAAGCGTCCATACCGCGGCCTAGGGGTGTCAAACCGCCAACCCGGATGGCCGTATTATTGACGGTTGAAACAATCGGCGGACTGATACGGTCTATAATACCAACAGCGTAATACAAGGCTTTTGGCGATGTCCGTTTATACCAAACAATGGGTCAAGACCCAGTTGCAACGATACTCCGTTGCGCTGGTCAGTTTTTTTGTCGCCCTTGCCAGTCTCGGCTACAACACCTGGCGCAACGAACAAACCGAGGCCAACCGAAACGTTCGCGCCGCCGGCTTTGAAATGATAATCGCGATGACCAATCTGCATGAAGCTGTCTTTCTTGGGCATTATTCGCCCAACACCACTTTCGGCAGCGAAAAAAAAGGCTGGGCCGTGGTTCTTGGCCTGCAAGACCTGAGCATGGTAATGTCGCACAGGGTGCAGGAGGCCGCCACGGAACTTGGCCAAGCCTGGAAGGAGGAATCGGGAAACCTGGGGGACCCCAAAGCCAGTATCGCCCGGATCGATTCGACAATTGATCGTCTTCGTTATGAAATCCTGATGGCGCTGGAAGCGCTGGACTAAGTTAGGCGCTTGGCCCGCCTATCTCACCAAGGCAATAAACGCCGAGTTCAAGAAACAGAACACGCCTGGTTACTTTTTGTAAGACGAATCATAAGGATCGGATCCAATCTCGCTCGCGCTGAGATCGAGTTCCTCAGACGAGTCGACGCTTGCATCACCTCTGCCTTCGTCTCCCTGCTTCTGCAGCGCTTTTTGTACCTGCGCCCCGCCGAAAATTCCGGTCTTCATGATCGACAACTTGAGTGTTCTGATCGTGCCATCCCAAACGTTGCGATTTTTCTCGTCTTCCACGTTATCGCCAGGCCGCTTCTGGTCCGGATTATCGGGCGATTCGCCTTTCGGGTCTGAAGTCATGATTCCATCCTGATACCTGGTATCACGAGATTACATAATAATTAAACGACAATACTAATTCGTTGCCATTGAGAATCAGTGACTTGCATCACATTTTTTGCAGGGATACGGGTTCGCGAGTACCGAGTCATGGCAATGTTATCGTCTTCGAATCAAAATCCTGATGGCTCTCGAGGCGTTCAATTGGCCCGTCAAGACCTGCGTTGACCAGCCCGGAAGAACGGCTGGCAACAGTAGCTATTGGCGAGAACTTTCTTCAGAATAAGCCACTCGTGATTCGTATTCCCCAGGAAAAAAGGATGCCTTCGATGTGGGTTCGTGGTTTCGTTTCGCTGACGGTTTTCTGCTGTGTGCTGTTGGCCGCCTGCGCGCCGGCGGATCAGACTTCTTCCGTAACGCCCGTCAGCCCGGCGGCGTTTGCCATGCCGGACCGATATGGGGCCGACGTTGCCGAACTCGTGCTGCGCGCCGGCGGAAACGCAGTCGATGCGGCGATCGCCACGGCCTTTTCGCTCGCCGTGACCTATCCGGAGGCCGGCAACATCGGCGGCGGCGGCTTCATGCTGATCTATGTGGATGGTCAATCTTATTTCCTGGATTACCGGGAAGTCGCGCCGGCCGCCGCCAGCCGCGATATGTATCTGGATGAAAATGGCGATGTCGTTCCGGGCTTGAGCCGTGTCGGTCACAGGGCCACCGGCGTACCGGGTACCGTGGCCGGCATGTGGGCCGCACACCAGCGATTTGGCAGCATGGCGTGGGCTGAATTACTTGCGCCGGCGATCGACCTGGCGGAAAACGGTTTTGTGGCAGACAAAATGTTGGCGGCACGGACAAAGAGAAAGCGAAAAACCTACGCGGGAAAAACCAATTTCGATCGGTATTTCGGCAAACTGGAGGCCGGGGCCGTGTTTTCGCAACCCGAGCTGGCGGAGACTCTCAGGCGAATCGCGGCGAATGGCCGTGCGGGTTTTTACCAGGGCGAAACCGCCGTCTATATCGTCGATGAAATGCAACGCGGCGGCGGATTAATCAGCATGGATGACTTGATCGAGTATCGGCCGGTCTGGCGGGAACCACTCAAAGCGTCGTGGCGTGACTACCAGTTGCTGTCGGCGCCGCCACCGAGTTCGGGTGGATTCGCGATCATCCAGTTGCTCAAGATGAAAGACTACCTGGCCGGAGAATTCGATGGGCTCGCGCATAACTCTGCACAATATGTGCACTTGATTGCCGAAATGGAAAAAAGGGTTTTCGCGGACCGGGCGGAATATTTTGGCGACCCCGATTTCGTCGTTGTACCGATTGGCAAGCTGATCGCCGATGACTATATCGAAGCGCGCGCCGCGGAAGTTGACAGGGATGCAATTTCTTCGATCGACAGTGTGCCGCCCGGGCTGGAGTCACCCCATACCACCCATTTTTCCATCGCGGATAAAGACGGCAACGCGGTTTCCAACACCTACACGTTAAACAGCATCTTCGGCAGCGGCGTGATCGTCGAAGGCGCCGGATTCGTGCTCAACAACGAAATGGACGATTTCAGCGCCAAACCCGGTGCTCCAAACATCTACGGTGTCGTCGGAAAAACAGCGAATAAAATCCAGCCCGGTAAACGGATGTTGTCGTCGATGTCGCCGACGATCCTTTTGCAAGACGGCGAAATCAGCATGGTGTTGGGGACACCGGGCGGGTCGACGATATTTACCACTGTGTTTCAGGCGATCGTCAATATTCTCGACTTTGGCATGACACCCGAAGAAGCCGCTGGCGCCAGCCGGTTTCACCACCAGTTGCTGCCACCTGACCTGGTGACTTATAGCCGGAGCCGGCCATTGTCTGATCAGACCATAAAAGGTCTGATCGAGAAGGGTTACCGGACCAGGCCGCATAGATGGGACTATGGCGACCTCCAGATCGTCTGGCGGGATGGCGACAGCTACCGGGTGGCATCGGATCCGCGCAAACGTGGAGAGGCCCGAGTTCTACACTAAGGAAGCTCTGATCTATTCATGGGCGCAGTAGATTGTAGTCCAAAATGTTCGGATTCAAGGCGCGAAGCGCACCTAATAGCTGGCTATTGCGAAGATTTGCAATGCGGAAGCTGGATATTTTGAGTGCAAGATACGAGTCCATGAATAGCTCAGAGCTTCCCTAATTGCGAGGCACGATTTCACCACTGATAATCAGCAGGTTGCCAACATCGAGCGCCGCCGGTGACACGCCGTTGCCGCGCATTTCGTTAATGATCAGGTCGATCTTGCCGTCCCGATCCATATCCGCGGCGGCGGCACTGTACATCAACGTGTCGCCGGTATCGTCGACCGAGCGTTCCCCATTCGCGCCAAAAATATCGGTGATCGCGAACACCGCCGGATCGGGTTGCCGGTCATTCTGCAAATCGATGACCGTGGGCCACGGCCCCGCTTGCCCCCACAAAATATGCACGACGCCAGCCTGCACCCTGCCCAGCGGGTTTTCCAGAGGACTCGCTATTGCCAGGTCGGCAACACCATCGCCATCGATGTCCCCATGCAGGGAGGTATCGCCGGATATGGAGCCGGCAGGCCCGAGTATCGTCGTGGTCCGCACACCGGCCGGACCCGTGCTCATCGAGAAATGCTGATTTTTCAGCAGCGCTGCGGAAAAAAACACATGCCCCACGCCGGCCCTGACCCGGCTGGCGCGGGAAACACCGGTAATATCGCCAACGAACAAGTCCGCGGTCCCATCCGCGTCATAATCGAGACCACCCAGTAACTCCTCGCCGAAGCGCTCGTTGGTAAATAAATTCGGCACGCTGCCACCGTCTATACGCGTGGTGCTGCCAGGCGCGCTGGCCACGGAAAAACTGAAACCGCTGGCCCAATTCGTACCGAGTGGAAAGTTATCGTCCCAGACGATGAACAAGCTGCCGCCCGGATTCCCGCCATTGCGGATTGCAGAGTTGTTCGGCGCCCCATCGGCCAGCAAACTGCCGCCAATCCGCGATAATGCGGCCGCAATCAAGACTTCGCTGCGCCCGTTGTTGTCCAGATCGGCCAGGGCGACGGTTGCGCCAAAGTGATAATCGGCCGACCCCGGCGGTGGCGTAATTTTCGCGATATGTCCGGCCAGCGCGGTTGCGCCAAACCCGGCCAGATCGACGGTCAGGTTGGCATCCAGGTGAACGCCTCCGCGGATCAGATAGGCGGCGCCGCGGTTCGATTCGCTCGCATTGTCTTCCTGGTCTGCGCCGACGAGGATATCGGCAATCCCGTCGCCGGTTACGTCACCGGTGCGCACCCACATGCCAAGGCGATCGAGTTCCGCCGCACCGACCAGGGTAAACAAGGTGACATTGGGGGGTGGGGCGGCAAGGTCCAGGATCACGCCGTTGGCGGCGAGATCGCGCAAAGTACTGTTGCCGACCAATATCGTCAGCGCGCCCGCGCCAATTCTTCCCGATGCAGGTTCCTTGAAATTCTGCCGGGCGATCAGCAGATCACAGAGACCATCGCCGGTCACATCGTCCATCCAGATCTCGCTGCCGGTCACTTCGTTGGGCGCCGAACCGGCGATTGTCAGGATATTGGCGTTCGGAACTGCGGTATTAATGCTTTGGTTGATTTGGCCGTCGCCGAATATCAGACGAACCTGCCCGGCATTTGCCCTGGAAAACGGGGAAGCAAGCATCTCTGACCTGGCGTAATCGAGGAATCCGTCGTTATCGCAATCGAAACCACCGGCGACCGACACGCCAAATGCGCCGGTCGATTCCGCGCCGGAAACACGGATCAACCCGTTGGCGACCGACAGCCCGTTGAGATCGAGTATGGCCTGGGCCGCAGGCGGCGGTGGCGGGAGTGTCGGTACCGGTTGAAAATCGCTGCCGCATCTTACGACCAAAAACGATCCGCACAGCACCACGCTGGCCTTATGAATCCATGATCGTGGTTGGTGCATGGTCGTCTCCGCGACACCTGCGACATTTTTTCCCTGTCATCTGGGACAGCCTGTTGCGGCCAAAGTGCCTGAAACCCAGCGCTTGCTAGGGGTCGGCGGCAGCCACATCCCGCATTGTCCTGACCAGCGCCAGGTCGTCGCCTTGCAACTGGTCGCCCAGGCGACGGGCGATCATCTGTGCCAGGCGTTTGGCTTCGGCGAGCATCGCCGGGTCTTCGGTGTCAATTTTTAGCGCCAGTAGCATGCCATCCCGCGCCAGAAAATCTTCGCCGGTCTCGTGCGTGAACGGTTGCAGGACCGCATATGCCAGCTTTTTCCGGCCAGCCTGGCGTGCAAAAATTGCCAGGGTCAGGGCTTCGCCTGAACTTTTGACGCTGAAACCCGGGGCTATACGCAGGCAACGCTCACACCAGCGCCAGGCCGTGGCGGCATCGTTGGCCGCCAACAGCCGGGACACCGCACGCCGCGCAAGCCTGACGCCGACCCGGGTATTTTCCCAGGCCAGCAACCGTTCGAGAAACCAGGCCTCGGTCGCAGCCGGGTCGGTTTGTCGGTGTATGTGCTCACAGACGGTCTGATATGCCCGATCGTGATGGCCGGCCGAAGCATACAGATGCACTTCATCCAGGCACGCTTTGTGCGCCGTTGTCGCGACTCGCTCCGTCCTGGCCTCGGCGATCTCCGGTGCATTTATCACCTGCAAGCCCAGCTCCGCCCTGTTCAGATAAAGACCGTGACCGAGGAAACGGAATACGATGAGCAGCCAGTAAAGCAAGACGAAAATGACAATCGGCGTCGGCAAATGCAATGCCGTAAACCCGCGTAGCATGGCCGGCAGCAAACCAAGGGCAATGGCAACCCCGACATAGTTCAGCCGCAGCGACCAGATCAGCCCGGCAAGGTTGACCGGATTCAGTGAGCGAAACGGATTGTCCGAGATGACGACAACGCTGATCATCGCCGGTAGCAGAAAAATTGCCGACAGGAGTACTGCGTTTTCTGCTCCTGCGCTAACTCTCGTTGCCGACCAGTATGCTGCGCCAAAACTCAGGATAAGAAAAAGAATGAACAGGGGCCGAACCTGGGCCGGGTTTATCAACTCCTCGGACAACACGGGCACATCCGGCCGGCCCAGGGCGGCGAAGCTCAAAATGACAAACAGATACTTGGCAAACCAGGGGACCAGGAGGAGAAGCAGCGGCAGCCCGAGAATGCCGGCGGACAAGCTTAGCCACAGACCCAGAGAAAAGCTGATGGCCGCGATAACCGTCGTCATGTCGGTTACAAAACCGAGTAAATCGGCCAGCCTGCCCTGATCGGAATCATTAGTCATTGCATAGATACGCACGCGGGCACCGTTTTTGGCCAAAAATTTCCTTGCTATGGTACTTTGTCGATGTAGACAGACAGCTGACACACTAACAGCCCAACCAAACCCATACCATGAGCGCTGGTCAAATCAGATTCTCGGCTACGTTCCTGAGGCACGCCATGAACGACAATAACCGTCAACATTTTTTTCGCCTCGCCGTTGTGCTTGGCGCGGTATTCATAGCGAACTGTGGCGGCGGCGGCGGTGGCGGCTTTCCCCCGCCGATAAGTGGCTGGGTAGCAGGCGTCTTTTTGCCATTCGATAGCTTTGCCGCACAATGCGCGGCGCCGCGGAGTGGCGTGGACGCGAACGGTCGGCCATTTCCGGATGTGCAAGGCTCGACGCTGTCGGAAAATAACTGGCTGCGATCGTGGAGCGATGAGCTGTACCTGTGGTATGCCGAGATCACCGACCAGGACCCGTCCGGCTTTCAGACACTGGACTATTTTGACGTGCTCAAGACCTTCGCGACGACAGCATCCGGCACCGCCAAGGACCAGTTTCATTTTACCTTTGCGACGGATGAGTGGCTGGCATTGTCGCAGGGAGGCGTGAGTGCTGGATACGGCATGAATCTGTCGTTCATCTCCTCGGTCCCGCCCCGAAATGTTGTGGTCGCCTATCTCGATCCGGGCACGCCGGCCACAGCGGCCCCGGCCAGCCTTGCCCGCGGCACGATGTTGCTGGCGGTCGATGGCATAGACCTGGTCAATGACAACACGAGCGCCGGCATCGACATATTGAATGCCGGCCTGTTTCCCGCCGCTGCCGGCGAAACCCATTCCTTTACGGTGCTGGATATTGGCGCGCCAAGCAGTCGTACATTTTCGATGGTGTCCGCCGATATCGTGTCAACGCCGGTGCAAAACGTCAGGCCCATATCGACGATAACCGGTAAAGTCGGGTACATGCTGTTCAATGACCACATCGCGACGGCGGAACAGGGTTTGATCGATGCGATCAACTTCTTGCAGGCCGCAAACATCGTCGACCTGGTCATCGATCTGCGTTATAACGGCGGCGGCTTCCTGGATATCGCCAGCGAGCTGGCGTTCATGATTGCAGGTCCGGTACCAACCGCCGGCCAGACCTTTGAGAAAATCGTTTTCAGCGACAAACACCCGGTGACCAACCCGGTTACCGGTCAGTCGCTTACCCCGATTCCTTTCCACTCAACCAGCCAGGGCTTTGGCAACACGCCATTCGGCCAGGCCTTGCCGGCACTCAATTTGCCTCGAGTTTTTCTGTTGACCGGACCCAACACCTGTTCGGCGAGCGAATCGATTATCAACAGCCTGCAAGGCGTCGATGTCGAAGTCATCCAGATTGGCTCGACGACCTGCGGCAAGCCCTTCGGATTTTTCCCATTCGACAATTGCGGAACGACCTATTTCTCGATTCAGTTTCAGGGTCTCAATGCGAAAAACTTTGGCGACTACACCGATGGTTTCTCGCCGGCCAACTCTACCGGGACTGTCGGGGCGCTGGTGACGGGCTGTTCGGTCGCCGATGACTTCACCGCCGCACTCGGCGATGCCACGGAAGGGCGCTTCGCCGCGGCGCTGAATTTTCGCGACACGCAAAGCTGCCCGACACCATCCGGCCTGGCACAAAAACTGGCTTTGTCGGGGCCCGAAACCTTTACGCTGGACGCGGTTGACGGCCTGATGCCGAAGTCGCCGTGGCTGGAAAACAGGATCATCGTACGCTAGGAACGGCAAACCCGGTAATCCAATGCACCCGATTGAGCAACCGGGCGGCGGCGATTTGCGCTATTTGCAGAATCTCGATCAGGGCATCGACCGGCAACAGTAAGCGGTAGATATGAGGAATCCTTCTTGCTAGAGCTCAAACAGTGCCCCGTTTGCCGGGGATCCGGTGACTGGTATACGGATCGTGGCGAGTACAAGATTTTTCGTTGCGCTGAGTGCACATTGCTATACACGAGCCCGGTACCGGATGCAGAGGAACTTGCAGCGCTGTATCGCGACGAATGGTCCGTCCCCGCGGGGCAGACCTACAGACACCGGAATAGACCGACACGCGCGTGGCGCCTCAGCCTGCGGGCGAAAAAACTCCGGCGCCTGGTTTCAGGAGACAGTCTGCTTGAAATTGGCTGTGGCCCGGGAGACTTTCTGCGCGGCGCCAGGTTGGCCGGCTTTACCCGCATTGCCGGCGTGGAACCGGGCGACGGCGAGGCCGAGTACACGCGCAACCTGGGTTTTGCAGTTCACAACCAGATGTTCCTGGAAGTGGATTTCGCGGATACGCGCTTCGATGTCATCGTTTCGCGCCAGGTCATCGAGCACGTCCTCGACCCAGTCGCATTCCTCGGCGCCGCCACGGCCTTGTTGCGACCGGGCGGCTGCATCATGCTCGAGACACCCTGCAGCAGCCATTTCAAGGCGCGCCGCGCGGGCAAGGACTGGCGCTACCTGTGGCCCCCGTGGCATCTGAACCTGTTCAATGAAAAAAGCTTTGCAGCCTTGTTCTACAGATGCGGCTTGGAACCGGTGTCGTTCCGCAGACACATCCGCAAGACCTATATCACCGCGATAGCCCGGCTGGCGTCGGCCTGAGACCAGATCTGTGAATTAGACGCAATCGAAGTCCGCGCTCGAAATCAGGCATTCTCGTTGCAGGCTGCAATAAGTGTCAGATGCACTAAACTTGCGGTATGGGTCGTGTGCGACATTTCATTCATGAGCTGCGACGTCGCCGGGTGTTTACTATGGCGGCAATTTACATCGTGGCCGGCTGGGTTACCGTACAGGTGGCCAGCGAAGTGTTTCCTGCGATAGATGTCCCCGAGGCGGCTATTCGTTTCGTGTGGCTGGGTGTTCTACTCGGCCTTCCACTGGCACTGATTTTTAGCTGGCGTTACGACATCACGACTCACGGGGTCGTACGAACGGCACCGGACCCAGGCGATTCAAGCGCCGATCTTTCCCTGCAGCGAATCGATATCGCAATTTTGACTGTACTTGCCGCAGCTTCCGTCCTCGTTGTTTTTTACTTGAGCGATCAAATCATTGAAAGCAGATTAATGCATGGCGTTGCCGGGCCAGCGAGCAGCTCGATCGCTGTGCTGCCATTGGAAAACCTGAGCGGGGACCCGAATCAGGAGTATTTCTCAGCCGGCATGCACGATGCCTTGATTACCAGCTTATCGAAAATCCAATCGCTCAGGGTTATTTCGAGAACATCGATCCTCAGATTGAAAAAAGATTTGTCTATTCAAGACATTGGCGCAGCGTTGGGCGTCGACAACGTGATTGAAGGGTCAGTTACACGGGAGGGAAGCAGGGTAAGAATTATCGTCCGAATGATTAGCGCAGCAACCAGCGCCTACGTCTGGTCAGAGAGCTTTGAGCGCGAGCTAACCAGCATACTTGCACTACAAGGCGAGCTGGCCCGCTCCATTGCCAGGGCAGTCGAAGTCCGATTGACGCCGGATGAGGAAAAAAGATTGGCGACAGTCCGCACAGTCAATCCAGTGTCCTATGACGACTATCTAAAAGGGATGTTTCAGCTGCACAAGGAGACCAGGCGCGGATATCGGCGCGGTTTAGCCATACTGAGCAAAGCGGTCGAAAATAATCCCACGAGCGCTCTCGCGTATGCGGGCCTCGCATATGGCTATGGAAAACTCGGCCACAGCCCTTTCCCGGTCGATGGTGCATACACCCAGGCCAGGGATGCGGCGTTAAAGGCGTTGGAGCTTGACGATACGCTGGCCGAGGCACACCTGGCCATAGGCATGTTCTATCTTTATTACGAATGGAACTGGCAAGACGCTGAAGATTCCTTTGTTCGCGCAGTGGAGCTCAACCCCAGTCTGGTTGGCGCCCATTACCATTACGCCTGGTTGCTTGAACTGCTGGGCCGTACCGAAGAAGCGCTGGCTGCCGGCGAAAAAACCAGGGAACTGGGTCCGCTTTCGCCTTTTTACATCGGCTGGCTCGCTGATCAGTATAGACAGGCCGGCAAGTATGAAAAAGCAATTGAATACGCAAATATGACGCTTGAGCTCAGAGACAAATATGCGGTTGGCTTGCTGGTGCTGGGTAATACCTTTGCAGAAACCGGCGAATTTGACAAGGCAATCGATGCACATGAAAAACTGCGGCACAGCGATTTCTGGTCATGGGCGCCCGGTTACTCATACGCGCTTGCCGGGCGATTCGAGGACGCGCAGAAAATTGCCGACGCGCTGGAAAAAGAACCGGGAAACGCCTTGCCATTGACTTTAATCAACGCGGCTATCGGCAACGACGAGGAAATGTTCCATTGGCTGAATATCGCAAAAGAAAGCAAATTGCCCTGGTACCCTTGGTTGGTCGCATGGTTTCCAGCGGCGCACTTATATTACGATGATCCACGAATGCAGAAACTGGCTGCGGAACTCGGTCTGCAACTCCGAGCAAAACATTAGTAACGCCGGCGATGTTCAGAAACCTGGATATCGTAAAACTGGAAATACCCACATGAAAATCCTGTTTCATTCGATGCTGCTTGTCCCGATGCTGCTTGCTGTCGACGCAGGGCAAGCGGCCGAGCCGCTGGACGTCAGGGAATGGCTGGTGCCATGGGAAGGCAGCGTACCGCGCGATCCTTATGTCGACGCTAAAGGCCGGGTCTGGTTTTGTGGCCAGCGCGGCAATTACATCGCTTATCTCGTTCCCGAAACCGGTGAGTTCAAGCGCTACGAAGTCGAGAGCGGAACCCACCCGCACAACCTGATCGTCGATCGCGATGGTTTCGTCTGGTATGCCGGTAACCGCAATGCACACATCGGCAGGCTCGATCCGGCCAACGGAGAGATAAAGAAATATCCGATGCCGGCAACGACCGCCCGTGATCCGCACACGATGGTGTTTGCCAGCGATGGCAACATCTGGTTCACGCTGCAGCAAAGCAACTTGATCGGGCATCTGGATACCCAGTCCGGGGAGGTCCGCCTGGTGGATGTACCAACGCCGCGGGCACGCCCGTATGGCATCAAGCTGGATACACAAGACCGGCCCTGGATCGTGCTGTTGGGAACCAGCAAGCTGGCAACGATCGATCCGGCGACCTTGAAACTGACGGAAATTGCCTTGCCAAGGTCAGCCACTCGTCCGCGCAGACTGGAAATAGGGGCGAACGGCAATATCTGGTATGTCGATTATGCCGGTGGCTTTCTTGGCCGTTACTCGCCGAAAAGCCAGGAAACTACAGAATGGGAATTGCCGTCGGGCCAACAGTCACGCCCCTATGGCACGGCGCTGGATGACAAAGGCAATATCTGGATTGCAGAAACCGGTATCAGCCCCAATCGCCTGGTTGGCTTCGACCCGGAAAATGAAAAGTTCTTCGGCAGTGTCGACATCCCCAGCGGAGCGGGAACCATACGTCACATGTACTTCCACCCGGACAGCCGGGAAATCTGGTTTGGCACCGACACCAACTACGTGGGCCGGCTTGCGCTGCCCTGAGCTTGCGGCCTGTTCGGTATGCCGGCGCTGAGTTCTAGCCGAGAAAACGCTTGATATTGAAATACAAGGCGCCGGCCCAGCAGCCTCAGACCCAGACAAACAGGGAAAACCAGCCCGGAGCCCAGTGCTCTGCAAACATCTCCCAGACGATGGCAAACCCGCCGACTACCCACATCGCCCCCAGGGTGCCAAACAGGCTGCTCTGCAAGATCTGTCGCAATTCATCATTCATCGAATCCATCTCCCTAATGAATGAGCCTGCCGTCTTTCCAGACTGCCCGAGCATACTGCTACAAGTTGAGAATAGACAGGTTGATGGAAATCGACCTGTAGTTCGGGAGCGGCAGGAAACCTGCGGCCGGAGAACCGGCGATTCAATGACAGCGGGCTTGCGAACGGTCGTCGCCAGGGTCATTGCAGTAGAGAAAGTGGGCTTTTTTCGGCCTGTAATTCTCTATGCAATGACCCTGGCGTCAATGGATACTGAGCGTCATCACTACGGACCAGTATCGCTGCAGCTCAGATCTCAAGCTCGAACGACACCTCGCTGGCCACAATCGCGGTCGCCGACGACTCGATGCCTTTTGCCTTGATCAGCGAGCCAGACTGTACGCGATTGAAGAATTCCGTTGCCGAGATTACCGAATCGTCGGTATCCTGGAACTCTGTGGCGCCGTTGGTTTCGATGGTGACGCCGAGGATGGTTAGGGTCGGATCGCTGACACTGGCAACAAAACCCTGCAGAATCGTTTCGCTATCCACATCCTCGCGTTCCAGGATTCCTACAAGAATTTCGCCACCACCCACCGGCATTTCGCTGCCGCGCACTTCCAGATAGTCACCTGTATTCAGGTCACCGATTACCAGTGGTTCAAGATTGGCGCCGCTTTTGTCCTCGAAACGCGTCAGGCCATCCACATTGAAGGTGATACCCAGCATAACGAGCGAGTTGCCGGCGCTATCGACTGTATCGATGAGTGCGGTCACGCGAATAATCTTGGCGCGCCGAATGTCGACCTTGTCGGCAAGTATCACGTTGCTGTTGGCATCCAGGGTCCCTTCAACCTCAACCTTGATATTGAGGCCCAGGTCTCCGGCAACACCACCGGTAAATACGGTGGATGAATCGGTACTAACCGGGATACCGGCAACATCGAAGTCCTGCGCGGAAACGAAGCGGGTGATCAAGCCTTCGACTTCTACATGCGCATCTGGAGCGCCGGCAATACCCGGTGTCTCGAATTCGACTTTCGTGGCAAGCAGCTCCCCGCCTGGTGAGAGGGAATCCCCTTTCGCCTCAACAAAATCACCATCGGAAATCACACCGCCCGGGAAGTCATCGAGGGTTGCCGCACTGTAATCGACGACCAGCGCATTAAGCGAGAATTTCAATGTGTTGGTATCCAGGCCGCTGACCACGCCGTGCACTTCAAATAGCGAGCCGGCCGGTTTGAGCTCGATACGGGTGGCGGCAATATCGCCGTTGGCAGCCACAAAACCACTGACTTCGACAATGTCACCGACCGTCAGCCCACTCAGCGACGCCGGGCTGATGCTGTCATCGAATGAGGTATCGGGGCCGACGATGACCGTCTGCCCAAGGACCACAAGTTGCCCCAGTGTCAGGTCAATACTTTGTACCGGACCTTCGACATTGTCATCAAAACTAACGCTATCGGCTGAGCCTGTAGCGAAATCATCGTCACTCGTTCCGCTAATGAAGACAACCTGGCCAACGCTCAGGTCACTCTGACTGCCAGGAGCATCGTCAATGGTAAAAACTGCCGTCGATGTCTCGTAATGCACGCCATTGACCACCACGCTCCCGAAGTTTGAAATCGTTCCCAGGGAAACGCCCGTGCGGCCTATCCCGGATGTCGGTGGCGGCTGCTGGGGAGGCGGCGGGCTATCGCTGCTACCGCATCCATAAACGACGCCTGCCAGGGCAAAAAGCAGGGACAGTCTCAATAGCGTTTTCATCACGATTTTCCTCGGGGTAATGGGCCATGGATGGCGTAAAGACCTACACCCAGTCGTATGGGAATAGTTGATTTATTCGAACTGTCGGCGCGATGTTTGTCCAGCCAATCATCGACCTCTTCCAGAAATTGCTGACCACGCCGATCAATAAACGTTTTGAAATCGTCGGCTGCATCCGGGTCAATACGGTCATCGACCGCAAACCCTTCAAATCGCTTCCCACCATCAGCCGTGGCGGCAAGATTCGTATTCAAGGTTTGCGCATGGTCAAAAAGATTGCTGCCAAAAAATTGAATATGCCCCTCGCTCATCACTGTTGGCATGTAATAACGACTCTTGACGACCAACCGCCCTGCTGCGTCTTCTTGGATGCTGTTTGTGTTTAGCAATTCCTTGAGCATCGTCTGTAGCGGCGTATCACCGCCATAGCGGGCAAACAGGCCGCTAAAATTCGGTTCCGGACCGGTTTCAGGCAACGGCACAGGCTGCCTGCCTCCATTCAGATAATCCGGATCCTGGTGCCAGCCCGACAGGACGCGAGTTGCATCGGTTGTTTTTGACGAAGTCTCCGGTGTTTTTGCGTCAAGCAGCTCGCGTTGCCGCTTGACCTCCTTCCGGCTGATACCGGTCAGGATCGACATGCGCGAAATATTGGTCGGCCGCCCCTTGATCCCGAACTCCTCGGAGGCGACATCGACAAAAACAGACTTCGACAGGTCAGCGAACTCTTTCCATGTCATGCCGCATTTCAGCACCACCGACGCTACCGGACGGAGCAATAACTGACAGGCATCGCGAATGCGGGGTTTCATATCTTCGTTCATTATTGGGTAAGTTTACCCCAATAATAGAAATTGTCAACTCCCCCATCGATCCCTTGCTCCCCTCTGTGGCGAAGCGGGTCCCCACAGTTTGCTGTTTGCGGCGTATTTCTGAGCCTTCGCGTCGCTAAATCCTCGCCTGGCCTTCGCCACTGTGGAAAAATACGGATCATGGGTTGTCGGATTTTCCTCAATATCGCGATATCGGCCTGTTTGCTGTTCCTGTGCACAGGATGCGAGCGTTCCCCCGAAAACCAGGCGGCTTCGTCCAGTGGCGAAGTATCTGCGACATTGATTCGCGGCAACGGCGGTGAACCACAAACTCTGGATCCGTCTCGTGCAGACGACGTGCACGCCTTCAACATCCTCTATGACCTCTACGAGGGACTGGTTAGCGAAGCGGAGGACGGTTCGCTGGTACCCGGCGCCGCCGAGCGTTGGGAAATCAGCGCAGACGGGAGGCAATTCCGGTTTTTCCTGCGTCCGGACGCTCGCTGGTCCAATGGCGAACCCATAACGGCCGATCATTTCGTCGCCGGCATGCGCCGGGGCGCGAACCCGGCGACCGCCTCGCCTTACGCGTTTTTCCTGGCCCCCATTCTGAATGCCGAGGCAGTGATCGCGGGCGATATGCCGGTGACGGCACTGGGCGTGCGCGCCGAAGACGAACTGACTCTGAGCCTTGAACTCGAACGACCCGCGCCACATTTTCTTGCCATACTCACGATGCCTATCGCCTATCCATTTTTCGGCGATATCGATACCGCGACAGCGCAAAACCGTTTCAACGATCCCGCCAGCTTTGTCGGTAACGGCGCTTACACGCTAGTGGGGTGGAGGTCGCTCGATCGTATTGTTTTGCGCCGCAATCCATACTATCGGGACGCGAGAAACGTCGCTATCGAGGTAATCGAGTATCTGCCGATAGAAAATCCCCACGCCGAGCTCAATCGATATCGGGCCGGGGAAATCGATATCACGGCGACGGTACCACCCACGCAGATTTCCAGTTTGAGAAAGGCCAGGCCCGCGGAACTCCGGATCGCGCCACGACTGGCCATTTACTATCTTGCATACGACCTCACGGAGCCGACTTTCGCCAGCCGTGAACTGCGCAAGGCGCTATCGATGGCGATAGATCGGGAGGCTATCGTCGACTTGCTCGGCCGCGGCGAACTGGCGGCATACGGACTGGTACCACCGGGCGTATCCGGTCATACCGGGGAGAGATATGCCTGGAAATCCTTGCCATCTGCAGCTCGCGAAAAGGCAGCCAAAAGATTGTATGGCGCGGCGGGATACAGTGCCGATAATCCATTGCGGATGACCTTGTCATATGACGCAGGCGACATTCATGAAACGGTTGCGCTCGCGATAAGTTCGATGTGGCAGACGGTCCTCGGTGCGGAAATTGCGCTGGAATCCAAGGAATGGAAATATTACCTGTCCAGTCGCGACGATCGCGACTCGTGGCAGGTTATGCGTTTCGCCTGGTTTGGCGACTACAATGGCGCCAGCACTTTTACCGACATTTTCAGATCCGCGAATCCACAAAACCTGCCCGCCTACAGTAGCGCGGCATACGACAGGCTGCTCGATGAAGCCGTCCGCGCCAGAGACGATGCTTTGCGGGGACAGCTAACTGCCCGGGCTGAACGGCAATTGCTCGACGACTACCCCATCATTCCGCTTTATTTTTTCGTCAGTAAACACCTGGTCAGCCCGCAGGTAGAAAATTTCCGCGATAACGTTCTCGATCGCCATCCCAGCCAGTACCTTCGCAAAACAATTCAAGTGGACTAGTTGCTGGCGCACCTGTAGCCGATATTGCCTTGATTTCCATCACCGCCTTTTATTTATCTGCCTGCTGATTCCCACATATAGAGAATCCATTTAAAGTGTGTGACACTGGTGCGCGATTGCAGCAGCGGGCAGGTCAACGATATGGACGGCACCATCGACTACTCGGGTTTCACGCTTGAGGAGCTACGACAGGCTGCAAGAGGAATAGACCAGGAACAGTATCCGCGGAACTACAGAAATATTCTTGCGGCCAAAAAATGGCTCGGCGCCGATCAAGCGGAAACACTCATCTCTGGCGAGAAACAAGAACGCCGACTCGAAAGTCTTAGCTTCCACAGCGATGGATCCGAGTATTTTCGGATATGGATCGTCAATATTTGTTTAAGCATCATAACGCTCGGAATATATTCCGCCTGGGCCAAAGTACGAAGAAGAAGATATTTTTACCGCCACACGCGGCTGTGCGGAGACAACTTCGATTATCACGCCAACCCGGTCGCAATTCTCAAGGGGCGTTTAATCCTTTTGCCTCTCTTGGCCGCCTATCTCTATGGCGATTTTTTTGTCCCGGGTTTGACTTTAGGCACGTTCGTCCTGATAATTTTTTTGTTGCCGTTTCTCCTGGTGCGAGCCGCCACGTTCAATAACCGCAACACTTCCTATCGCAATATACGCTTTGGATTCGATGGCGCCAGCAAACAATCCTACAAGATGTTCTTTAAGTATGGCCTCATATCGGTGGCCTCGCTTGGCATAGCATCGCCAATAATGGAATTCGCGAGGCGGCGCTTCGTCATTGAAAATTCCCGCTATGGATCCGCCCGGTTCTCCTTTGCCGGGGAGTTCGGTGCTTTTTTCAAGATTTATTTTTTCGCGGGGCTGATGATCGCCATCGGCGTATTCATCACTACTTTTTTTATCAACCAACTGGAGTCATTGATACGGTCAATATTTGATGTCCCGTATGACCCGGAATCGCTTGGTTTTCTGGTGTATCTGCCAGTCGTGCTTATTGGTTTGACCTATTTTGCCGCAATGGTTTACGCCAGCGTACGGGCCGGTAATTACATGTTTTCCCACACCAGCATTGGCGATCGATCGATAGAGGCCAATTTGTCGGTTAGAAAGATGGTGTATATACAATTCACCAATATGCTGGCCATTATCGCCACCCTGGGACTGTTCATTCCCTGGGCGCATGTGCGGGTTCATCGATACAGGGTGGCGCATATTTTTGTCGATGTTGGCGGCGGTCTCGACGATTTCATTGCCGGCGAGAAACAGGACGCCGATGCGCTCGGTGAAGAGGCCGGCGATTTTTTCGATTTTGACTTCGGGATATGAACAAGGTTGACGCAAGATTTTTTGACGGCAAAAGCTCAAGAGGCAGCGATGTCGAAGTCGAGTTAATCGAGAATTCCGGAATCCGCGTGGCGATTCAGGGAAAAATCCTGGATTTCCCGATCGATGCGATTTCCGTTGAGTGCCCGGTCGGCGACAGTGGATACCTGATCCACCTCCCGAACGACGCGGTGTTGCATATAGGTCGCTCTGACCCGATGGCAGACTGGTGCCGGCCGTTCGCAGTCGCAGGCATGAACAGCATTTCCTTGTTTGAGCGCCGATGGCCCTATGCTATCGCGGCATTGTTTGTCGTTATCGCTAGCGGGTGGTGGGCTTTGACATCCGGAATCCCGATCGTGGCTAAATACCTGGCGAAAGCTATGCCAAACGAAATCGAATTTTTCCTCTCGAAGCAGGGAATGAATCTGCTGGATCATCAATTCTTTGGCGAATCCGAACTGGATCCGCTACGGCAACGGCAAATAGGAAATCTGTTTGCGAGCATGTTCGAGGAAACAGAACTCGCGGACCGGTTGACCCTGCTTTTTCGCAAGGGAAACATATTGGGCGCCAATGCATTTGCGCTGCCCTCCGGGACGATCGTCATTACCGATGAGTTGGTTGAGATGTCGGCGCATGACGAGGAGATCATTGCCATACTTGCGCATGAGGTTGGCCATATCGATCAGCAACATTCGATCAGAATGTTGTTGCAGAGTTCCGGTAGCGCCGCACTTTTTGTCGTGCTCACCGGTGATTTTGGCTCGGCGGCGCTGTTGGGCGCATCGATACCCACTGTACTTGTGCATAATGCCTATTCGAGAGAATTTGAAACTGAAGCTGACGACTATGCTTATCGTTTCCTCGACTCGCAGGGCATAGCGCGGCACCGTTTTGCAGATATCCTGCTGAGGCTCGAACAAGAACACGGCAACGGGGATGGCTCTGCCATTTCCGGCTTTTTGTCTTCACACCCAAGAACGGGTGACCGCATAAATGGACCGAGACCTGGCCAAAACGGGGATTAGGCGGTCAGGGATCTGTCTGCTTCTCGGCTCCGGAATAGCCGCCGTGCGTTACCTGCGAAATACCGCCAAGTTCATCGAGGTCGATCACCAGCCGTCTGGAGGATTGAATACGGCTGACTTCCGTCTCCGATATGCCAAAAAACTCGCTGATTTCATGGGTTTGGGTTCCTGGCGCAGAGTATCTGCGTTCCTTGCCGTGGAAACGGCGATAGTTTATCCCGGCCCAGCTCACGATACAGGCGGCAATCGTAATGATCATCAATGCATACCAATCGAGCAGCCCCATCACGACCTCGAACCCGCCGTAGTCGATCATGACTTCATAAAATCTTTCGAAACCCGCCAGCCACGCACCCAGGGTAATCAGCGGAATCCAAAGGTAGATATAAACTCCCCACATCAACAAGGTCAGCACGGTATCCCTGGCCTGGTCCCGCCGGTCTTTCGGCTTGATCGATACGATGTAGGCGTCTTGTTTCATGATTTTCCAGGAGCCTTGCTGGCGCTGATGCCGCGGTCCGGACTGGTCCAGGTTCCCCTGGTCTTGAGCCCGGACGACAACGCCTTTGGCACCGCCACGCAAGTCGCCAGCGCTTGCAGAACCCAGTAAAGCAGCGGGTACCAGACCATCCAGTAATAATAGCGGCTGAGCCGCGGCTCATAGCGGCTATCGATGGCCAGGCTGACACCGAATTGCACGAGGCAGGTGAAACCCAGCAGCACCCCGGTCCAGCCGGGAATAATGCCGGGCGCTTGCAAGGCGGGGGGCAGATCGACGAATTGGCCGAGACCCCATAAGGAAAAACTCGCCAACATCGCGTATGCCCAGAAGGAGCTGACCACGAGCTCGGCCATCACCAGCCACATTCGGCGGCTATGCCAATGACGCAGCGCCTTTCCATGCAGCATCAGGGCTTCGATACCCCCCTGCGCCCAGCGCAGCCTTTGACGCCACAGACCCAACAGTTTTTCCGGCATCAGGATCCAGCACAGCGCATTGGGTTCGTATCGAATATCCCAATGGCCGAGCTGCAACCGCCAGCTGATGTCGATGTCTTCGGTTACCGTGTTCAGGTTCCAGAATCCGACTTTTTGCAGAGCTTCCTTGCGAAATGCTGCGACGACACCGGACACGGTAAAAATCCGGCCATAAATTCGTTGCGCACGCTTGATCAGACCGATGATCGAAGAAAACTCGCCGACCTGGATCTTGCCCAGCAGGGTCGTGCGATTTCTCACCCGGGGATTTCCGGTTACCGCGCCTACCCGCGGGCCATTGACGAAGTGACGCATGATCCACTTCGACGCATATGGATCGAGAATGGCGTCGCCATCGAGACAAATCAGGTATTCATAGCGCGAGGCCATTGCTGCCATCCGCAGCCCCATCGCCTTGCCCTGGTTGATATTGAAATGAATGACCCGGAGCCGGTCGTGCTTGGTTGCCAGCTCATCGAGTATCTGACCGGTATCGTCATCGCTGGCGTCATTGATCGCGATGATCTCGAATACCGGGTATTGCTGAACGATCACCGATTCTATCGTGTCGATCACGCTTTCCGATTCGTTGTGACAGGGAATGAGGAAGGAAACCCCGGGATAGTCCGGCAGTTCCGGCGGATCGCTGGGTACGCGGCGGTCCACGCGCTCACGATGGTAGTAATAAAAAAGCGCACCGATGATCCACATGTACGCCATCAACAGCGGGTAGTAAAAAGTGAAACTGAATAAGGCGTCCATAAGATTTACCTGTGGCGGAACGGATAGTCCGCCAGTGAAATGCCCTGCCGAAGCTGGTCCAGGGCCGGCCTGTCGGCGACGAAGTCATCGGGATAATAGGCGAGATGTTTCACGCCCGCCGCCTGCAGCCTGCGCATCTGCCGGTACAGGATCGTTGCCGGGATTGCGGTTCCGGTGCGCCAGTCGATGGCCTGCAGCTCGAAAATCGTACGCTCCAGCCCGCCATCGTGCCGCGCGACCGCTACGGCCAAACGCTCAAGATAGCGATCCGGATCATCGTCATTTTCAAGATACGGCATCGCCATCAGTACCACATAGTCGTAACTTTCGAGAAACAAATCCAGGGATTGTGCCAGCCAAGTTTCGCTTGATTCGTCGAGGGCGGCAGGAGCGAAAAGATTGCGGGCGGTCTTTAGCTCGGGCTGCTGTTGCCGCAAAATCCAGATCAGCTCGTTGCCAAAATCGATCAGCGTCCGGGTTTTGAATCTCGACCATCTCTTGCCGAGTTCCGGGTCGTCGTGCGCCAGCGAAATCTCAAAATCATCACCGAATTGACGACGGTAACTGTCCATCGCGGCAGCACTGGCGTCCTCGTTTTCGTTAAGGCGGCCGTCATCGTGAAACAAAATACCGTCGAAATCGGCATAGGTCGCCAGGTCCTGGTAAATCTCGCGGATCACTCGACGGGCCTCCGGGTGAAACGGAGACAACCTTGACTCGCTATCCGGATCCGGCTTTCGACCATCCGCCGATTGTTCGACAACCTGCCAGGCAGGGTCGAATTCTTTACTGCGGAACGCCAGCAGCGGCATCCATGCGTATACCCGCACATCTGAACGAGTCTTGAGCTGCCAGGCAACGCGACTGAACAAGTCAGCCCGGACCGGCAGGTGCCGATTTGGAAAATACAAGGCGTCGGCAGCGCCATCGGCATCGGGGTCCGCAAACGCCTGCAGAAAAACGTGGCTGATCTGCAGCTCCTTGATACGCTCGATCAATGCATCGAGATTGGCCTTCTGCTGTACCGGGTCCTCGTCATAGACGTAGTCGAGATCGACCTGCGCAGCCCTGACGATCGGGTTATCCTGCGGCAGCAAAAGCTCGGCAGAGAACTCATAAATACCCGGATTTTCACGGATCAGGATGCGCCGAATCCTGGCAAGATCGGGCAGTGTATTGATCCCGGTATCGAGAGTCAGCGAGACAGGCATGCCGTGGCTGGCGGCCAGATCCAGGCTCGATGACAGGTATTTTCCATATGGCCAGGTCATGACTCGCGGGGCCGAACCGACCGCAGTACGAATTGCCTTTACACTGCGCGCAAGGTCGAAAGCGATGCGCGCATGGAAGGCTTCATACGATTCATAGCGACCATCGAGATAAGCCCGCGAAACCGCCGCCGGCATCGAGTTGGCCTGCGGGTTGGCAACGATGCCGCGGTGCAGGTCGGCGCTGTGCGAGGCGATTTCGACCAGCCCGGACGCCCGCATCTCCCGCGCTTCGGCCCAGCTGATAAAGTCATCCCTGGCAAGTTGTCGCTCTCCATAATCCACGGTCTGCCCGGGTGGCATCTCGATCCAGTCGCTGACAACGCTGACCACCGCCGGATATTTGAAAATCTTCAGCAGCGGAAATACGTCGGTATAAACACTCTTCAAACCATCGTCGAAAGTCAGCAACACCGCCTTTTCCGGCAACGGCCGTTCACCGTGGGCGGCGGCGATGAGGTCGTCGATGCTGACCGGCGTGTAGCCGTGATGATGCAGCCATGCGAAGTGTGCAGCCAGGTTTTGGGTCGAGACGGCAAGCGGGTCAGGATCATAATCCGCCGCGACATCGCTGCGAACATCGTGATAGGCAATGGCCATAAAACTTTGCCCGGCATGCGCGGACCAGGCCACCAGCGACAGGATGATGCTTAATGCGCCGCGAAGCATCAGAACGATCCTCCCACGGCCAGCGTGAAAAATGTCGCGTACTCCCGCTCGCCATCGTAGACATTGCGCGTACGTTGCACTCCGAACTGCAGGCTCAGGCCGCCATTGATCTCGAGGTTGGCCAGGTACTGGAGGGAGCCAATCGAACCGGTGCCGAAAGACTTTTGCTGGTGATAACCGAAGCCGATGTTTAACTGCTGGGTGAAGGCAAAACCATAACGTCGGTAAGTGCGCCATTCGTTGATCGCCGTAACCAGGACCGAGCTGTCGCGGCGGGGATTGTAATAGACAACATTTTGGGCGCTGCCTTTTGCCGCGTAAATCTCCGCATTCAGGTCAAGCTTGTATACAGGCCCGCCAGCCACGCGCTGACTCAGCCGCCCCAGCCAGCTATACCGCGTGTTGCCATCGCTGAGCTCCAGTTGCTCGGCGGATATCGAAACCTGTCGCGACTCGCTTGCACGATAGCCAAGACGCAGACCAATACGGTCTGCGTCCACACCGATCCGGTGCCCACGCAGCGGTACCACGTCGCTTTGTGTTTCCCACAACGCGGCCACGGACCAAAAATCATTGGCGGCCCACTCCAGGCTGCCGCTGACACCGAGTTCGCCACCGCTATCGCGATCGGTGTTTAACTCCAGGCTGCCTAGCCAGTCGGTGCCGCGATATTCGATGCCCGCGCCTATCCGGCGGCGCGTGGAATCACCCTCAGGGAACTCGGCGAAAGCGTCGGTGGTATGTACAAAAGGCCGCCATCGGTAGGCGAGCGGTTTGACAAAGAAATAGCCGTCTATGCGGTATTGCTCACTACCAAACTGGACCCCGGAACTGTCGCCATAGTTGGCATCGATGTTGTATTTATACTCGTTGTGACGCTCCCACCTCTGCCTGAGTCGCATCACGTCCTGCCTGGCAGGCAGGTCAACGGCGAGCTCGCCGATCTTGCGCTCCGCGAGCTCGTATTGGCGCAGATCCAGAAAGGCGTGGGCGGAACCGACATCTGCCGCGGTCATCTCCGGCTCCACGGACAAGACCTGCCGATACTCGAACAGCGCACGATCGGTCCAGCCGCGCCGGCGATAAACGGTGGCCAGCTCGTGGCGCAAGTCCGTGTTATGCGGCGCCCTTGACAACAGGTCTTCAAAACGAGCCTGAGATTGAGGTAACCGATCGGCGAAAGCGAGCGCCAGAGCGGCCGTGATTTCAGCCTGCATTCTTCGTGGATTGCTTTTGAAGACGCGTGAACCGGCTACCTGACGCCACACAGGCTGGCTTTGGCGCAATTTTTCAGCGAGTACCATTGCCTGCCGATGCTGTTCCAGATCGACATAAACATAGAACAAGTCCTGGTTCAGTGCGAAGCTGTCCGGCTCCTGGCGCAAAGCCCGCAGCAACAATTCCTGCGCTTTTTCCGGTTGCCTGAGGTACAAGTACGCACCAGCCGCGGCACCCAGGACGTAAGCTGGAATGTCGTCGGGCCCGATAAGCAGTTGTTCATACTCGGACACCACTTCGCTCATGCGCTGCCGGGATCTTAACGCGACGATGCGATCGAAACGGGTGCGTTGCTGCACCGTAACGCTGTCGGCAAACCTGCGTCCGGTTGCCGAAACCTGGTCCAGCACTTTGTCCAGCGGGTATTCGGCAAGCGATTTGCTGGTTGCCGTCTGGTTCGCCCAGCGTATCTGCACCGCTCCCCAGTCCGTGTGGAGTTGCCCGAGTTCATCCTCGCTCAGGACGCCGGGGTGGGCGTTTGCGATATCCAGCGCCTGCGCCGGCAACAGCAGACGCTGCATGGCCAGGATCTTGCCGCGTAACGCATTGCGATGATCCGGGTCATTTGCCAGGATTTCGTCATAGGCGCCAATCGCGTGGACGAAGTCACCGCTGCTGCGAAAAATATAGGCCTTGGTCGACAACACGCGAAACCTGTTACGGTCGTCGACCGGAATAGCACCGAGTACCCGCAAAGCTGGTTCATGCTGGCCCAGGTCCGCATAGGTCAAAGCCAGGCCGAGATGACCTTCCAGGCTGTCGGGGGCACGGGAGATCGTGAGTTCATACCAGCCGATGGCCTGTTCGAAATCGCCAATGTTGCGCGACGACTTGGCCAGTGTTTCCAGGACTTCGACCGGGGCTGTCCCGGCCTTCAGCCGATCCGCCAACTGCACCACCTGCGAATCCCGCTCGGCCCAACCGAGGACAATCAACAGATCATGAAAGGCGTCATCGTTGCCGGGATCACGCTCGAGCAGGCGCTCGAGCATATCGATGGCCGGGTGGTAGTCCCCGGAGCGCGCCCTTTGCACCGCCCGACCCCGTAACGCCTCGTCCGAAATATCAGGTACCGATTGCTGAACGCGATCCTGCGCTCGCACAGCGGCGCCGGCGGCAGCATATGCGCTGACCCCCGACCCCAGGAACAGGCAAATAGCCGTTGGCAGCAAAACCATTGGATTGAGAAAGTCCATCAACTTCATCGGCTACACCGGCACTCCAACAACATGCATAACGACCGGACACGCCGATCATCGGGCACCCGCTCAAAGCCTTGTCTGCGCACGTGAAAACAGCCCGATTACCAGGTTTCAGGACCCCGGCTGAGCACCCACGGCAAAGCAATGGCATCAAATTAAGTTAAATACTAACGGGACGCCTGGCAGCGGGCCGCGACCGGCTTCTCAGTTCCGGGTATTTGGCCAGACCATATAAGGGGTGAGGCGGTATTAAACGGCAGCCGCCAAGAGGGGTCCCGCCACGTCTTATGTTAAATTCCATTCGCTGTTCGACAAAAAAAAGCGGGAGGGAGCCCGGCCCACGGAGGACATCGCGACGCTCAGGCAGGGACAAGTCAAAACCAGCCACGTACAATTACCGGCTGCTGGCGTATCCACCCGATTTTGCCGCCATGGATCGATCGAAGCACGGGTTTTTCAGATTAAAATATGACTATTAATCAAAGACTTAAACATTTGTACAAGGAAATCACGCATGGCGCAGCGGGTTTGCAATCGGCGCTCACCGCGGATTTCGACAACGTTTCCGCCATGGAAAATGCGAGGGCAATGCAGGCGCGACACTATGCCGATCTCAATTACCCGAACAAAAAACAGTTTCTGGCATTCCCCTCCTACACCTGCATGGTTGATTTCGCTGAGCAGCGAGGATGCAAGGCCGTGTTGGAAATCGGCGCCGGCTTGTCCACCGCCGTATGGGCAAGCTTCGCACAACGAACCGGCGCCGATGTCTGCACGCTGGATGCGAGCGTTGCGCGTATGCAAGCGTATGTCAGGAACACCAGCCATGAAGAAACGGTTGCCAGGCACATAAAGCTCGTAGAAGGCACGACTTTTCATTGCGACGACCTGATTGCCTTCTATACCGACGAGCCAAAACAAACCTATGGCGGTATCGATGTTGCCTCGCTGCTGGATCACCTGCACTTGTTTCAAAATCCAAATTGCTCGATAAAGCGCTGGCATAAAGTCAACAGGATCGCCGGTCGCTGGGACTGGTCTGCGAGTGAATTGATGACGACGGATTCGTCACTGATACTGCCGCGTCAATTACTCGACCTGTTTTCCGCGGGAAAAAACTTCGCTAACGAGATTTCGTTTTTGCAAGGTATCGATTCCCAGGGCAAGGGCGGCGTAATCGATAAACTGACCGCTGATGGAGCCCACTGGGATTTCATATTTTTCGACTCGGGCGAATTGGCATCGATGATCGAGTGGCCAATGCTCAAAGACAATATTTCGATCGGCGGCTACGCAGCCTTCCACGATATTTACTTTCCCAAATCGATCAAGAACATTTTTCCCTGTGCGGCGGTGCTGGCCGATCCTGACTGGGAAATGGTGTTTTGCGATGACAGCACCAAGCAGGGTTTGCTGATCGCACAGCGGCTACGTTGAGGCTACCTTGAAAAACAAGCCCGTCATTGGCCGAATTATTACCCTTCTCCTTTTCCTTGGAGCGGGCGCTATTCCACTCGCTCCTGCCCATGCAGATCTCGGGATTTTTTGTGAACGCCTCCCCCGCCCGGCCTATGCGGCGTTGCAAAAACATGAAACCAGCAATGACTGGTTCGAGGTTTACGAGGTGGGGCCCGGCATTTGGGCCATTTACGAACCCTTCCAGTGGCAGGAGGTTATTTCCTACCTGATTATCGGTACCGATACTGCGTTGCTTTTCGATACCGGAAACGGCATCGGGAATATCAAGGCCATTGTCGATCAATTGACGGAAAAGCCCGTCCAGGTACTGAATTCGCATACCCATTTCGACCACATCGGCGGCAATTATCAGTTCGAAAAGATTTTGTCTGTCTCAACGGATTTTTCCATCGCCAACAGCAAAGGCCTCAACAGCGAAATGGTGACGATGGAGGTCTCCGCTGAAGCTCTGTGCAAGGGATTACCCAACGGGGTCACCCAGGAAAATCATCAGATCAGACCTTTTGGCATTACCGGCCAGGTCAGGGAAGGCGATGTCATCGATATCGGTAACCGAAAACTTGAAATCCTGCAAATCCCCGGTCATACCAATGATTCTATTGCCTTGCTTGACCGTGAGGCGGGGTTCTTGTGGACCGGGGACAGTTTTTACGAAGGGCCGATTTGGCTGTATTTTCCAGAAACCGACCTTGCGGCCTATAAACAATCCATAGCTCGATTGGCGGCGCTCGCCCCGAGACTGAAAGCGTTGTTTCCGGCCCATAACACCCCAAGGGCGAACCCCGCCATCCTGGTCGAGGTGCAAAAGGCTTTCGACCTCGTGCTTGAGGGGAAGGCCAAACCCGTACCCACCTGGGAAGGAACCGTTACTTTTGAATTCGAAGGATTTGGTTTCCTGATGCGGGAAGACTATACGCGCCCGGCAACGCACTAGGTCCAAATCCGTGAACCCATTTTTCGGCAGCCCTTTGGCTTGCTTGACGAGATTTGTGGCTCACTCAACCACCATCATGGTTGATCAGCTGGAGAAACTCACCAATCGTTTTGTGAGACTCCAAAGGGTGTCTTAGTTGCCGTTGAAGATCTAATTCATAGCAGTTCCGCCGCCCGCTCTTCTTGATTTTCAAGACACCAGCCTCGACCAGTCTGGTCAATATTCTTTGTACTGCACGCTCGGTTATACCTACCCGAATGGCAATTTCCCGCGTGGTCGGCTGAAACATTTGTGTAAGACAAACAAGCACATGCGCGTTGTTGCTGAAAAAAGTCCAATTACCGTTACTGTCGCTGGCGCTATCCATATTTCCCCTGACGCGAGTATGTACTACGACATATAGTACGTGACATAAAAGTCGTATATCATAGCATCGTAGCGTGCACAGAACTCTACTCGCACACAAAACTCGATGTCAATCGGAGGAAGCGCAGATGCAACAGTTCGGACATATCCTTTTTATTTTGGGAATCCTTATCGCGTTTGGAACGGGCATGGGCATTCATCACCCATGGTTGCCAGTCAGCCTGGCATTATTCGGCATTTTCGTCGGATTTGTGAACGTAAAAGTCGCGGACACCAACAAGTTTCTGATCACCGGTATCGCCCTGGAAGTTAGCGCTTCAGCCTTCAGGGGATTTTCCTTTATTGGCGAAGCAATGTCCGATGTCATGATATTTGTCGGCGGGGCCTTGCTGGTTGTAGCGCTACGGTCGCTGTTCAGCACCGCTTTGGCCACCATTTGGAAATCACACGAATAAAGCACGCGTAGTCCGGCAGCACTTATGAGATCTCTGCTGGCGGAGCGCAACATGCCTGCACCTCTGCTCAGGTAATCCAGATTGCGGGATATGCAGCGGTTTTACACCCTGATAATATTCCACGGATGTCGTGAGAGACTTTTGGTTAATTCACTGAACTGGCTACCGGGATCGAGCCAGGTCGCGGAGCGCATTAGGAAATCAAAATGACAGTATCCGTTAAGCCCAGTCCTAATATTCGTGCTGTCGCGCACTCGCGGCCGCTTGTTCTGTTGCTGTCGAGCCTTGCATGCGCACTTTTTCCCGGCACCGTGTTGGCCGCAGAAACCGGCACCCTGGAACTGGTGGAGAGCTGGGTCGGAATCACCGCGCTGATTTTGTTTGCGGTTGCGTATGTCTTCGTCGTGATAGAGGAATTCACGCACCTGAAGAAGTCCAAACCGGTGCTGCTAGCCGCAGGTATTATCTGGGCGCTGGTCGGCTATGAGTATGCGAGCCACAATCTGGTTCACGCGGCCGAAGCTGCCGTGCAAGTCTTCCTCATCGAATTTGCGGAATTGTTCCTGTTTCTGCTCGTCGCGATGACCTACGTCAACGCAATGAGCGAGAGAAACATATTCAAGGTTCTGCGAATCTGGCTGGTCAACCAGGGGTACGGATACCGGCGCTTGTTCTGGAC
>JADFSO010000022.1:2500-46048 GCA_022560735.1 Pseudomonadota bacterium
GAGGCGTAGGGAAACCGAGTCCGAATAGGGCGATTCAGTCTCTGGGAGCAGACCCGAAACCGAGCGATCTATCCATGGCCAGGGTGAAGGCAGGGTAATACCTGCTGGAGGCCCGAACCGGGTAATGTTGAAAAATTATCGGATGAGCTGTGGATCGGAGTGAAAGGCTAAACAAGCTCGGAGATAGCTGGTTCTCCTCGAAAACTATTTAGGTAGTGCCTCGTGTATAACTGTTGGGGGTAGAGCACTGTTTCGGCTAGGGGGCCATCCCGGCTTACCAAACCGATGCAAACTCCGAATACCAGCAAGTTCAATCACGGGAGACACACGGCGGGTGCTAACGTCCGTCGTGGAAAGGGAAACAACCCAGACCGCCAGCTAAGGTCCCAAAGTCATAGCTAAGTGGGAAACGATGTGGGAAGGCCCAGACAGCCAGGAGGTTGGCTTAGAAGCAGCCATCCTTTAAAGAAAGCGTAACAGCTCACTGGTCTAGTCGGCCTGCGCGGAAGATTTAACGGGGCTAAGCTATGCACCGAAGCTGCGGATGCGTACATTTATGTGCGCATGGTAGAGGAGCGTTCTGTAAGCCTGTGAAGGTGTGCTGTGAGGCATGCTGGAGGTATCAGAAGTGCGAATGCTGACATGAGTAACGATAATGCGGGTGAAAAACCCGCACGCCGAAAACCCAAGGGTTCCTGCGCAACGCTAATCGGCGCAGGGTGAGTCGGCCCCTAAGGCGAGACCGAAAGGTGTAGTCGATGGGAAACAGGTTAACATTCCTGTACCGAGTATTACTGCGATGGGGGGACGGAGAAGGCTAGGTCATCCGGCTGTTGGTTGCCGGTTTAAGCCAGTAGGGAGTGCTCTTAGGAAAATCCGGGAGCACAATCTCGAGAGGTGATGACGAGGTCCATTTTGGACTGAAGTGATTGATGCCATGCTTCCAGGAAAAGCCTCTAAGCTTCAGGTAATACTTGACCGTACCGTAAACCGACACAGGTGGGTGAGGAGAGAATCCTAAGGCGCTTGAGAGAACTCGGGTGAAGGAACTAGGCAAATTGGTACCGTAACTTCGGGAGAAGGTACGCCCCTGGTGGTGATAGAACTTGCTTCTTGAGCTGTTGGGGGCCGCAGTGACCAGGTGGCTGCGACTGTTTATTAAAAACACAGCACTCTGCAAACTCGAAAGAGGAAGTATAGGGTGTGACGCCTGCCCGGTGCCGGAAGGTTAATTGATGGGGTTAGTCCTCGGACGAAGCTCTTGATCGAAGCCCCGGTAAACGGCGGCCGTAACTATAGATTGTTGTAGTTACGTAAATAAACTTGGCTATATGCTGGAAACTCCGATGTATCCGCTGGTACTCGCTCAATTATACTGAGCAGTGACAATCCATGCGGTGCGGACAATCAGCAGGAAAGGCTTCCTAGTATGGCTTCATTGAACGTCAAAGAAATTTCTGAGCGAATCGGCTATTACCTCGCAGGTTTTGCCGATGGAGAAGGAAGTTTCAATCTGTCTTTTCGTAAACGCAAAGACTATTCCATGCCATGGAAAGTCTCGTTGTGTTTCAATGTTTCGCAAAAAGACAAAGTCATATTGGCTTTGTACAAGCGGCACTTGAAATGTGGCACTTTGCGTTCGAGAGAGGACGGCGTTTGGTATTACGAAGTCAACAACTTTACCGCGATTCAGGAAAACGTAATTCCGTTTTTCAACAGGTTTGGTTTTCTGTCTGCGAAAAAGAAGCGTGATTTTGCAAAATTCAAGCAAATAGCGATGATTATTGCAGGAAGAAAACATCTGAAGAAAGATGGCATAGAGCGAATTCTTGATATCCGGAAAACGATGAATGATGGTGGAGTCGGGCGTAGAAAATACACCGATGCCGAAATTCTTCGTTTGGTGAAGTCGGAAGAATCCTCAGAGACTACACGCCAGGCGCTTACAAATTGATTTACCGATGCCGCATAATTTGTAAGTAAAGATATAGTCCGATCTGCATAGCGATATGCAGGATTTAAGACCTAGCTACTGCTTGAATCGAACCGGTCGCAATGACCGGGGATAACATAGGATGAACGGTCCTAAGGTAGCGAAATTCCTTGTCGGGTAAGTTCCGACCTGCACGAATGGCGTAACGATGGCCACACTGTCTCCACCCGAGACTCAGTGAAATTGAAATTGCGGTTAAGATGCCGTATACCCGCGGCTAGACGGAAAGACCCCGTGAACCTTTACTACAGCTTTACACTGAATTTTGAACATTTTTGTGTAGGATAGGTGGGAGGCTTTGAAGCGCAGACGCTAGTTTGCGTGGAGCCAACCTTGAAATACCACCCTGAAATGTTTGGAGTTCTAACCCAGGCCCGTTATCCGGGTCGGGGACAGTGTATGGTGGGTAGTTTGACTGGGGCGGTCTCCTCCTAAAGAGTAACGGAGGAGCGCAAAGGTACCCTCAGCGCGGTCGGACATCGCGCATAGAGTGCAAAGGCATAAGGGTGCTTGACTGTGAGACATACAAGTCGAACAGGAACGAAAGTTGGTCTTAGTGATCCGGTGGTTCTGTATGGAAGGGCCATCGCTCAACGGATAAAAGGTACTCCGGGGATAACAGGCTGATTCCTCCCAAGAGTCCACATCGACGGAGGAGTTTGGCACCTCGATGTCGGCTCATCACATCCTGGGGCTGTAGCAGGTCCCAAGGGTATGGCTGTTCGCCATTTAAAGTGGTACGCGAGCTGGGTTTAGAACGTCGTGAGACAGTTCGGTCCCTATCTGTCGTGGGCGTTGGAAATTTGAGGGGAGCTGCTCCTAGTACGAGAGGACCGGAGTGGACGTATCTCTGGTGTTCCGGTTGTCACGCCAGTGGCATTGCCGGGTAGCTACATACGGAAGGGATAACCGCTGAAAGCATCTAAGCGGGAAGCCCCCCCCAAGATTAGATTTCCCTGGACCTTTAAGGTCCCTGAAGAGCCGTTGAAGACTACAACGTTGATAGGCCAGGTGTGGAAGCGCAGTAATGTGTGAAGCTAACTGGTACTAATTGCTCGTGAGGCTTGATCATATAACACCCAAACGGTTTGCATGCCGTGTCGGGTGCACGTCCTCGAAACGACACGAGACGTCAATACATTCCCAGGTTTTTAATACCAGTTTTCCTGGCGGCAATAGCGTGCGGGAACCACCCGATCCCATTTCGAACTCGGAAGTGAAAACGCTCAGCGCCGATGATAGTGTGGGGTTTCCCCATGCGAAAGTAGGACACCGCCAGGATTTTATTCAGCAACCCCGACCACGAAAGTGGTCGGGGTTTTTTTATTGACTTATGGTTGACCGATGCGAATTGTTTTACTGGGTCACAAGGAAATCTACAGCAACCTTGCGCTAAGCCTGGTTGTGCAGAAACTGTCCGGCCATGAGCTTGGTATTTTTCTGGCGGATGAAGCGACCCGCAACGATCCGCAACCAGGGACGATCGATCACCTGGAACAATACGAAAGCCGGCTTTGCGATCGATTGCCGGCCCTGGCGGTCAGCCAGGCCGACAGAAGATCGGTGATTATGAGCTTTGCCGAACTGGCCGAAGAAACCGGCCGGCCGATCGCTCGCCTGCCGTTGCCGAACAGCGCCGAGGGCCTTGCCGTGTTGCGGGAGATGGCCCCCGACCTGGTCGTGTCTTTGCGCTACCGGAAGATTTTGCAAGATCAGGCCATTGCCATTCCAAAATATGGCGTGTTGAATCTGCACTCCGGCCTGCTGCCCGATTACCGCGGTGCGATGGCGACGTTCCGGGCATTGCTCAACGGCGATGCGGAAATCGGCTCTACCCTGCACTACATCGTAGACGGCACGATCGATACCGGGCCGGTGGTCGGACGGGCTAGGATTCCGCTTGACCATCAGCGACCCTACATGGCCAGTGTGCTCGACCTGTACCCACCGGGTTGCGACATGGTGGTGGCTGCGATCGGGGCGATAGCGCGGGATGGAGTCGCGCCATCCGCGAAGCAGCAGGGGAAAGGTCAGTATTATTCGTGGCCCAGCCAGGATCAGGTCGATGCGTATTTTGCGCGGGGATACCGCTTTTACGGCGAACACGAACTTGAGGACTTCGTAGCCAGGCAGGTTGCCCGCCGGTAGCGCTGCCCGACCGGGAGCGGCCGGGCCTGCCATTGGTTGACCGGGCCAGCAGCCGGAATCCACGGTCCCGGGTAAAACATGCGGGGCAGGGATTCGCAGCATTATCCATGGCATTTTGAGGCGCAGCGGCGCATTTGCGCTGCACTGCGGCGAGAATATTAGGTTAAAGACCTAAGCCATTGAATTTCAAGTGATGTTCACAATTTTCGCGGGAAACCACGGGTTTGACGCCGGCCAACAGGCAGATCCTGGGCGATGCCGCCAAAAACAGCGCATTTACCCTATCCGGGATTTCTTGACTATCGCTCCCAGACCTTGGATAGTGCGTTATCAGGCCGGTGTCGCGTATGCGCAACGATAGAGAAAAAACGCGCAATTACAGACGCCGCCGGTATAAGCGCTGATACTGTCGAGTAGGGATCATTTGGCTCGCACGAGGCACTGAAGCGTATAAAAAGCCTAACAACAAGGAGAAATAGAGTGAAGACCTCCGATTTTTTTAAACGATTAGCAATGTTGCTGGGGCTTGCAACGCTGTCTGTCGCTTTTACGCAACAGGCGGTGGCGCAGGACGCCGATGCGGATGCTGACGAGTACGGCGAAATTGAAGAAGTTGTCGCCACGGGTACTCGCGGTCAACCGCGCTCGGTGACCGAATCCATGGTCCCGGTGGACGTCATCACCGCTGACGAGTTCCTCAGCCAGGGCGGAACCGATCTCAGCGACCTGATCAGGAACGTCGTTCCTTCCTATAGCGTCAACATGCAGCCGATCAGTGATGCGGCGACAGTCGTGCGGCCGGCGAACCTGCGTGGCATGGCACCCGATCACACCCTGGTCCTGGTCAACGGCAAACGCCGTCATCGTGCAGCGGTCATATACTGGCTGGGCAATGGTGTGGCCGATGGCGCGCAGGGCCCGGATATCTCGCCGATTCCGGCGATCGCATTGAAGCAGGTCGAAATACTTCGCGATGGCGCCTCGGCGCAATACGGTTCCGACGCCATCGCCGGCGTGCTGAACTTCATCATGAAGGATGCCCGCGAAGGCTTCACCGTAGAGGCCAAGTACGGTTCCTTCTACGAAGGCGATGGTGACATTTACTCGATCGCAGCCAACATCGGTCTGCCATTGGGCGATGAGGGTTTTGTCAACTTCAGCGTGGAGTATGGCGAATCCGATCCGACCGATCGCAGCCTGCAGCGCGACGATGCCGCCGCCTTGATCGCAGCCGGTAACACGGCGGTTGCCAACCCGGCGCAGATCTGGGGTTCTCCGATCATCGAAGATGATATAAAAGTGATGATCAACCTGGCAACGGCAGTTGGCGATGGCAAGGAATTTTATGCCCACGGCAACTATGCGGAGAAAACCGTCGAGGGCGGGTTCTTTTTCCGTAATCCGAATACCCGTGGTGCGGTTTTCAGCGCCGACAGTGGCGCCACGCTGCTGATCGGCGACATGCTGGATGCGGCCGATGGCGTACTCGACGGTTCGGCGAATTGCCCGACCGTTACGATTACCAACGATGTACCCGATCCCGTTACCTTGGCGGCGGTGTTTGCCGATGATAACTGCTTCTCCTTCCAGGAAATGTTCCCGGGCGGGTTTACGCCGCGTTTCGGCGGCGATGTTGTGGATTTCGGCATCGTCGGTGGTCTCCGTGGTGAAACGGCTGCCGGCCTGCTTTGGGATGCCAGCTTCGGCTACGCGATGAACGAAGTTGACTTCGTTATCAGCAACACGGTCAACGCATCCTTGGGTCCCGCGACGCCAACGAATTTTGACCCCGGCAAGCAAACCCAGACTGAGTTCAACCTGAACTTCGATGTGTCCTACGCGTTCGACAACGGCAATATCGCGGGTGGCTTCGAATATCGGGACGAGGAATTTGAAATTGGTCTCGGACAGACGGAATCATGGTCGATCGGACCCTTGGCGGACCAGGGTTTCAGCGCGGCTTCCAATGGCTTCCCGGGTTTCAGTCCGATTGCGGCCGGCACCTGGAGCCGCGACAACATCGCGGTTTATGCTGACCTCGAGGTCAGCCCGACGGATGACTGGATGCTCGGCTTTGCCACTCGTTTCGAGGATTTCGATGACTTTGGCACGACCTTCAACGGCAAGCTCTCGACCCACTTCCGGATCAACGACCGGCTGGCGTGGCGCGCCAGCGCGAGCAGCGGGTTCCGGGCGCCGACGCCGGGTCAGTCGAATGCGTTCAACGTCTCGACCGAGTTCGACCTGGCGATCATGGATCTGGTCAACAACGGCACGATACCGGCCGGGTCCGAGGTTGCTGCGCTCAGAGGTGGTTTGCCGCTGCAGGCGGAAAAATCGATCAACCTGTCCGTGGGTGCGATTTTGACGCTGGGTGAAGTCGATGTGACGATCGATTACTTCAACATCGAGTTGAAGGATCGCCTGGGCATCTCGCAGAACTTCTCGCTGACGCCGCAGGAGGTCATTGACCTGCTCGCGGAAGGTGTGACCAGTGCGGGCAACCTGGCGAATTTCCGCTTCTTCGTCAATGACTTTGAAACGACGACTCAAGGTATCGACATCGTCGGGAATTACACGACCGACATGCTGGGTGGAACCACCGATTGGACGCTGGCGTTCAACTGGACGGACACCAAGGTCGACAAGTTCAATCCGAATACGCTGGACGATACCCGGATCAAGGAGTTGCAGGAAGGTTTGCCGGGAATACGCGCCAACCTGACCGCCAACCATCAGGCTACCGACAGATTCCGGGTTCTTGCCCGTCTGAGCTATTACGACGAATGGTTCGATTCGGAAGATGTCGCGAGCTATGGCGACGAGTGGCTGGTTGATCTCGAGGCGGCTTATTCTGTCAACGATAACCTGACATTGACAATCGGCGCACAGAATATCTTTGACGTCTTCCCCGGCGAAAACACCGGCGCACGCAGTGGCGTGGGTAACCGCTACAGCCAGTACACACCGTTTGGTTTTAACGGTGGTTTCTGGTATGCGCGTATTCGTTACGAACTGTAAGGGTTCGCGTTTCGACAAAGACGGATAATGGAGGCTGTCTGAACAGCCTCCGGATTCTGAAAAGCCCCGCTCTCCGAGCGGGGCTTTTTTTTGCTTGGCCGGATTGGGCCGCATGAGGCTTTCTCAACGGCCTGCTAGTCCACGCGGACCCGGAAAACGATATTGAAGCCCGGGTTGCCCGCTCCCGACGACGGCAGGAACACGCCTTTGGGATTGATCCGGATATCCGTGACGCTGGCGTCGACCCCGTTGCCATCGGGTGTCGGCGTATAGCCGAAGGTGGCGCCGCCATCGCTGGAAAACTTCAGGTCGGCGGGTCTGCCGCCCTGGTTGTTGACGGTAATCGTGTAGGAAGCCACCGCGCCCGGAATTGCCTTCGGGTTGCTCGCGCCGTTTACCGGGTCGGTCAAAATGGCCGCATTTTTTACGAGAATGAGGTCGGCGGCCAGGATCACTTCGACGGTGTCCGTCACCGCCTGGCTGACCAAGGTGTCGACACTCGAGGTTGCCGTCGTGACGATCGTCGCAACACCCATGGGGTCAAAACCCGAAACAAAACCGATCTGGTAAATAATCAGTATTTCTACCGTCTGGCCGACGGCAACCAGGCCGGTATCCGGGAACAGATCGGCGTCGGTATCGCTGAGCAAAAAGTCCCCGGCACTCAGATCGCCGCTGGCGTCCGCATCGCGGCAATACGATACGGTCGGCGCGTGATCGCCGCTGATGACCGATACCAGGTCAAAAATGTAGTCACTGTTGCCGTCATTGGTTACGGTATGCGCGCCGACGACGGCATCGAGGTGTTGGCCGCTGAGCGCAAGATTCGCGATGAAGGTCAACGCTGCGAACTGCGAACTGCCAAGACCGCCACCGCAGCCGCTGAGGTTGTCGTCTATTTGCGCGGCTATATTGGCCGCGTTGAGGCTGGCGTTGGTGCTGCTGACGTGGAAAGTAAACGGCGTCCCCGGCGTCAGAGGCCCAGTTCGGCCCAGGACACGGCGAATTCCATGTTCAGGCCGGTTACAGAACCCCAGGTGCCGCTGCGCACCGGGTTGGCGCCTCCCGACGCATCGACAAAGCTGCCGGGCAAGGTGTAGCCATCGGCAAGGCCGCCGCCATCGACCATCGGGTCCCCGGCAGGGTTGGCGGAGACATAGGAAAACAGGCTGACATCGATGTTGCGGTTGCTGCCCCTCCAGGCCACGCCGATCACGGGTTCGCCCGTTTCCATCAGGCCGTCGTTGTCGGTATCCGCATAATAGATAAACCGCTGGGAGTTGGACGCCGATCCCACGCGCTCGGTAAACAAGCAGACGCCGGTGGCATCCCAGGTAAAGGCCAACTGAACGAGATCGCGACCGGTGGATTGAACCGGTGCATCCAGATCCGCCCGCCCGCCGGGTCATCGCAGACATTGTTGTCAGGATCGGCGAGTACCGACGCCCAATCGTTGGTATCGCCATCGACGGATATCGTGGCCAGGGTAAATGCGCCGTCGTCGAATCCGCAGGCGCATTGAGCGCTTGCGGGACTTGCCCACGACAGACCGGCAAGAATCAGCAGAGCGCAGCCCGTCGCTTTGTTCGAAGGCGGCAATGTCAGTCCGGATTTTGTGGTCATGCAATACCGATCGAGAGCCTGGATTGGGTCGATTGTCGTATCAGAAAGTATGGTCTTGGGTGACCGAGGCCGCACTTTGCCATCAAGCTGTCTGCCGGTGCCATGTGTGGAATAGCATTATTTTCATTTTTTCTCATAAATTCAATGCGTTACATATAATTCAGCGGAGCCGGCGCGGACTCTGCATCGACCCACAGGCGGCGCTATACTGCGATCAACGCAGCTGTTGGGCCGGAAGATGCGCATTCCGGCAGCCAAAGGCTCCGTGGGGTAGGGTTTATGCGTAGCTATTCAGTGTCACTCGCCGGGAAGCGAGAGATCAAATACCAGGACACCCGGCGTTACGGGTGGATGATCGCCACGGTTTTCCCATTGCTGCCGCTGCTCAGTATCGCTTTGCTGATGCTCAGTGGCCGGCAATGGACGATGTGGATTCCCTTGCTGTCGATTTACACGCTGGTGCCGCTGCTGGATTTCTGGTTCGGCGAGGATGAGAGAAACCCGCCGGAACAAATCGTTCCACAACTCGAAGACGACCGCTATTACCGCTACCTGACCTTTGCCGCGGTGCCGATGTATTTCATCACGCTGGTTACCGGCGCCTGGTTCATGGGGTCGCACGATGTCGGTTGGTCGGGTTTCGCCGCGCTGGTATTGACCACCGGCCTGGTCAACGGCATGGCGATCAACACCGGTCATGAACTCGGTCACAAGAAGACAGCGCTGGAGAAAAACCTGGCGAAAATCGTGCTGGCGGTTCCCGTTTATCCTCATTTTAATAGCGAACATAACGCGGGACATCATGTGCAGGTGGCGACGCCTGAAGATTCTGCGAGCTCCCGTTTTGGCGAAAGCATTTATCGTTTCGCGAGACGCGAGATTCCCGGCGGCATCAGGCGTGGCTGGCGGCTCGAAAAGCAGCGCCTCGCGCGACTCGGCGCGCAGCCATGGTCGTTGTTCGACAACAATATTTTGCAATCGCTGGCGATGTCCGTGGTCTTGTATGGGTTACTGGCCGTGTATTTCGGCTGGTTTGCGTTGGCCTTTCTTTTGCTACAGGCACCGGTGGCCTGGTTTCAGCTGACCGGCGCCAACTACGTTGAGCATTACGGTCTGCTCCGGGAAAAGCTGCCCGATGGAAAATATGCAGCGTGTCAGCCGAAGCATTCCTGGAATGCCAACCACGTGGCTTCGAACATCTTGTTATTTCACCTCGAACGTCACTCCGACCATCACTACCACGCCTCGAGAAGATATCAGTCCCTGAGGCATTTCGCTGACGCCCCGCAACTGCCATCGGGTTATTTCGGCATGTTCCTGCTTGCCTATGTGCCCTTCCTGTGGCGCAAAGTGATAGACCCGAAGACCCTTGCCCTGGTCGATGGCGATCTTGGCAAGCTCAATGTCGATCCGGCGGTTTACGGGAAGGGGTAGCGGGGCTTTGGACAGCGCCATGATGGCCAGGCGCCGGCGACTGGGCTCCCGGCCGGTCGGTCTCAATCCTTGTCCGAATAACCGAAAGCGGCCAGGTACTCGGCGAGCAACGGCGTTATCTCCTGTACCGGTTTCCGGTAGTTCTGCCAGCGGTTCTGTGCAGACTGGTAGACGGGTTTGCCAACCGCGTGGTAACTCGGGGTACTCAGGTAATCAGACCCGGCGCTCTCGTGGAAACGAGCGACATCCTCGGCCCAGTCCAGGCCGAGGAACTCGACTAACCGTCGCGCAGACGATGCGAAGTTCTCGACCAGGTTCTCGTAGCGTGATTCAAAAAACCCGGGCAAATCATGCTGGCAAATTTCCAGCCACGGATTCATGACTTTGCCGTACAAGGCAGCCGCATCGCCCAGACTTGCGAAATGAACCATTGCCGGGTTGGGCTTGAACGATTGCATGAATGCACTGAGACAGGCATCGCGTGGATCGCGCAACGCCACAATAATTTTCGCCTGCGGAAACACCTGGCGAATAAAACCGATCCGGGTGATGTTCAGCGGAAGTTTATCGAGGAACACCGTTTCCGGTCCCGACCCGGCAAGGTCCGTTCCCGCCATTCGCCAATACTCATCGGCAAGAACCTCGCGCTGGTCTGCCGTTAATGAGCCGGGTTGCAGATCGAGGCTGGACTCGGCAAATTTCATCAGCCGAGGTATCAGTGGCTGTTCGTCGCTGGTACTGATCGCCGGGTGCGCATCCAGTATCCTCGCCGTCAGCGTAGTCCCGGATCGCGGGAAGCCGACCAGGAAAGCGGGCACTCTTTTTTCCAAGGCTGACGCGTCCAGGGCCGCAGTCTTATCCGGTCGGGGCCATCGCGTACTCGCGTCGACCTGCTCGAGATAAACTTGCTTGTCGGGCGCACGCTGCCAGCTTTTGAGCAACGATTCCTGCCCCTGTTCGAAAAACCCGAACGCCTCGTCGTAGCGCTGCAGCCTGTCCAGGCATTGAGCCAGCTCCAGCGAGACCTCGCCTTTCTCCTGATCGCTTTGCGTGCCGGTCAGCAACGCCCGACAGCGCACTTCCGCCGATTCAAAGCCGCCGTCACGGCGATCGAGCACGGCAAGGACCAGGCCGGCTTTACGCTGGTCCGGATTGACTTCAAGTGCACGTTCCGCGGCATCCCTTGCCTCGACGACCTGGTTGCCGCGCTCCAGTGTCGCGGCGAGTTCCGCCAGGGCGTTAGCATGTTGCGGATCCGACTCCACCGCCTGGCGGTGTGCATCCAGCGCCTCTTCAAACCTGCCCAGCCCCTGGCAGGCCAGCCCCATGTTGTTCCACGCATCGGCGTAGGACGGCTGCAGCGCAACCGCGCGCGAAAAGCTCTCGATTGCTTCCTCGCCATGACCGGTCGCCTGCAGCGAGACGCCAAGATTGTTATGCGCGTCGGCCAGTTGCGGGTCGGCATCCAGTGCTTTGCGAAAATCACGGATCGCTTCTTCATCTCGCCCCAGTTGCGCGAGTATGTACCCGCGCCGGTCAAAAGTTGCGGCGGCCGGTTTCAAACGTATCGCCTGGGTGGAGTATTCCAGCGCTTTTTCCGCTTCCCCCCTGCCGACCAGGGTAACGCTCAGATTTTCCAGCGCCGTCGCCGAGTCAGGCGCCAGCGCCAGCGCCTTGCGCAGACAATGCTCGGCCTGCTCGAGTTCACCCAGCCGGCCGCCCAGCGTCCCCGCGGTGATCCAGAGCCTGGCGTTATCGGGTTGCAGATCACAGGCCTCGCGGGTCAATTGAAATGCCTTTCGATAATCGCCGGAATCCATTGCCCGGGACGCATCCTGTAGTACATGGCTGATTTTTTCTGTTTCGTCCATTTCCTGAAACCCGGGCCGGAATTTGCAGGCCGCGGCGGCAACAAGTATAGCAATCGCTGCAGATGAAGGCCGGGGAATAGTAGAATGTGATGTCGCTTTGATGGAGATGAATAATGGCCCGATCGACCGAATCACAGACCAGTTCCTCGGTCCTGATGATCCGGCCGGTTCGTTTTCAGTCCAACCCGCAGACCGCCCAAAGCAACCGCTTCCAGCAACAGGACCATTCGTCCAGCGACGACGGCATCCACGAGACGGCGCTGGCCGAGTTCGAAAATTTTGTGGCAACGCTCGAGGCTGTCGGCATCGATGTTGTGGTGTTTGACGATACGCCGGAACCACATACCCCGGATTCTATATTTCCGAATAACTGGTTGAGCATGCACGCCGATGGAACCGCCGTTCTTTACCCGATGATGGCAAGCAATCGCAGACCGGAGCGGCGTGCGGATATCCTGGGCTCCTTGAGTTCGGATCATGGGTTCCGGATAGAGCAAACCGTTGACCTGAGTTCGTTCGAGGCCGACGAGAAATACCTGGAGGGCACCGGCAGCATGGTTCTCGATCGCGCAAACCATATTGCCTATGCGTGCCTGTCGGCGCGCACCGATGCGGACCTTTTGGGTGAGTTCGCCCGCCGGATGGACTATGAGCTGGTGGTGTTCGATGCCACCGGCGAGGACGGCGCCGCGATCTACCACACCAATGTCATGCTGTGTATAGGCGTGGATTTCGCGGTCATTTGCTCCGCATCCATAAAGGAAGAACAACGCCGGGCAGTCCTGGACAAGCTGCGCAGCACGGGTCACGAAGCGGTTGATATCAGTCATGCACAAATGGCCCGCTTTGCCGGCAATATGCTCGAGCTCAAATCCGCCAACGGCGGACGCATACTGGCGATGTCCAGCCAGGCGCTGAACAGCCTGACGGCGGAGCAACGCAAGACCCTGTCGAGCCGAGCCCATATCGTTGCGGCATCCATCGACAGCATTGAGAAAAGTTCGGGCGGCAGCGTGCGCTGTATGCTCGCGGAAATTCATTTACCGAGGAAACCGGGGAGCCAGGACAGTGAATGAGCCTTGCCTGCAGGAAAAATATGCACCAGACAACGAGTGCTTCGGTTGCGGTCCGGCCAACAGGAAGGGACTGCGCATCCGCAGTTTTCCAAGCGGCGATGAAGTGATTGCCGAGTGGATGCCCCAGGCGCACCACGAGGCGTTTCCCGGCATGCTGAACGGCGGCATTATCGGCTCCCTGCTCGACTGTCACTGCAACTGGATGGCCTGCTGGTTCCTGATGAAGCAAAGCGGCGCGGACAAGCCGCCGTGCACGGTGACCGCGGATTATTCGATTCGATTGCTCAGACCGACGCCTTCAAACGGGCCGGTCTCGTTGCGCGCCTGGGTCGTGGAATCCGATGGCAACAAGGTGGTGGTCGATGGTGAACTCAGCGTCGATGGAAAGGTTTGCGACACTTGCCGGGGCACCTTTGTTGCGGTAAGCGAAGGGCACCCGGCTTATCACCGCTGGTAGTCCCTGGAGCACAATATTCGCCGGCGCAGCCTGTCGTCGAATGGGGTAATATCGCGCCTTCTTTTATTGGGGATTCCTCCCGAATGGCCAAAGACAAAATACTCATGTGCGCGCCGGATTTCTTCGCCGTGGACTACGCGATAAATCCGTGGATGGATGGCAACGAAGGGAACCTGTCGCTGGACCTGGCGAAACAACAATGGGCGCGGCTGCGCGATACCATCGCAGTACATGCCGACGTGTTATTGATTGAGCCTCAGGCCGACGTGCCCGATATGGTTTTTACGGCCAACGCCGGCACCGTGCTGGGTGAGAAAGCCATGGCCAGCCATTTCCTGCCGATGGAAAGACGGGCGGAGGAAAAGCACTTCAAGCGATGGTTCAGCGAGCATGGGTTCGAGTTATATCCGCTCGATGAAAAAATCGGTTTCGAGGGCGCCGGAGATTCGCTTTTCGACCGGGGTGGCGATTGGCTCTGGGCCGGATACGGGTTTCGCACGGAGATCGAAGCGCATCCTCATCTCGAAAAATTCTTTGCGAAAGAGGTCGTTTCGATCCGGCTCGTAGATCCGCGTTTTTATCATATCGATACCTGTTTTTGCCCGTTGAACGACGGCTGGCTGATGTACTATCCACCGGCGTTCGATGAGGAATCACAGAAAAAAATCACGGCGCGCGTAGCGGGTGACAAACGCATTGTAGTCAGTGACGAGGATGCGGGCCGCTTTGCCTGTAATTCCGTCAACCTCGAAGACAAGGTGATCATGAACCGGGTTTCTTCAGGCTTGAAAAGAGACCTGGCCAAGGCGGGTTTCGAAGTGATCGAAGCGTCGTTGACGGAGTTTCTGAAAGCGGGCGGTTCCGCCAAGTGCCTGACACTGAAACTGACCGAGCCGCCTGCGTGAAGTCAGCTATGCATTACAGGATCGGGGCGGCACGGCCGAACGCGCATCTGTTTGATGTAGAGCTCGAAATTTCAGCGCCCGACGCCAAAGGCCAGCTAGTGTCACTGCCGGCGTGGGTGCCTGGCAGTTACCTGATTCGGGATTTTGCCCGCCATATCACCACTCTTTCCGCGCACTGCGGTGCAGACAGCGTCAGCGTCAAAAAACTCGACAAATCGACCTGGCAATGCGCACCGGTAAATGGCCCGTTGATCATTCGTTACCAGGTTTATGCCAAGGATCGTTCTGTGCGTGGCGCCCATCTGGACTCGCGCCACGGATTTTTTGACGGCAGCAATATATTCCTGCGCGTTCATGGCCAGGAGGGGCAGCCGTCCCGTATCAGCATTTCGCCGCCAGCGGGCGATACGGGGCATTGGCGGCTGGCGACCGGGCTCCAGGCTGAACAGGTCGGCGAACGGGGGTTTGGTGATTTTCATGCGTCGAACTATGCGGAACTGATCGATTGCCCGGTAGAAATGGGCGAGCTGGATTTCGTCGAGTTCAGCGCGGGTGGCATTCCTCACACGATGGCCATCAGCGGCAAACACGATGCGGACAAAGACCGGCTGGCCATAGACCTCGCGCTGGTATGCCACCAGCACAGCGCATTGTTCGGGTCAGTGCCAGTCGACAGTTACCTGTTCCTGCTGACTGTGGTGAGCGATGGTTACGGTGGTCTGGAACATCGCAACAGTTCATCGTTGATCAGTCGGCGCGACGATCTTCCCGCGCCGGCCGACGATGGCATCAGCAAGGGATATCGCCGCTTTCTCGGTTTGTGCAGCCATGAATATTTTCACCTGTGGAATGTCAAGAGATTGCGCCCCGCCGCGCTGGCGGAAAGCGATCTGTCCGCCGAGGCCTATACCGAGATGCTTTGGGTTTTCGAGGGTGTGACCTCCTATTATGACGATCTGGCGCTGGTCAGAAGCGCTGTGATCGACGACAGCAGTTACCTGGACTTGCTGTCGCAGACGATAAGCCGTGTTCTCCAGGGGCCGGGTCGCCTGCACCAGTCACTGGCGGAATCCAGTTTCGATGCCTGGAGCAAGTTTTACCGGCAAAACGAGAATTCGCCAAACGCCATTGTCAGTTATTACGCAAAGGGGTCGTTGGTGGCGCTCGCTCTCGATTTGCTGATTCGCCGCGAGACCAACGGCGCTTGTTCTTTGGACGATGTGATGCGAGCGGCCTGGGACAAATACGGTCAAAGCGAGGCAGGTATGCCGGAAACGGCTTTTGAGGATTTGGCGAGTGAGGTCAGCGGCCTGGAACTGAAAGAGTTTTTCGACCATGGGGTTCGTGGAACTGGAGATTTGCCGCTGGCCGGGTATCTCGAAAGCGTCGGCATAATCTACCGGGAGAGACCCGCCGTTTCTCTCGATGACGCTGGCGGACCGGTCAAAGGCAAAAGCATGCCGGTGTGGCTGGGGATAAAGACCCGGGTTGCGGCGGGCCGACTCCTCGTGACTCACGTACTGGAGAATGGTCCGGGGCAGAATGCCGGGTTGTCCGCCGGCGACGAATTGCTGGCGCTCAACGATATTCGGCTCACCGGCAAAACGCTCGAAAAACGCCTGCGCCGGTTGCAAGCGGGAGAGATCGCGCGGCTGAGCGTTTTTCGCGAAGACGTGCTGATCGAATTGCCGTTGCTGGCCGAGGAAAGCCCCCGGAACTGTTGCCAACTGCTGCTGGATGACAAGGCTGACAGCGAGATACTGGCGGCGCGGTCTGCCTGGCTGGGCAGCATCCGATGAAGAGTATTCTGCCGATTTGTCTGCTCATCGCCGCTCTGTCTGGCTGTATCCGGGAACAGCAAAGCCACATCGTTGCGGTGCAGGGTCCGGCGCTGACCCGTGCAGTCAGTAACAATGCGGTGGCTGGCTTCGCCGGCGCCGACGGTTTTCACTTGCTCAGTTTCATGGGCCTTGCCGGTGGCCGCGGTTGGCAAAACGTGGTCAGCGAGGCCTGGCATTTGCCGCCGGGGAGCGAAACCTGGCAGCGCTTGCCCGATGTACCCGGGGGCGAAGGCCGGCTGGCCGGCACCGCTGTCACCGTGGCCGGTGATGTTTATGTTTTTGGCGGCTATACCGTGGCCGAGGATGGCAGCGAGAGATCCGTGGAAAAAGTGTACCGGCTCGATACCGACCAGCTTGCCTGGCATGGGCTGGAGCCGATGCCGGTGCCGGTCGATGACGCTGTCTCGGTCGTATATCTTGACCGTTATGTTTACCTGGTCAGTGGCTGGCACGATCTGGGTAACGTCAACCTGGTGCAGGTTTACGATGTCGAGGAGCATACCTGGAGACAGGCGACGCCCTGGCCGGGGGAGGCGGTGTTCGGCCATGCCGGCGGTATCGTCGGCAACAGGATGCTGGTTTGCGATGGCGTTGCCGTTCGCCTGGCCGACAACGGCAGCCGGCGGTTCGAGACGGTAGATGCCTGTTATCTTGGGAAAATCGATGCCGACGATATTCGACGCATTCACTGGCAGCCGGTCCCGCCCCATCCGGGTTCGGCCCGCTATCGGATCGCCGCCACCGGCGCGGCAACGCACGATGGGGAAATCGTCTTCGCCGGCGGCACCGACAATCCTTACAACTATGACGGCATAGGATATGACGGCAATGTATCGAAGGCATCGGCCGAAGTCTTCGCATGGCGGTTCGCCGAACATCGCTGGCTAAGCTATGGCCGCTTGCCCGGCGCAACCATGGATCACCGTGGCCTGCTTGCCAACGCGGGTACTTTTTACCTGATCGGTGGCATGGTAGATGCGGTGAATGCGGGCGGCGGCGCCGAGCCGGTTCTCAGTTCGCTGGTCCATGAATTCACATTGCAATGAACGGGTTGCCCTGGTTTGCCGATCGTGACCCCGCTGGATACTGAAACCAGGGCGACAATTCGGCTGCTGTCTGGCGCGGTGTTCATCAGCTTTTCCGCCGTTTTCGTCAAGGTGCTGTCGGTCCCGCCGGCCGTCAGCGCCTTCTACCGCTTGCTTTTTGGCGGCGGTTTCCTCCTGCTGTATGTGCTTGCCACGAAACGATCGATGTCCAATGCCCTGACCGGCTTGCTGGCGATTTTTCTCGCCGCGGCATTTTTTGCCGCCGACCTGTGGACCTGGCACCGCAGCATCATTTATGTTGGGCCCGGTCTGGCAACCATACTCGCCAATTTCCAGGTTTTTTTCCTCGCCCTGGCTGGCGTGCTTTTCTTTGGCGAACGCTGGCGCTGGCAGCTCATGGTCGCGATCCCGATGGCGTTGCTGGGGCTGGGCATGATCGTGGGTTTTGACTGGCAGATTCTAACCGAGCAATACCGTACTGGCATCTGGCTGGGGTTATTGACGGCGGTATTTTACGCCGCCTTTATACTCTCGCTGAGGCGCACGCGCACCGATGGGCGGCAGCGATCCGCGGTCGTCGATCTTGCGCTGGTGTCCCTGATCAGCGCCGCGCTGCTGGGTGTCGGTGCCGCCGCAGCGGGTGACTCGCTGGCGCTGTCATGGTCCAGAGACCTGGGTATCCTGCTGGCGTATGCCCTGGTGGCGCAGGTCTTTGGCTGGTTGCTGATCGCGCATAGTCTTGCCCAGGTGCCGGCTTCCCGGGTAGGTCTGATTCTGCTGTTGCAACCCTTGCTGGCCTTCGTATGGGATGTCTTGTTTTTTTCCAGGAGCATCACGCCGACCGAACTGACCGGCGCCGCCCTGACCTTGCTCGGTATATACCTGGGGATGAGAAAAGCGCCAGGGGCTGCGTGAAAAGCTATTCGGCGGGTCTTCCGCCGATGACGGACAGACGTCCGGGGATCAGCTCAATAGCGAGATTGCGAGCCGCGGCGGTCAGTATTTCGCCATCGGTTTGTACCGCCAGGGGCAGGCTGGATTCGAGTCTCAGGGTCCGCGACCGAATCAGCCTTACTTCGGGCAGCGACAAATGGGTCCCTTTCATCAGGCGAGGAAGCAAGCGTATGAGCTGTCTGCGGTTCATGCTGTCGGCGATAACAATATCAAGCTGGCCGTCATTGATTCTCGCATCGGGAGCCAGCGGAAAAATGCCACCGGCAATCCGGCCGTTCATCGCCGAGATCAGCGTGATCGTCATTTCCAGCGTGGTTTCATCGGTGACAATTTTGACCAGCGGATTTTCTATACCGCTGACCAGGGCTTTTGCCAGCGCCAGCGGATAACGGATTTGCCCGGTAGGCCATTTCATCCGGCTCGCCGATATCGCGACCTTGGCATCAAAACCGATGCCGACACTGTTGAGAAAAAACCTCTCATTACACCGGCCGACGTCGATGCGCGCGTCGGTCTCGGGCCGGTTGATTCCATCGATTATCCGCTCACAGGCGCGCCGCCAGTCCAGCGGTATGCCAAGCGCCTTGGCAAAATCGTTGCCGGTGCCGATCGGGATTATGCCCATTCGCGGGTCTGCACCGGCTGCCATGATTCCGTTGATGGCTTCATTGACGCTGCCATCCCCGCCCGCGATCAATATGTTCCTGGCCCCGCTTTCGCAGGCAACCGCCAGCTGGTTGATCAGGCTGCCCGGAGAGCTGGTCTCGGCCGTGGTCAGGCGCAGGCCGTCCTGCCACAGGCGATGGCTGATTTTATCCACCAGCCGTGCCGCGCGGCCACAGGCGGCGAATCCATTGGTAAACAGGTGTGCTTCGCAGCTATCCGTCATTTGGTTTTTCTGTGTCGAAGTATCGGGTATTGTAACCCGATGGGCAGCGTCGTTCGCGGCCCGACGTGATGCACCTGCAAGGTCGGTATCGATGCTTGAACTCGGAACAAAAATATTGCTGGCTTATTTGCTCGGTTCCGTCAGCGGCAGCCTCTTGATCGGCAAGCTCAAGGGGGGTGTGGATATCCGGGAAATGGGCAGCGGTAATGCCGGCAGTACCAATGCGCTGCGCACGCAGGGCAAGATGTTTGCGTTCGGTGTCATGATTATCGATGTGGGGAAAGGATATATCTCCGCGGCGTTGATTCCGGTACTGGCAATAGCCGGGCTTGCCGAGGACCCCGCCGTGGGCCGCGACTGGCTGGTCATGGCGTGTTCGTCGGCTGCCGTCATTGGACATTGCTATCCTTTCTGGCATGGCTTTCACGGCGGCAAGGGCGCGGCAACCCTGATCGGTACCCTGACTTTCATTCAGCCGGTGATATTGCTGCCGGTGATCGCGGTCTGGCTGCTGGTCGTCATGTCGAGTGGCTTCGTAGCCATGGCAACGATAATGGCGGGATTTTCTGCGCCCGTTTACTTGCTGCTGACCGGTCAGGTAGCCAACCAGCCACTGCTGACGCTGGCCGTATCAATGGCCTTGTTTTTGGTCTACACGCATCGGGAAAACATTCGGCGGCTGAAGGCTGGCGCGGAAGTGAGGGTCGGGCAGTTGGCGATATTCCGGCGCGATTCCTGATGGGGCGCGATAGCTGGCTTTCCCTGCTCACGGCGATGTCTGACGGGGTCTCGCATTCCGCGGCAAAGTTGGCGCTGACCCTGGCGATCCCGATTGCCGAGGTCGATTTGCAGATTGAAACGTTGCGTAGCCTGGGTCTGAAAGTGCTGGGCAACCCGAATAAGGGCTTCCGGTTACCATACCCTGTGGACCTTTTCGATGCTGCGAAACTTATGCAGAGTTTGCCTAAGTGGTGTCACGAGCGCATCGCCTCCTGCGAGGTTGCCGGCCAGGTCGATTCAAGCAACAGCAGGTTACTGGAGCAAGCGCCTCCTGAAGACGGGAAGGTCCGGGTATTTCTGGCGGAGTATCAAAGCGCGGGCCGCGGCAGGAGGGGCCGCAACTGGTTATCACCGCCGGCGTCGGGGATTTGTTTTTCACTGGCGGTCGCTTTCGACGAACCCCCGGAGAACCTGGCGGCCTTGCCACTGGCCCTGGGGGTGGCGACGCGCAGGGCATTGACAAAGCTGGGTGTGGAACCGGTCGGGATCAAATGGCCGAATGACTTGATGGCCGGAGGGAAGCTTGCGGGCATATTGGTCGAACTGCGAAATACCACCGACAAGCGATTACACCTGGTCGCCGGCCTGGGTTTGAATTACCGCTTGCCAGAAACGCGAGCCGGAGCGACGGCTGGCGAGTGGCGCGATATTGCTGGCATGGTCAATGGCGCGCCACCATCAAGAAACAGCCTGGTTCAGCAAATATTGCCCGAGTGGGTGGCGGCGCTGGATATATTCATGTTGCAGGGCCTGGCGCCGTTTCTGCAGGAGCTCCGGGTTGCCGATGTTTGCCGGGAGCAACAGGTGGAGCTGGTATCCGATGCCTCGATAACCCATGGAGTCTGTCGAGGTATAGCCGATGATGGTTGCCTGTTGCTCCAGTCGAATGGAAAAATACAAAAAATTATTGCCGGGGATATCAGTTTACGGCCGGTCGGGGCGGAGCGCTGGCCGCAGCGGGATCTCATCGCCTGATGGGCCCGAAAATGAATTCTATACGATGACCAGCGAATCCCTGTTATTGATCGATGCCGGCAACAGCCGCGTCAAGTGGGCCTGGTGGCAGGGCAAACTGGGCTCGCAGCATTCGTCCAGCTGGGCGGATGCCAGCAGCGATGCCTTGTACGCCGGCGACCGTGCAGCCGAGCGTATTTTTATCGCCAATGTCAGCGGGCCAAAAATCTGCGGGCTGATCGATATCGAAGACCCAAAAGTGGTCTGTGTCGAAAGCGAGCGGGAGGCCGGTGGCGTAAGCAATGCGTATCGGGATCCAGCGCAAATGGGCGTCGATCGCTGGGTAGCTATGATCGGCGCGCGGCATCACCGGACCGGCCCACTGGTTGTTGTCGATGCAGGGACAGCGTTGACGGTGGACATGCTGGATACCGATGGCAAGCACCTGGGCGGCGTTATCGCGCCGGGTTACCGGATGATGTTGTCGTCGTTGCTGGGCAACACCAGCGATATCGCCGAGCTTGCCGAGGCGGCTGCGGAAAGGATTGGCGGTGAGGAGGAAATTGCCGCGCGCAGCACCGGTGAAGCGATACATTCCGGGTCCTTGATCGCACTGGTCTCGCTGGTAAGGCATGCCCGGGAATTCCTGGCAAGGCGCACGAAAAACTCGCCGCGGATATTGCTATGCGGCGGCGATGCCGATATGTTGCTGCCGCTGCTGCATAATGCCGAAATTGTTGCCGACCTCGTGCTTCGCGGCCTGGTAATCGTTGCCGGAAAGAAACTTTGAGAAACTGTTGTTGAGAAATTTCCTGCTCATTCTTCTGCTGATCAATCTGGGAATACTGGCTTGGTATCACTGGTTGCGTGAGCCCTATGATAAAGCGCCTATTGCACCCAGCTATGAGGGATTGCCAAGCCTGACGCTGGCCGAAGACCCGCCTGCGGAGCCGTCCGGGGCACGGGTTTTTTCGATGATGACCGGCGAGGAGTTGCTCAATGCAGGCATCTCGGAATGCCGGAGCATCGGGCCAATCAGCAAAGTGGATGATGCGCGGGAGGCCGCAGCGACTTTGCGGGGGCTGGATTTTTCCGTGGTCAGGCGCAGCGAACCGGGCCGGCGGTTTGTCGGTTTCTGGGTGAATATTGCTGCCAGCAAAGATCGGGCGGCGGCGGAAGTGATTACCGATGCCCTGCGGGCGGACGGAGTCACCGATTTCTATATCGTCCCCACGGGAGACGAACAAAATGCCATTTCCCTGGGCGTTTTTAGCGAGCTGGGGCGTGCGCAGCGAAGGCTGCAACTACTGAGTGATCGCGGATTCGAAGCGCAGGTCAACCAAAGATATCGGGACGGGGAAGTCGGTTGGCTGGATGTCAGCGGTTTTGGGGTGGATAACCTCGCTATCTCCGCGTTGGGTATCGATACAGACGGCCTTGAAATACTCGATCGGTGCCCGCCACGTTAATCCTGGATGAAATATGTAGTTAAGCCGCGTTAAACTACCGGCCGCCCGGAGGCCTTAAAGCCGGAATAGCTCAGTTGGTAGAGCAGCTCACTTGTAATGAGAAGGTCGGGGGTTCGACTCCTCTTTCCGGCACCACACATGAAAAAAGGCCCGCATTGCGCGGGCCTTTTTTTATCGCTGCGACCCTGGGACCGCAGCGACGATCACCCGTCAAAAGCTCAGGGTGACTTGCAGCGTGTAAGTGCTGTCGCGGGCATCCAGGCCATAATAGGTGTTGGTGCCAAACGTCCCGCCTGAAAGCGGCACGTTGTTGACGTAAGTAAGAACCTTTTCGTCGGTGATGTTCTTGCCGATGAACGCGAATTCCCACTTCTCATTCGATACGGCCACCCTGGCATCGATTTTCTGGTAGGCATCTATCTTATAGGCCGGGTCGAGATTGACATGGGCATTCTGGCTGCTCACCCAGGTCAGGTCACCCGTCAACCGGAACTCCCAGCCGTTACTGAAAGGAGTGACATAATCGAGGGAAGTGTGACCGGTGAATTCAGGCGTGTACTGCCCGGACTGCCCGGTACGATCGCAAGTGCCGTCAGCCAATACCGGGGTCTCGCCAAAGTAGCAGTTGCCGCCGCCGCTGCCGCTGGCGCCAAAATTCTTGAACTCATGATCGAGGAAGCCCACGGCATAGGTCAGGGTAACGCTGTCGCTGATCAGGTACCGCCCATCGAGCTCGAAGCCCTTCACAACCGTATTGGGTACATTGGTGACATTGAATCCCAGGGTGCCGTCAAACTGGCTGACCTGCAGGTCGTCATAATCGGTGTAGAAGAACGAGATACCGGTCTCGCCGCGCCCATCCGCATAGGAGAAGCGCCCACCGGCTTCGAAGCTCGTCGCTTCCTCATCGGTGAACTCGAAGGAAACGGTGTTGTTCGACCTGGCATCGAAGCCACCGGCCTTGAATCCTGTGGTCGCGGACGCGAACAGCATCACGTCATCGTTGGGGCGATATTCAAGTCTCACCAACGGCGTGAACGAGGACTCGTCGCGTGAGCCGCTCAGGTCGTGACCGGTGAATTGCTCATTTTCGATCGCGAACGCGCCGGTAAAGACCGCGGGCGCAATCGAACCCGGAAAGTTCGGTACGACCAGGCCGGTGGTGTTATCGATGATTTCGATCAGCCTGGAACCTTTCTTGTCTTCCTCGGTATAGCGGCCGCCCACGGTCACGGCCCATTCGTCGTTAAGATTAATCGTCGCCTGGGCGAAAACGGCCCACAAATCGGAGTCCTGGGTGAATTGCCGTTGGGCGCTGGTGTTCAGGATCGGTACCAGTGCCGGCGACAGCGAGCCCAGCACGCTGTTCGGCGGGACGATGATCGCGTCGCGGAAGTCGAGGTCGCCGGTCTGGTAAAAACCACCGACGATCCAGTCCACTTTCTCGCCGCCTGGAGAGGTCAGCCGGATTTCCTGGCTGAACTGCTCATACTCCTCGTCGAGCAGCACGTTGAACACCGGTGCGGCGGTATAATCGCAATCGCAGATTTCCAGGAAATCGTAACTCACATAACCGGACACCGCGGTCAGGGTATTCTCTCCGACCTGGTAGTTGATGGTCAGCGCGTGGCTGTCCAGTTCGTTGTTGCTGAAATCGCCGCCATCGGCCGATCGCGAATAGTTCTGTGTCGCGTCGCTGATCGCGCCCGGAAAACCAAACACGCCTAAAATTTGCGCGTAGGTCAGGCCAGGTATCGGAGAGCCGGCTATGGCGGGATTGTCTTCGATGACCTCGATCTGGCGTCCGGTCGTGTCAAACACGTCGCGTTCCAGTTTCAAGGTGATATCCAGCCTGTCGCTGGGTTCCCAGCGCACGGTGCCGCGCACGGCCAGATCGTCCCGTTCCGGTTCATCCGCGCCGTTGAAGGTGTTGACCAGGTAGCCATCGTCGTCATATTTACGAATCGCGAAGCGGCCGGACACGGTGTCGCTGAGACCGCCGGACATGACCAGTTCGAGCATCCTGGTATTGTGTTCAAAATCGTTGCTGTAACTGAAACGGCCTTCGTAATCCTGGGTCGGCGCGGCGGTGGTCATCGCAAGGGCGCCGGCAATCGAGTTCTTGCCAAACAGGATGCTCTGCGGGCCACGCAAGGTGGAGACACGCGCCAGGTCAAACATCGGCGCCCGAATCAGTTGCTGGCGGCCATAATAGATGCCATCGACGTATTGGCCAACCGATTGCTCGAAACCCTGGTTATTACCGGTGCCGATGCCACGGATGTACATCTGCGTGCTGATGCCGCTCTCGGTCATCTGCAGGTTGGGCACATAGTTCTGCAGATCTTCGATCCGGTAGATCCCGGCCTGCCTGATTTTCTCACCCGAGGTTACGACGATCGAGATAGGCACATCGGTCAGTCCCTCCTCTCGTTTCTGGGCGGTAACGACGATCTCTTCGAGCACTCTCCCCGTTGCTGCCGCATCGCTCGCCTGATCATCGCTGTCCGCATCCTGCGCTTGTGCGCCTGCGGCAAAGCCGAGGCAAAGCACGGCAGGGACAAAAATAAGTTTCCTGAACATGAGCCATAAACTCCCTAGGATTGGCGACATGAACCGGGCAGGTCCATGCCTGTTTTTGTTGATTGCTGTTTGGTGTAAATCATACAACAGTCAGCCCGGCGCGGCTATTAAAAAAACCTAATATTATCAATAGCTTGTCGATCTACAGTTTGGTTTTCATAAGGATGCAGGTACGACGGTGCAAAAATACAACATTGGAGCCTGCGCCGGGCCTTGGCGGGCGAGCGGTTCACAGATGCATTGTCTGGACCAAGCTGGCAAGCCGAAAGGAATCCGGCCGGGGTGTTCTGTTTTTAGTCGTCGTCCCCATCATCGTCATCGGGTCCGCGGTCGCCGCGATTTTCTGCGCGCAAACCCTTGCGTTGTTCCCGCAATTCGGCATTGAGCGTGTTTTCTTCGGCAATAAACGCTTCGGGCGCTGCATGCTCGTTCGGCGGATGCTCGGCGCGAGCCTGTGCACTGCGATCATGCTCGGCACGCGCGTCTTCGCCGCGGCCGTTGGCTTCCGCTGCAGCACGCCTTGCCGCTGCTTCTCCATGCCTGGCTTCGGCTTCAGCCCTTTTTGCCTCGGCTTCAGCCCGCCTGGCTTCGGCTTCGCGGCGTCTTTCTTCGGCTCTTGCGCGCATGTTTTCCATGTCACGCCGCAGGTTGTCCTGGCGCGCCGAATCGCGCATTTGCGAAGGCGCCTGGCCACGGCCCTGGCCGCCGCGGCCCTGCGCATAACTTGCCGATGCAACGATAAAGCCTAAAGCCGCAATAAAAATAATGCCTGTTTTCCTGATATTCATCGTGCCTTTCCTCGTCCGGTTGCCCAGTTTGTCGGTGGCGAAATGCTAGCACAGGAGAAGCTGAACGGTTGCTGAACAACGGGCAGGATAAACAGCAATTTTCGTCGCAGTTTGGCGACAAAGGGAACGAATTTTTTCTGCTTGCGGCGGGTGAAGTCGATGCGCTTTGTGCGTGCCCGCAAAGCGGCTGATTCGGTTTGTTGAAACTGCGACCAACGGTTTGTTAGTGCGTGATATCTGGCATAATATTTAACATAATGTCTTTGTCGTTTGCCCAATCGGCCATAAGCGTCGATTGGCGATTTGACAATAATGTGACCCAGTGCCGGTGCGCGCGTGACCTGGAAAACTATACTCGGACCGCTTCCGATACACAGGATTTGCGAGCAATCGTGGAGATACAGATGACAAAGTTCAGCAAAAAGACCGTATTGATTTTGCTATTCCAGGCGCTCGCGCTGCTCGCCAGCGGAGCCGCCCACTCGCAAGACGCCAGGGAGCGCATGTTCCGGCAGGCGACCGCGGCCTTTGAGTTGGCCAAAAACAAGGACGCCAGGCGACTGGCGCCGGATACCTACGCCCGTGCGATGCGCAGCTACAAGAACGCAGAGAAAAAGTTCTCACAGGGGCGCACGGTGAGCAGTGTGCAAAAAGATCTCACCAAGGCCACCATCGATTTCGAAAAAGCCCAGTTAGTTGCCGATCTGGCGTCCCAGAAAATGGGAACGATGATCAAGGCGCATTCTGATGCGGCCGCGGTCAATGCCAGACAATATTCCACCAGGAACTGGACTCGCGCCCAGGCCTATTTCCGGGATGCAGTCTCCATGCTCGAGGACGGCCGCCAGAGAAATGCGCTGCGCCGGGCGGCGGAAGCCACCAGGATATATCGCGAACTGGAGCTTGAAGCGATCAAGGCCGAATATCTGACCGAGACGCGGATGCTGCTGGCGAAGGCTGACAAAATGAAGGCCAGACGCTATGCCCCGATCACCTTGCGCAACGCCAAGAATCTGCTGGCCAGCGCCGAAATAGAACTGACTGAAAATCGTTATGACACCGACCGGCCGCGCAGCCTGGCACGCGAAGCGCAGTATGAGGCCAGGCATGCGATTCACCTGACCGAGTACCTGAAAAAATTCAAGGCCATGAATCGGACCCAGGAACAGCTGATCCTGCATTGGGAGAAGCCATTGCAGGAAATTGCAGCCGCGGCGGATATGCAGGCCAAACTGGACCGGGGCTATGAAGCATTGGTCAGGGATGTGGTGGTCTATATCGAGACCGGCGGCGAGCAATCCCAGGAACTGGGCCAGCAGATTTCGGAGCGCGATCAGGAAATCGTTGCGCTAACCGATCAAGTCAACGAACTCAGCGACCAGCTCGGTGGCGTGGCCAATGCACAGGAGGCGTTGCGCCGCAGGCTCGCCGCCCAGGAGATGTTGCGCCAGAAGGTAATCCAGATCGAGAGCACCTTCGAGCGATCCGAAGCCAAGGTGTTCAGGGATTCAAATGAAATCTACATTCGCCTGGTCGGGCTCAGTTTCAACTCGGGTAGCTCGAATATCAATTCGGCAAATTACGGTTTGCTGCGCAAGGTGGAAAACGCGATCGAAATTTTCCCGGGCGGGCGCGTTATCATCGAAGGGCATACAGACTCCTTCGGCGGCGACGACCAGAATTTTATCCTCTCCGAACAACGCGCCGAATCGGTTCGTCAATACCTGCTGGTGCAGATGGGTATCGACCCGGAGCAGATCAGTTCGATCGGCTATGGTGAAACCAAACCGGTCGCGAATAACGAAACGCCGCAGGGCCGTGCGAAGAACCGGCGCATCGATATTCGGATCGTGCCAAACCTGGATCTTTCGCAGACCTGAACGCCGTTGCGTGGGCGTGCCGGGCACGTCCATGTATTTCCCCGCTACGCTCATTGGCGAATCCCCGCATAGGTGCGGACGTCGAATCTGCGTGGCCGATGCGGTACATTGGTCAGACTTTTGCTCTGCATCGGGGATAGATCGGGATGCCGGATAACCAGGCGTTGGGGTTGCTGGTCCAGGCGGTGCTCGAACGCCAGCTTTTCTTCGTCGCTGGCCAGGGCAAATCGGGCACGACCTGGCTGGAATTGATCCTCGACGCCCACCCCGATGTGTGCTGCCATGGCGAAGGACACTTTGCCGACAGGCTGCTGCCGGAAATCGGTGAGGCCACCGAGCGTTACAATGCCTACCTGAAACACAACAACGCAGTGTTTGAAGAAATCCGCGACTACCAGGGTCTTTCACGAGACCATGCCTGGCACCTAGGCCGGATCGCGATGGCTTTGTTGCTGGCCCAGCAGTGCGACGGTGAATTGCCGGCGGCGATCGGCGAGCGCACACCCGCGAACGTGGCGAACCTGCAACTGCTGCATCAGTTATTTCCGCAAGCGAAGCTTATTCATATTACGCGTGACCCGCGTGATGTTGCCGTATCGATGTGGTTTCATGGGCTACGCCTGAACCCGGAGCAGACCAGGAAAGAATATGTCTCACCAGACGATCTGGCTGTGAAAATGGTCGGCCTGTGGGTAGAGTTGATCAACGCGACCCGGCAGTTTGCGGCTTCCTGTCCGGAACAATACCTGGAGGTGAAATACGAGTCTCTGCAACAGGATTTTTCGGCGGCTTTAAGACCCCTGCTAACGGCACTCGGGGTCGATGCCGCCGACGAAACCATCGAAGACTGTCGTGAGCAGGCCGGATTTGGCAGATTGACCGGTGGCAGGAAGCGGGGCATTGAAGACCGGCAATCGCATTTTCGCAAGGGTGTGGTCGGCGATTGGAAGAATCACCTCAAGCCGGCAACGGTGAACCGAATCGACGAAATTGCCGGCGACCAGCTCGCGGAGCAACTAGCAGGCTCGGACAGGGAGTAGAAATGCCCTATGCAAACGAACAGTGCCTGAGGGCGAGAGAGGACTTCCCGGCATTGTCGCGCTCGCTCGATGGTCAGCCACTGGCCTTTCTGGACGGACCGGCGGGCACCCAGGTGCCTGGCCCGGTCATCGACGCGCAGAATCACGCCTACCGGATGTTCAACACCAATACCGGCGGCGAATTTGTCACCTCCAGGGATCTCGAGGAAGCCATGTGGCGTACCCGCGAGACAGTCGCAACTTTTGTCGGCGCGTCCGAAGCTGCGAGTATTTCCTTTGGCGCCAACATGACCACGCTGGCTTTCTCCCTCAGTGATGCGTTCTCGAGGCTCTGGGGGGATGGCGATGAAGTGCTTATCACTGCGCTGGATCACGAAGCCAATCGCGGCCCGTGGCTGCAGCTGCAGGATCGCGGCGTGACGATTCGCGAGATAGCCATCGATAAGCAGGGTTATTTCGAACCGGACGACCTGCGCAGCAAGATTAACCAGCGTACCCGGCTGGTGGCGCTCAACGCGTCTTCAAACGCGCTGGGTACGGTCAACGATCTTTCGCTGGCCCGCAAACTGAGCCGCGAGGTCGGCGCATGGATGCTGGTGGACGCGGTACATTACGCGCCGCATATCGCTCTCGATGTGCAGGCGATGGATCCCGATTTCCTGTTTTGCTCGGCGTACAAGTTCTATGGGCCGCATGTCGGAATTCTTTATACCCGGCCCGGTCTGCTGGATACCCTGCCGACCAACAGGTTGTGCACGCAGAGTTCCGCTGCGCCATACCGGATTGAAACCGGCACACTGAACCACGCGGCAATCGTATCGATCGCGGCGGCGATTGAATATATCGCCAGCTGGGGTCAGGGAAACAATCTTCGAGAGCGGTTGACCGATGCAATGGGGCAAATCTATGTCTACGAGCATGAGCTGGCAGCCTACTATTGCCGGCGTGTCTCGGCTGTTCCGGGGGTCAGGATCTGGGGGCCTGATTTTTCGGCCAAGCCTCGATCTCCCACCGTTTCGATCACTTCCGGCAAAATATCCACCGACGACGCCGTAAAAAATCTGGGCGCGCAGGGTTTTTGCCTTTGGCAGGGGCATTTTTATGCCCAGCGGGTGGTCGAATTGCTCGGTCTGTCCGCAAGCGGCGGGTTGCTGCGGATGGGCGTATCGATGTACAACACCAGGAGCGAGATCGACCGCTTGCTGGAAGCTATCGAACGGCTGGCTGCTTGACCGCAGCGATCCTGACGCCGGCAAAAGCTATCCCGGATCGGTTTTAACGCTGCTCCTTTTTGCTCCGCTGCAGGCGGACAAAATTCCTGATGATCTTGGGCCACATCAGCAGCAATGGCCAGCGCCGTTCTGCATCGGTCAGTTCGACTTTGATCCCGGATCGGCGTTCCAGTTTGCGGACTATGTAGTCGGGCCAGCCGGCAAAAGTTATTACGTATTTGAGCCAGCGTAGCGTCGCGCGAATTTTCGACTTGCGGAAATACCATCGCCAGCGCCATTTTTGCGCCCTGCCGGGGGCCTGGCTCAAGCGGTATTTCTGCCCGTCCTGCTCGAGCACGCCTTGTTCGACGCCGGCATCCAGCACCGGCTGGAACGATTCGATCAGCGAAGCTTGTTGCTGGGCGATGACTTCCAGCACCCGCCCGTTAGATTCGGGGCGGATTTCGGCGCCATACGATGTTTGCATCATGGCCAGGCAATAGGACTCAACGGTAAATTCCCCATGCGCATAAAGTGGCACCCAGTTCAGCGTGTCCATACGCGCATCCAGCAACCGCTGATAAACCCGTTCGCCGATCTCATCGTCGCGCGCATAAATGACTTCCACTTTCTGAACCAGGCGTCCCTTGCAGAAGTGATCGCTGGCGCGCCCGCTCATCGCTCGCGCAAAATCCTTTTCACTGATTACCACGGCCTTTATGCCTGCCCCGCCCGCAGCTGGAATATGGATAACATTGGGTGGCAGCAGCCGATTCAGCCAGGCGACCAGGCCGGCCGGGTAGTCGAACCAGGCGCTGAATTTACGATAAAACGCGCGGTATTCGTCGACGACGACAACCCAATCGGCGGCGCTATGCTGGCCCGGCGTTGAATTCACCAGGTGAGAGCCGAAAAAAATCACCGCCCGCAGGTTGCTGCCGGCCTTTTCAGCCAGTGCCGCCAGTGCATCCGCTTTGTGGGCGTGCTCGTTCAAGCGTCCGAATTCTTGCGTAGTTGCGCGAGCCCGGACACCATGTTCTCACGCATAATGGCCATAAACGGCTCGGGATCGTCTGTTTCCGGGTCAAAAGAGAAAGGGCCAATAACCACTGATTTTGGCCTGATTTGACTGATTTTATTGACAAAATCCGCTAAAGTCGCGCACTCCCAAAGGCCATCCACGATGACCAGGTGGACGGACCAGGGCCGGGATGAAAGAATGGCGTTGACACCCGCGGTTCTGAACCTGCGGATATCTCCGTTTCTTGTGCGTGAGCCCTCCGGGAAAATCGCCACAGGGTAGCGGGCATTGGCAGCGGTTTCGGCCAGGGCATTGAGCTGGGATACCGAAAACCGGGCGGGATCGACCAGCGGAAATTTGTATAATCGGAGCATATTGGACACCAGCGGGATGCCCTTGGCATACCGGCGGCGGGTCACAAAAAGAGGGTAATTTTCGCTTAGACAGGCGGCCAGATAGGGGATATCCAATATCGACTGATGGTTCATCAGGATCAAAGTGCCCGAATCGCCGGGGACCGGTGGCAAGGGTCTGAATCTGACGCCACAGATAATACGAATCGTCTGGAGCATAATGTTGGCCCAGAGTCGAAACCAGGACGCCTGCAAGTGTAAACTGTGCCGGCCGGACAGGGGGAGCAACGCAAACAATGCGCGTTGAATGGGGTCGCCGATGATCAGCAGCAGGCCGATAGCAAGAAGACAAGCACCACCGCGCAAATAATTGAAACTACGTTTGATCATGGTTGGTTCGTGTTTGCAATTAGGAAACTGAGAAAATAGGCCAGAGTCCATGGCAGGGTCAACTGTCAGGGATTGTATGGCCGGGGAAACACAAACACTATGGAAGCACCAAAGAAAAAAGTTAAGGAATTATCGGCAACTGCAGCCGCCCACGGTTTCGATGACTTTGATCACAGCAATTTTTATTCGGGATCGAGTGATGATGCGTTTTGCATGCTCGATCCGATGGATGAATGGTGGGGGACGAGGGCATATGGCGCTGGTTATTACCAGTTTGGCCTGCCGATGCAAACTGCACCACTGCCAACCGTCGATATCCGCGAGACGCTGGGCAACGAGGTGCTCAAAAACCTGGTCAACTTTTCTTCCTACAACTACCTCGGTCTGTCTTACCGGCCGGAAGTGATTGACGCCGCTGTCGAAGCGACCCGGAAATACGGTCTGGGCGCATCGGGCTCACCGGTTCTCAGCGGCACCATGGAGTTACACGTGGAGTTGACGGAGAAGCTGGCCAAATTCAAAAAGAAAGAAACCGCGCTGCTTTTTTCCACTGGCTATAGCGCCAATCTCGGTGTTATATCCGGGTTGATGCGACCGGGCGATACGGTGATCACGGATCAGTATTCGCATGCCAGTGTCGTTGACGGGATCATCCTGTCGAAGGCCAGGGTCAGCTTTTTCCGGCATAACAGGGTCGATGACCTGGAAAAGAAATTGAAACGCGCGATCGGCAAGAAACTGGTTGTGGTTGAAGGCGTGTACTCGATGGATGGTGATTTGCCGGTACTGCCGGAGATCGTTGATCTTTGCAAGCGCTACGATGCCAGGATCATGATCGATGAAGCGCATTCCGCATTCATTTTCGGAGAAAACGGGCGTGGCGTTGCCGAGCACTTCGGTCTGGAAGACGAGATCGATATCCATATGGGCACGTTCTCAAAAAGCCTGGGTGGCATCGGTGGATTCATCGCGGGCTCGTTCAAACTCACCAATTATCTGAAGGCCTTCGCCAGGTCCCGGGTATTTTCCTGCGCTCTCCCGCCCGGAGTGACCGCGGGCATCAGCAAGGCCCTGGACATCTCCATAGCTGAACCTGAACTCAGGAAACGATTGTGGGACAACGTGCATTTCGCGCAAAAAAAGCTGAGAGAGGCGGGCGTGGATATCGGCAACTCTGAGTCACAGGTGATTCCCGTGATGATTCGCGATGACAAGCATATATTTTCATATGCGGAGCAACTGATTCACGAAGGCGTGTACCTGAATCCGGTCAGATTTCCCGCGGTCGGAAAACATCGATCCCGCTTCAGGATTTCAATCAGCGCGGGCCATACGAGCGAGCAACTCGAGCGGGGATGCGATATTTTGATCAACGTTATGCAAAGGCACGGGTTATGCCGTTGACCAAGTACGAGTTCAGCCAGACGGCAAGCGCCTTTTTTGAAATGCCCACGGAAATGGCGATGCCATTGTTACCCAAACCCCTGCAGGTGCTGGAAACGCATCATGGCTCGTCGATTTTTGCAATTACGGCCTTTGATTTCACCGAAAGCATGGTTGGGACATACCAGGAAGTCGTCATGTCCGTTATCGTTCCGCCGCTGATTCGTGCGCAGGCCAAATTTCCAAAATCCGCTTTCTACCCGTTTGTCCTGGGAACCAGCACGGCGGAGTCGCGTGCGCACGCCCTCGAACGCTGGCACCTGCCGCACCACATGGCGGATATCAACATTGATTTTAGCGAGGAAAACGGCTCCTTGACCGTGGCCGTCAGGGAAGGGGATGCACCGATAGTGGATTTCACGGTCACCGAGCATGAATGGGCGGTTGTCGATCATCTCTATCAGTGCAACATGAAAGACGATTCCGGGCGTTACAAGGTGGATATCCACATGCAGGGCAATTTTTGCGAGCATGAAGAAGAGCGGGGTTCGCTGACTTTGCACGATCATCCCATGTGCGCGGGTCTGGACCCGGCCGAGATTACCGACTATCCGTTTCGTGAGTTGTGGATGAAGCGCGGCCGCCAGCTTTTCGAAAAACTGGAAACCCTTTAATCCAGACCACTTTGTCAGCGCCGCGATACTTTGTCCTGTTCAACCCGGCCGCAGGCCGTGGTCGTGGGGCGCGCCGCAAGGCCAGGTACCTCAAACTGCTTTCGGCAGCGCTGGGCAGATTCGATTATGAAGTCAGCAAGGAACCAGGCGATCTTGAACGGCTGGCGCGACAGGCGCTGGCCAGTGATTACCAGCGCATCGTGGCCGTGGGTGGCGATGGCACCTGGTCGCTCGTCGCCAATGAAATAATCAACAGCGGGCGCGCCGATGTTAGCCTGGGTTTGCTGCCTGCGGGCACCGGTTGCGATTTCGGGAAAAGCCTCGGCGTCGTATACAGGCACCTGGACAAGGCTATAGCCGCCCTCAGCTCCTCCGACCCCCGACTAATCGATGTCGGTCGCCTCAACGGCCGCCATTTTCTAAACGTCTTCGGTTGCGGTTTTGACATTGCGGTTATCGACGATGCGTCACGATTTACCCGCTTGAAAGGCGATCTGCTTTATCAATACTGCGCCGTGCGCCAGTTGTTCCGGTTTCCCGGCGTGGAAATGACCATCGACTGTGAGCGGTTGAGATCTCACCGGGGCAGACGCCTGATGCTGGTCGTTGCCAACGGCCGTTATTTTGGCGGTTCATTCGATATTGCGCCGGAATCGAGCCTGACCGACGGCCATCTCGACCTGGTTTCCATCAACGACGCCAGTCCATTTGGCCGGATGAAAATATTTTCGGATGTCGGCGCCGGCAGGCACAAGGACGGAGAGAAGGTCCAGATGAAGGCGGTTAAATCAGTTAGAATTGAATTCGAGTCCCCGCCGCGATACGAACTCGATGGTGAAGTTTATCAAAGTGCAGAGAAAACCATCACCATCGATTGCGTACCCGCTGCCATTCGCGTGCACAGCGTTTTCTGATAGCGTGCGCTGATGGACAGGATCAAGCGCGCAATCCTTTCTCCTTTCGTCTGGATGCTGGTAACCATAATTCTGTTGTCGCTTGCCGCCAACCACTGGGTCGAAATCGAGGGCGCGCGGGAAGCCGTTTCCCAATGGGGCGTGTGGGCGCCAGTGGTATCCGCGCTGCTCAAAACGCTGACCAACGTCACGCCGTTTGGCGCTATCGTATTGTCAGTCGTCAATGGCGCTTTGTTCTCAATTTTTGTCGCGACCTTGATCAACCAGGTCTCCAGCATGGTGACCAGCCTTATCATGTATCGTATCTGGCAACGGGGCGATCACGAATGGGATATCCGCGCGCGCATACAAGCATTGCCAGTCTGGTTGAGGAGCTACGAGGCGGATAACCTCTTGTTCCTGACCTTGCTTCGCTGGGTGCCATGGGCAGGTGGCTCGCTCGCGGACCTGATAGCCGGGTCGCATCATGTTCGTTTGCGAACTCACGTCGCGAGTTTGCTGCTGGGGTATTTGCCAGGCTCGCTGATCTATGCGCTGATCGGCGCCAAGCTGGTTTCGATGTAAGCCGGCATAACTTGCGAAAGTTTCTCCAGCATCGAGCGACCAGAGAAATCATTGATTCAGGTCAACACGGGAGGTCAGTATTGGCCGGTCCTAAGAATCGGGAGGCAGGGACCAGGTGGAGCAAAAAAGACGGCTGGAAGGAGGTTGTTTCGTTATTGATCCGGACGGGCTGGATCAAGTGTCTTCCGGCGACTGGCGCCAGGCGGCCGTCGTCGATCATGACAGTGGCGCCTCGGCCCTGTCCCAGTACCGGGTTCGCCTGGACGGCATCGACACGCCGGTGCGCCGGTTTCCGGACGCCGATTGTGTGCTTTTCGTTCTCACCGGTTGTGGCTTTGTCGTCATCGGCGGGCGTCGTTTCGAGCTCTCGCCTGAATGCGGCGCGTTTGTCAGGCCCGGCGAGGCATTCAGAATCGTCCCGCTGGACGGCGCATTGGAATTGCTGATGACGGTTTGTCCGCAAAGCAAAAAAGGCGAATGTCTGGAGCAGATGGCGGAGGATTTTGACGACAGCTATCCACAGCGGGTTGTGTTGGTCGATGAAAAAAAACGCCAGGCAACCGGGGACCGGTTCTACCAGGTGCTGGTCGATGCCGAAGTGGGCTCAATGCAAATTACCCAGTTCATCGGCGTCATCCCGCGATCGAAATCGCCCCAGCATTTTCATACCTACGAAGAAGTCATCACCGTGCTGTCCGGTAACGGGCTGATGTGGGCGGGCGCGCAATCCGCGCCCATACGGGCCGGTAGCATGATATTCCTGCCACGCAAGCAAGCCCATTGCCTGGAATGTCAAAACGAAGAAGGCATGCATCTGATCGGTCATTTTTATCCGGCCGGCAGTCCGGCGGTCCGTTACTGATTACGATGAGTGGTCCCCGTTTCAGGACTCGCTTGACAACCATTCTGACCATGGTCGGCGTCGCGATCGGCCTGGGCAACGTTTGGCGGTTTCCGTACATGATGGGCCAGTATGGCGGCAGTGCGTTTCTTTTCATGTACCTGGCGTTTGCACTATTGATCGCCGTGCCGGCCATGTCAGCCGAGTGGGCGCTCGGCCGGGCCACGCGGCAAGGCCCCATCGGAGCGATGGCGGTCGCTTTCGGAGACAGGATCGGCCGGCCTGTCGGTATTGCACTACTGGCGGGAATTTTGATCGCCGATTCCTATTATATCGTCGTGATTGCCAAGGTGGTGTGGACCGGCGGGTTTTCCTTGATCAAAGGATTCTCGCCAGACACGCTGAGCAGTTACCACGCATCGTTAGCGAACGGAATTTTGCAATATTCGATATCGGTCATCATCGCTGCGGCCGCTTTGTTTGTCGTCCACAAAGGCCTCAATCGGGGTATCGAACTGGTTAGCCGTTTGTTCGTTCCGCTGTTTGCGTTGGTCATGTTCTACCTGGTTTTTCATACGCTGACGCTGCCGCAGGCGATACCGAAAGTCATCGAATTCCTGCGTCCTGATTTTTCCAGGATTGGATCTCGAGAGGCATTTGCCGCGATGGGTCAGGCATTTTATTCCGTGGGACTCGGTGGAGCCATCATGCTGGTCTATGGGAGCTATATCAAAGATGATGCGAATCTGCCGCGCGATGCCTTGCTCACCGTTTCCAGCGACGCCGCCGCCGCGCTCATGGCTGCGTTGTTCATTGTGCCGACGATACTGGTTTTCGGGCTCGATATGAGTTCGGGGCCGGGCCTGATCTTTAACACGATGCCCGAGTTGTTTTCCGCCATGCCCGGTGGCCGGGTCGCCGGTTCCTTGTTCCTGCTGGTGTTGGCGCTGGTCGCCTTTCTTTCGGCGATCGCGGCGATCGAGGTCTTTGTATCCGGCCTCAGCGACCCGGGTCAATATCGATGGTCGCGAGGGCAACTGGTCGTGGTTACATTTGTATTGCTGGCGCTGATGATGATTCCAAGCGCGTTGTATCCGCCGTTCATAGGCTGGGCAGATATGGTTTTTGGTTCGGGTATGCTGGTAATCGGCGGGCTGATTGCCATCATCGCGCTGACCCGGGGATTGGGCCGGATAACCACCCGGCAGCAAATTTTTCCGCAACAGAGCGGATTTTTTGCCGCGCTCAGTTTATTCTGGTTACGCTGGGTAATTCCGCTGGCACTTGTTGCAGTGCTGGGCGCTTACCTTTTTTCATTGATAAGCGGTGTGGAAGTCTGATGGACGACAAGCGAAAACAGGAAACGGGCGTGCTGGCGAAAAACCAGGAGTTCCGCCAATACGAACAGGTCCGCAAGGAGCAATCCTATTATCTGTCCGAGCAGGGCGCCGGCGAGCAGTTTGATGAAGAATTCGAAATTCAGACCTGCGATATGGCTTTGTGGTTGTCAGGAGACGACCAGGGCCGGCGGAAATTTTCGCAGCAACTGGGCGCTGCGATGGAAAGCATTGGCTTTGCCATTCTGACCGGACATGGCGTGGACCCGGACTTGTACGAACATTTGACCCAAAAAACCATCGAATTTTTCGAAACCATTCCCGCATCCGAAAGAACGCCCTACATCGCCCGCCGGCAGGGCTCGGTCAACCAGGGGTATTTCCCCTTAAAGCAAACAACCATCATCCATCCCGACCTTGTCGAAGGCTGGGTGTTTTGCCGGCGCGCATTCGATCTGGATGGCAAGGCCGATTACCGGGAGAGCGATTTCTGGCCACGCCCTCGATTCGAACCCGAGTTTCGTCGCCTGGTCATGGAACATGAAAAACTGATCTTGCCGGTCATGCAGGCAATTCTTTGCTATCTCGGTTGTGACCCTCATCTCTATGACCGGAAACTTCACAAGACCAATTTCGGGTTCCGGCTTAACTATTACCCGGCGGTGGCGGAAGCGAGCCCGGTGGACAGTGGCGGGCGGATGTTGGGCCATGAAGACGTCGACTTGTTTACTTTTTTGCCGGCGCCGAACCAGGAAGGGCTGCAGGTTTTGAATCGGCGTAACATGAAATGGATAAAGCTCGACGCGCCACCGGGCAGTATTATTCTCAATACCGGCGACTATATGCAGCGAATCAGCAATGACCGGTTGCCATCGACGACCCACCGCGTGAGTCAGCCGCAAGACCCCCGTGTAATGACCAGGCCAAGGGTTTCCTTACCGATGGCTGTATATGTCTGGGAAGACGAAATTCTCGAGGTGTTGCCGGGACTCGGTCAACCCCGTTACGAGCCGATCAGGGCCGAGGATTTTCATACGCGTATCACGAGCAAATACTACGGCGACGATTACCGCGACAGCTGATTTAGCCGAACGAATTTATGCTTGGTTGGGCTGGGCCAATACCGCGCCGAAGAGCAAAACAAAACTCAGCGGGTTAAAAAGCACTTTCCTGGCTTCACTTTTTCTGGCGCCTGCTGCTCAGTAGCCGATGCAGGATTCGCGTTTTCGCAGCGTTTCCTGGCGGGTGACTATTCTTATTTTGTTTCAGGTTCGGAATCCTGATGTTCTGCTTTCCACTGCATGGCCATATGCACGCGGTTGCGCCCGCTGGGATGGTCATAAAAAAGGAACTCTTCAAAGGCGCCCGGACTGATCTTGCGATACTCGCTCAAACGCATGGCGACACGGGCGAAGCCATCCGGCTGCCCGGCGACATTCAGACCATAATTGTCCGCTTCCACCTCGGCCACGCGGACGATCGAGTTGCTCAATGGCGTCATGATCAGGAAATAGACCGACAGAACGGCGCCGAGCAATGGCAGACCCGCGGTATCGCCGATATCGCGGACACCCCAGTTTTCGCCCCAGCGTGCCAGCGCTCTGCCAAACCCCCAGTTGACGAAGGCGAATCCCCCGACCAGAATCAGGCCAAATTGCATGACCAGCTTGACGCCATGGTTGAGGATGTAATGCCCCATCTCGTGGCCCATGACCGCCTGGATTTCTTCGGGCGACGTGCGCTTGAGCAGGTTGTCGTTGAGGCTGATACGTGTCGTGCTGAGGAAACCGCTGACGTTGGCGCTGATACGCCTGGTTTGGCGAGAGGCGTCAAACCAGTAAACATCATCGGCCGGGATGTCGTTGGCCCGTGCCATGGACATGATCTGCAAACGAATCGGCCCGTCTTCCAGGGTCTGGTAATCGTTGAATAACGGGGCGACATAGACCGGCCCGATAAACGAAGTAAAGAAAATGAACGCAACCGAGGCAACGCTGGCCCAGATCCACCACAATTGACCCGCTTTTCGGATCACCGTGTAGATCAGTAATAATGCCAGGCTGCCAAGGATGGCGCCGACCATCAGGCCGGTCATTTGGTCGCCAAACCAGCCGGCGAAATTCTGGGTCGCCAATGCGTATTTGTGCTCGCGAAAGAACCCCTGGTAAAGAGACAGCGGGAAAACGAGGATGGTCGTGATCACTATGTACTGCACGGCATAGGCGAGCGTATGCAGCCAGTTCCATTTGCCGATTCGCTCCGCAAGATCCCGTATTGCAGCGGAAATTCGAAAATGCAGCAACAGCCACGCGACGGCCAGGCCATACAGAAATCCCCACAGCTTGAGCCAGTAACCACCTTCCGTATAGGCGTCTGATTTTGCCCGCTGTTCCTCGCTCAGCAACGCGACATAGGCCTCTGTTGCCCGATCGACATCGAAGTCCGCGCCAGACCGTGCGCCTGCCGGGATATCGAGATCGACTGGCGATTCTTGCGCCCACAGCGGGTTGCCGATTAGCAGCATCAGCAATGCGACGCTGACGGCATTCGGCCAGACAAATCTTCCGGACACGGTGATTCCCTGCTTGTTATGGTTTGTTCGGGTGCGAGAGACAGTATTGCAATTGGCGCGGCGGGTCATTTTGCAATGCGCAAAAAAGTGCCGCTATGGCAAACCGCCTTCCTTTTCAGGCGGTGTAGATGCTCAGTAACTGGTACATGATCAGCAGCGTATAGCCACCGAACAGCACATACAGAATGGTCCTGGCCCTGAGGCCAGCCAGTACCCGCATATTCGCCATGGATATCAGCAGGACTACGCCTGCGATGGTGCCGAATAGCTTCCAGCCGGCGAAGCTTGCGGTGCTGTTTTCCATCAACGAGGCCATGGCGGCGTTTGCTTCGGTTGCCAGGCCATTGCCGATCGCGATCAGCGTCAGCATCGCGTCCATCGCGCTGAGCAGGATCGTGCCCACGGCGGGAAACATCAGGCTGCGATCGAAGAAATCGGCGTGATAGCTGTCGCTGTCTTCGCCTCTGCGCGGGCCGCGGCGGCGTGGCTTGATGAGGCCATAAAGAATCGTCTTGAAGGTGAAACGACGGCGGTCGTTCAATTCCCGCGCGGCGCCGGTTGCCGAAACGTCTACGGTTACTCCCAGGTTTTTTTCTCCCGTTAGCGTAGCCGGACCGGTTTCCGCGTTGCTTTGCATAATCTTTCCTTGCTCAGACTGGCCGATTGTATGCTTGCAAGTGCTGCCATAGCTGTGACTCAGGTCTCAGTGAGCACCCAAAAACCGGGCTTTTCCGCTTATCGGAAGCCCACGACCGCTCGTCGGGGTTCGTGGCTCCACGCTATGCCCGTAGCGCCCGGAGCGGCAAAAAAACCGGGGCCATGGGTCAAAAATAATTGCTTAAAAAACAATCACTTACTTTTTTCGATTTGACCTAATTCTGAGTAAAAATCACGCTACGGGAAACCCAACCCAAAGCGCTGTTGGGGAGCCGAAAATCCGGTGTGAACCAGTTCACGGAATGACAAGTGGGCTAATGGTCTGATGCATGCACGGAAACACGAACCATTGGCGGGACTTTTTATGAACATGAAACGAAATCACGGATTTACGCTGGCCGAACTGCTTGTCGCACTAGCGGTTTTTTCGATAATGGTTACGGTTGGCGTACCCAGCTTCAATCAGACGCTGCTCAACAATCGCCAGGTCAGTTCGTTGAATATCCTGATCGGCAGCATGCAACTGGCGCGCTCCGAAGCGATCGTACGTAACAGAAGGGTGACCGTGTGCGGCAGCGACGATGGCCAGACCTGCGGTAATGGCTGGAGCAACGGCTGGGTCGTTTTTGTCGACAACAATGCTGATGGCCAGGTCAACGGCCTGGAAGTGGTTCTGCGTTCGGTCAATGACCTTCCCAGCCTGGGGATCACGCCCAGCGGGATCACCAATTCCCTGAGATATCGTCCGAATGGCCGCATGATGACCGACAACATCCGCGCCAACACCGGACAATTCACCGTGTGCGATATTCGCGGTGCCGAACATGCCCGAACGATCGTGGTTGACGCCAGCGGCCGGCCTCGGGCATCCAGATACAACATCGACGGTTCCGCGCCTGTATGTTGAAAAACTCTGCAATGATGAAAGTGGCTGAATCGGCCAGGAGTGGGATGGCCGGTGTAGGTCTGATCGAGATCCTGGTCACGCTGGTCGTTTTCTCGCTGGGGATGCTGTCTCTTGCCGCTTTGCAGGGTGTTGCCAAGAAAGCCAATTTCGACGCCCTGCAAAGAACCAATGCATCGCTGATGGCCTACGATCTGCTCGAGCGTATGCGGAGCAATAACCAGGCCCTGAGCAGTTACGTCAACGCCGGTGACCTGGGAAACGGAACGCTGGGTAAGCAGCCGATCCTGCCCTGCAACAATATCAATGCGCCATGCACCACGCAGCAGATTGCCGCCTTTGACCTTTGGGAATGGGAAAGACTTCTCGATGGCAACATGGAGACGCGCGCCAATGTCGCGACCGGCGGACTGGTTGCCGCGACCGCTTGTATCAACGGCCCGATATTGGGTGGATCGGGGGGGTACTCCGTGGTCATCGCCTGGCGCGGCGTCACGGCAATGACCAACCCACCGGCCGATCCGTGCGGCGTGGGCCTGGGGCGCTATGGCGACAACGACGAACTGCGCCGGGTGATCGTCGTGCCAACCTTCATTGGGGTCTAGCAGGGATACATGCCTGATGAATTGCCAAACCAGACAATCGGGTTTCTCGCTGATCGAACTGATGATCGCCATGTTGCTGGGTCTGTTGATCATGACCGGGCTGGTCAATCTTTTCCTGCAGAACAAACACAGTTTTAACCAGAACGAAAGCATTGCGCGCATGCAGGAAGATGCACGCTTTGCGCTCGATACGCTCGTGACCGATCTCAGCATGGCTGGGCTGCTGGCCGATTTGCTGACCCCGCAAGGCATGGGTTTTGATCCGACGCTTGTGCTGGGTGTGGATTGTGGTCCTGGCGGCTTTCCGAACTGGGCGTTTTCCATGATCAATCTCGCGGGCGAGTACGCCCCGATCGAATCGGTCGACAACGCGACCGATGGAAGCGCCGGTGCGGCACACTCCTGCCTCGCGGCGGGCGATGTCAAGCCGGGAACGGACATCCTGACCATCAAGCGTGTCGCGGGCCGGGCCGAACCGGCGCCGGAGGCGGGCCGGGTTTATTTGCGCACCAACGGAACCGCCGGATTGTTATTTATGGAACCCATGTCAGGCGCGCCACCGGTCAACGTGCCGCTTCCATTTCAGGATTGGGAATATCTGCCGGTGATCTATTACGTGCAGAATTACGCGTCTGTGCCCGGCGATGGCATCCCGACCCTGTGCCGCAAAATACTGTCGCCGGTGGGCGGCGCGAGCAGCATGACCACCGATTGCCTGGCGCGCGGCGTCGAGGATCTGCAGATTGAATTTGGCATAGACACCGATGCCGATGGTTCAGCCAATGTATACCTGGCCGCGCCGCTGGCCAGCCAGATCAGCCAGGTCGTATCCGCGAAGATTTTTATTTTGGTGCGCAGCGAGGACGCCGATATTTCCTATGTCAATGACAAGGTCTATACGCTGAGCAACGCTGCGCCGTTTACGCCGAATGACAATTTTTATCGCCGGGCTTTCAGCACGACGGTCGGTATCCGCAACCTGAGGAACCTGAACAGGCTGGGGTTATGAGCAAGATGAATCAGACTGTCGGCAAATCTGCACAACGGGGCGTGGTCCTGGTCACCGCGCTGATCCTGCTGGTCATTATTACCTTGCTGAGCATGTCCGCAATGCGGGTGAGCATTACCGAGCTGCGCATGGCGGGTAACCAGGAGACTGCGATCACCTCGTTCCAGGCCTCACAAGCTTTGTCCGATGCCATTATCGACACCGCGACGTCGACGCCGGTGATCGGCGACCCGGGTTTTACGATCTGTACCGGTACCGGAGTCAATTGCGACAGAGAAAATTGGCGCCTGCCAAACGGCAGGTATGCCGATGAGTTGAATTCAGGTGTCATGAACAGCGTGATCGTCAGGCTGGCGCCTGC
>JADFSO010000006.1 GCA_022560735.1 Pseudomonadota bacterium
CGTAGAACTGAGCGAGACTGATCGCTTGATGCCGGGCACAAGGCTATTCCTGAAAGGTCCTCCCACCAGCACAATTGCTTGGCAAGGCTAAAGGACGCGGAAAAATCTCTCTGCGAGGAAGCCATAACCACCCGGCGATCACACAAGCATATGTGCGATCGGCGCTCCCCTGTTGCTGGTAATGATACACGATCCTGGAAGTGGCCGGAGGCAACACAGATCAACGTCCGTTTCGCTAATCGGGCATTAATGTCAAGCGGCATCGACAACCAGGACATCCACAGGCTCTGGCAGTCATCGCTATCCCCGCCACTGCTCCAGACCAAGAAAATCCCCAGTCCGCTACCGTTTCAGGATACAATGACGCGTCTGGCCGCTCCATTGAGACTTCGGCAGTTTGTGCCCTGATCCTCTCTTACGCGGTTTTCAACCATAAGGAGATATCGTGGGCAGGAAACTCTATGTTGGCAATTTGCCTTACTCGGCGACCGAGCAGGATCTGTTGGATAAATTCTCGGCGAGTGGAACCGTGGATTCGGCAAAGCTGATTACCGATCGGGATACGGGTCGGAGCAAGGGCTTTGGTTTTGTCGAAATGGCAAGTGACGCCGAGGCTCACGCGGCAATCGATGCCCTCAACGGCACCGACTACGATGGTCGGCCGATGACGGTTAATGAAGCCAGGCCTCAGCAAAAGAGATCCGGCGGCGGTGGTGATTACGGCGGCGGAAATCGCTGGTAAGCCCTTTCCCCGACTGACAAAGATCCACCTGACAATTTGCGCTGCCCGGCCTCGAGCCGGGTAGTTTTTTGATCTGCACGTGAATAACTGTGACTAAGGAATTTTCAGAAATGGGACAACCCTACGAGATCGTATCGGTACAGCGAGCCGAGCCACCACCTGGCGTGGAAGGTTCTGACTGGTATCGCTATGTCATCACGCAAGGCAGCAACACGATCAACGGTTGCCGGCAAGGCGATCTCGAGGCGGTGACGCTTGCGGTCGAGGAGATCGTCGTCCAATTGAACGAACGAAGGCTGGGCAAGCGCGGTCGCGTCAACCTGGTGCCGACGCCGAAAAAGAACAGCCAAAAGTAAGGGTCGATCACCCAGCACGGACCGAGTCTTTTGGTCCGCTTTTGTAATCGTGCTATTGGACGCAAGCAGACGTTCAGTCCAGTCGAATTTCTGTTATAAGGCGTCATGGTGAAAATGAAACTGGCACTGGCACTGAGTTTGGGTCTGCTGATGACCGTGCCTGCTCTCGCGCTGGACCAGTTGGCCGAACGATTCGTCAAGCTGGGGCTCGAACTGGGTGAGTATGATCCGGACTATGTCGATGCCTATCTCGGACCGAGCGAATGGGCGGAGGCCGCTAAGGGAAATCTTCGATCCAGGGATGATTTGGCGGGAGCCATTTCCAGGTTGCTCTCGGACTTGAAGGAATTTTCGCCGACTGACAGCGAATCGATTATCCGGCACAGGGCGCTGCTGCGTAATGTGCGGGCGATGGATACGCGCGTTCGCATGGTCAGCGGTGAGACCTTTTCTTTTGCCGAGGAAGCGCGCCTGATCTATGATGCAAGCTTGCCGGATTATGAGTTTTCAGAATTCGATCGCGCACTGGAGGAAATTGCCAAGCTTATTCCGGGCGAGGGCGATTTGGCGGAACGAGTCGATGCATTTCGGAATACGCTGGTAATTCCGGAAGATCGCCTTGACGCGGTCATCAATCTGGCCATCGAAGAATGCAAACAGCGAACAGCCAGGCACATTTCCTTGCCATCCTCGGAACACTTTAGGCTTGAATATGTTAACGACAAGAATTGGAGCGGATATAACTGGTATCAGGGTGCAAATGTAAGCCACATGCAGATCAACCTGGATTTTCCAGTCAAAATCGATCGTGCCGTCAGTCTTGGCTGCCACGAGGGCTATCCAGGTCATCATGTCTGGAATGTCCTGGTCGAGAACAGGCTTTTGAAAGAAAAAGGGTACATGGAATATTCAATCTTTCCATTGTTCAGCCCTGCAGGACTGATCGGCGAGGGCAGTGCAAACTACGGTGTTCATCTCGCCTTTCCGGGCGATGAGAAAATCGAATATGAGCGTGACACGCTTTTTCCGCTTGCCGGTCTCGATCCGGGGAAAGCGGCAATCCTGGATAAGCTGAACAAACTTTCGCTCAGCCTGGGTCATGCATTGACCGCGACGGCACAACTGTATCTGGACGGTAAAATCACCCGTGAAGAAGCCATCGAGCAGCGCCGGAAATATGGCCTGACATCACGAGCCCGGGCTGAACAGAGCGTGGGATTTATCGAGCAGTATCGCTCCTATGTCCTGAATTACAATCTGGGTCAGGACATTGTTAAAGTATATATTGAAAAGCAGGGCGACGATCAGGGTTCGCGCTGGGCAGCATTTGAGCGCATGCTCACCGAACTGTCTTCCGCTTCTGACATGACGAACCCGCAGTAAATTCAGCGTATTAATGTTGCGAGTGCTACAGCAATAAACAAAGGAGATGTAAGTCACATGAATTCAGGAAAAATCGAAGCAGGGGCTGTGTTCCCACAGATTACGGCGCAAAACCTTGCCGGGGAAACCATGGAAATCGGCAAGCCGGCAGCGGGCGCTGATTGGAAAATGGTGGTCGTGTACCGAGGCTGGCATTGTCCTCTTTGCACCAAGTATCTGAATAATCTCGAAACCCATAAACAGGGTTTACTCGACAGCGGGGTTGACCTGATCGCCATTTCAGCAGACACGAAATCGCAGTTAGCGGGTTTCATGGAAAAACTCGAAGTCAGTTTTCCGATCTGTTACGGGCTAACGATTGCACAAATGCAGGAGCTGGGTTTATACATATCCACTCCCAGGTCTGAAAAAGAAACCGATCATCCTTTTCCCGAACCTGGCGTATTTGTCATCAACGAAAAAGGGCAGGTGCAGATAGCGGAAATATCAAACAATCCGTTTGTTCGCCCCGAGCTGGAGACCCTGGTATCCGGGATTGCGTGGATTAAAAACCCGGAAAATGATTACCCGATCGGGGGCACGTACAAATAGCACCTCTGCTGGCCTCGGGATAACGGATGACGTAGGCTTGGAGGTGATCGAATTCGAGGTAAATCTGCCGGATTGGGGCTGATGGACAGAGTATGAAAAATGGATTTTTGAAACTCGCCGTGTTGGATTCCCTGATCCTTCTGTCGTTGGCGGGCTGCGGCGGATCGAGCGGTGGACCTCCGCAGCTACCGCCGGTTGCGACACCGGGATTGACACTTATTTCTCTGTCCGGCGTTGCGGTAGACCAGGGAAATTTCGATCCCGCACCGACCTTGGATGCAGGCGGGATGGTCTGGATGAGTTACTCGCATGTTTCAATTCCGCCATCCGGCATCAAACTGATAGAGACCCGCCTGGCGACCACGGCCGATGGTGGTCTCAACTGGCAGGATTCAGGTATTCTGGTGAATGAAGCCACTTCATTGACCTTGCCAGCGCCGAACGATGTCAACGCCATTGCCAACGAGGTTTCGCGGCTGGTGTACAACCCCTTTGCGGTCGCCGCCGGCGCGGATCCATGGATCGTGCTGTGGCATCGTTATCTGTCGGTATTCAACGGCATCGACACGCTTCGTTTGTTTCAGCATGGCTGCTGGATCGGCATGAAAAGCGGTGCCACCGCAACCACGCTGGGCAATGAACGCAAACTATTCACCGGTTTCGGTTACGACCCGATCAATAACAGCGATCCATTGGGTGCGCCGGAATATCCGCTGGATGTGCTGGAACCAGCCGCCATGGGCGATTGCCTGATTTTTACCGAACCGGGTGTCTTGACAAAAAACAGTGGTGTGTATGTATCGCTGCTTTGTGCCAAAGCGACGCCGCCTGGAAAAATCGTGCTGCTGCGCTGTGGCCATGATTTGGGCAACTGCACTTATTTAGGTGATCTCATCGATGGCAGTGAGGCGAATACCGTCAATGCTGCGTATGATGGGTTTTCTGCTTCTGAACTGGTCAGCGTTAATGGCCAGGATTACTTAATCGTATCGCCAACTTCAGGAGATCTGTATCGCGGCTGCGTCGCTTACCGGATAACGGATCTCGATAATGCGGTAATTGAACGCAATGCGGGGGTACCGGTTGCCAGCCTCATCATTCCACAGCGTGGCGATTTTAACGGCGCCTGTGGCTATGTGGCGGAACTTAGCGGTAGCGGCATCATGATCAGCGAGGCGTTTTTTACCGCAGCGCCAACGTTCCGGCTCTTTGCTACTGATGAGCAACTATGAATCGTTCGGAGCGTCAGCCCGTTATATACCTTTCCAGTTGATCGATCGTCAGTTTCTGCTCGGCAATGATGGTCTTGACCAGGTCGCCCATCGAAATCAGGCCGAGCATCTGGTCGCCATCCATCACCGGTAAATGGCGGATTCGTTTTTCGGTCATCACAGCCAGGCATTCGTCGACGGTCTGGTCGGGTTCTGCATACACGACCTTGCCGCTCATGATTTCCCTGACCAGAGTTTCCTTGGACGATCTGTCCTTCAGAACAACGTCTCGCGCATAATCCCGCTCGGAAATGATGCCTACCAGTAATTCGCCCTGCAAAACCACGAGCGCGCCGATTCCCTTCTCGGCCATCAGGTGGATCGCGTCATAAACCGAAGCATCGGGTCCGATCGACCAGACTTCATGACCCTTGCCGTGTAACAGATGGCTCACTGTGTTCATTTGAACTCCCCTCTACAGTTGGCTTTTGTATGGTGCGATGGTCAAGACCGTTGTCAATCGTCGGCAATATGCCCGAGTATTTCAAGTCTAGTTCCTGACGGGGCGCTTTGCCTTGGGCCGTATCAATACGGCCGCCCGTGGTAGCGGTTGCCCGTCGAAGACGAAAGACAGGCTTTATCCCAGGGCCTGTCTGAACCGCTGGCCAATACTGCGGAGCCGTGCGATCGACTCATTGGAAAACACGATCCGCAGGTACCGGCTGCTGTTTTCACTGCCCCAATTGATCATCGGTGTCGCCGCAATTTTTCCGCGTTCGAGCAGCAGTATCGATGCGGTGGCGCCGTCCATGCCGAGTGTACTGACATCGATCAGCAGCGACCAGCCGCCATGCGGTGCAATTAGGTCATAATCGCTGAGTTCATCAAGGAGCAGATCTCGTCGTTGTTGCCACTCGCCAACGCAATTTTGGATGCCGTTGTTTGGGTCCTGTATCGCGGCAGCCACTGCACCCATTGCGATGCCGGTCTGGCAAACCACGTTGGCAATGCTGACTCGTGCGACATCGGTGATGATCTCCGCGGGCCCGACCACCCAGCCGACGCGCCAGCCGATCATGCGATATTCCTTGGATGCTGAACCGACGGTGATGGTCCGGTCGCGCATGCCGGCGAAAGATGCCGGGTGAATGACGGCAAGATCATCATAAAGAATGCTTTCCATTGCCGAGTCATTGATCAGCCAGCAGTCGGCTCGCTGGCAGAATTCGGTGACCGCCTGCCACTCCTCGTTGGACAAAACTGAGCCACTTGGCATCGACGGGCTCATCATCAGCGCGGCCTTGACCGGTCCCGGATCGATCCTGGCCAACGCATCGGTATCCAGCCGCCAGCCATCTGCAGAGGGGAGCAATGGCACAAAGCGCGGTACGCCGCCCGCCAGGCGCACGCGGTTTATCAATCCTACGTAGATCGGGTCGGTCATCAGGACTTCGTCGCCGGGTTCGAGTGTGGCGAGTAAAACGTTGAGGATGCCGGCACAGCCACCGGCACTGATTACGCAATCGCTTTTCCAGTCGTAATTCTGTCCCGATGATTTTCCAACCAGGTCCGCGGCCGCCTTGCGCAGCGAATCCATCCCCAAAAAGGGCAAATAGCTGTTGGCGTCGTCATCGTCGATCGCCTGTTTGGTGAAATCGAGTGCTGCCTGCGAGGGTCGCAGGTCCGTATCCAGGTTTTCCAGCCGCAATACCTCGGGATCATCGAGGCTATCGGCCAGATCACCTATTTGTTCGACACCGATTCTCGTTATGTGTTTGAGGCGTGAGACCGGCACGACACTTACCCCCGATTGGAAACAGCATGTTATCAGAAACGCTGCTGCACTTATTTTCGTTTGGACTGAACTCGCAGATAGACCACCCAGCCATAGATCGCGGCATTGAGCAGGATCACCATGCCGGCCAACCCCAGTTGCAGGGCGCGGGTCAGGCCAGCCGGGTAAATGATCGGGTAGAGATAATGCTCGATGAAACTCTCGCTATAGCCGGAATCGCCGGCGGTGCGCCTCAGCCAGACCTCGATCGTCGTTAACGGGCACAGGCGGCCGGTGATTTCGACAAATGCACCCCAGGCGGCGGCGGGGATGTGGATGGCCGGCGCCCAGCGGAATCGAAACGCGAACAGGCCGCCGAACAGCACGAACAGGATAAACAGGAAGTGGAAAACCAGGAAGAAATCGGCGGCGATACGGTAGCTCATTGATCCATCCGCAGCTAAGGAAGTCGGGGGCGGCACGGCAAGTTTCCAACACAAGTATACATTTTGGCCGTGTTTTACTTGCGATTTCTGGCCAAGTGGATAGAGTTTCATCCTGGTCCGCGTCGGTTCCCTCGCGACGGTCAGCCGTTAACCCCGCCAGGCCCGGAAGGGAGCAACGGTAGCGGTGCTACCGGGTGCCGGGGTGTGGCTGGCGCGGACCACTTTGTCGTGTTGTCGATGTTTTCAGGAAGAGTTCCTTAAAAAACAATGGCTTACCTAGTATTGGCCCGCAAATGGCGGCCTCGGAAATTTGCTGAGCTGGTCGGTCAGGATCATGTCGTACGCGCCTTGATCAATGCGCTGGATCGCGATCAGTTGCATCACGCTTACTTGTTTGCCGGTACCCGCGGCGTGGGCAAGACCACGATCGCGAGAATTTTCGCGAAGGCGCTGAACTGCGAGCAGGGGGTCAGTTCCACACCGTGCGGCGAATGCACATCCTGCCAGGAAATCGATGAGGGCCGTTTTATCGACCTGATCGAAGTGGACGCAGCCTCGAACAGAAAGGTGGAGGAAACCCGCGAGTTGCTGGACAACGTCCAGTATTCGCCGGCCCGGGGCCGCTACAAGGTTTACCTGATCGACGAAATCCACATGTTGTCGAAGCACTCTTTCAATGTCTTGCTAAAAACCCTGGAAGAGCCGCCAGCGCATGTGAAATTCCTGCTGGCGACCACCGAACCGCAAAAACTGCCGATCACCGTGATTTCGAGATGCCTGCAGTTCAATCTCAAGCGGCTGCCGGTGGCGTTGATCGAGGAACGGTTGAAGCTGATCGCCAAAGAGGAAAAGATCCAGGCGGAAGCGGGTGGTCTGCGGTTGTTGGCGGATGCGGCCGATGGCAGTATGCGTGACGCGCTGAGCCTGATGGACCAGGTCATCGCTTTCGGCGACGACGAGATCACCGAGGCCGATACGCGGCTGATGCTTGGCACGATCCCCCGGGAGCAGGTCCTCAAGCTGCTGTATTTGCTGGCCAACAAGGATGGGCCAAGTCTGCTTGCGCACATTGCCGTCATGGACGAATTGACGCCGGATTACAGCAGTGTGCTGGACGAATTGCTGGGGCTTTTGCAGACCTTGGCGCTGGCCCAGGTCGTGCCCGAGGCGGCCGCGGGCGCGGAGGGCGTCGCCGGGCTGACCGGCCTGATCGCACCCGAAGACGTGCAGCTTTTCTATGATATCGGGGTCAAGGGCCGGGTCAGCGTCGTGCAATTGCCCGACCCGCGTGCCGCTTTCGAGATGCTGATGGTGCGCATGCTGGTGTTTTCACCGGTTGCCGATTCCGAGCCAGGTGATGGCCGGATTATTCCGGTCGGTGACAGTGCGGCCATCGCCGGCACCGCCAAAGTTGTCGCAGACGAGGCGTCTGGTGGGAAACAGGCAGTCGATTGGCAGGACGAGCCGAAAGTCAGGGCTGTTGGGCAAGCCGCGGATGAGCTGGCACACGAGGACTGGGCCGCGCTGGTCGGAAAATTGCCGATCAGTGGTGCGACCAGACAACTGGCTTCGAATTGCGAGCTGGAACGCCAGGAGGAGGGCGCCGTCTGGCTGCGGCTCGCCCCTGAAGCGGCAAGCATGCTGACCGATCAGTTAAAGAAACGCCTGCAAAAGAGCCTGGCTGATTATTTTGCGCGTGATCTGAAGCTGCATATCAAAACCGGCGAGACCCGGTCCGAAACACTGGCCGGTCGCAAGGGCCGGGAAGCGATCGAGAAACAACGTGCCGCCGAAAAGTCTATCGCCAGCGACCCAAACGTTCGGGCGATGCAGGATGCATTCGGCGCATCGATCCAGGATGGTTCGGTCCAGCCGCTGGACTGAGCGGCCGTGATAATCTGATCTGAGAGTGGAGTGAGTGGATGAAAGCGCAGCTTGGACAGCTCATGCGGCAGGCGCAGAAAATGCAGGAGAACCTGAAGAAGGCCCAGGACGAACTCGGCCAGCTCGAGGTGACCGGTGAGTCCGGCGGCGGCATGGTCAAGGTGACGATGAGCTGCAAGCACGATGTCAGGCGGGTGGCTATAGATCCCGGCCTGCTCGATGACGACAAGGACATGCTGGAAGACCTGGTCGCGGCCGCGATAAACGACGCCTGCCGAAAAGTCGAAAAAACCACGCAGGAAAAAATGTCGGGCCTGACCGGTGGTATGGGTTTGCCGCCGGGCATCAACCTGCCGTTCTGATCCTGTCCATGCTGCAATGATCTACAGTCCCTTACTGGTTCGCCTGATGGATACTCTGCGTTGCCTGCCCGGTGTCGGGCCGCGAACCGCCCAGCGCATGGCCTTCCAGTTGCTGGAACGCGAGCGCGACAACGGGCGGGCGCTGGCCGCCGCGCTGGTCGAGGCGATGGACAAGATCGGCCACTGTCAACGTTGCCGCATGTTGACCGAGGCGACCACTTGCTCGATTTGCGAATCGCACCAGCGAGACAAGAGTCTGCTCTGTGTCGTGGAAACGCCGGCCGATGTCGCGGCGATCGAGCAATCCGCCGGCTACAGCGGTTTGTATTTTGTACTGATGGGGCATCTTTCCCCGCTGGATGGCATCGGTCCGGAAGAACTGGGTCTGAAACAACTGGAAGCCTTGCTCGCCAAGGGCGAGATCGAGGAAATCGTGCTGGCCACCAATCCCACCGTGGAAGGTGAGGCGACCGCGCATTTTATCGCCGAACTGGCGGCACGACAGAAGATCAAGGCCAGCCGGATCGCCCACGGCGTGCCGATGGGCGGTGAGTTGGAGTACGTGGATTCCAGTACAATTTCACACGCGATCAGCGGGCGCCAGGCAATGAATTAGGCCGGCGTGCGCCAAAGGAAGCGGATATGAGCGAGGATTGTATTTTTTGCAAGATGGTCAGCGGTGAAATCAAGCCGGACATCGTTTATGAGACCGACAATGTGCTGGCGTTTCGCGATCTCAATCCGCAGGCGCCGACCCATGTGCTGCTGATCCCCCGGCAGCACATCGCGACGCTGGACGAACTGCAGGAAGCGGATTCGGACCTGATCGGCGAGATTGTGCTGGCGGCGACGGAAGTGGCCAGAAAAGAGGGTATCGCCGAACGCGGTTACCGGCTGGTGGTCAACCACCGGGCCGATGGCGGACAAACCGTCTTTCACCTCCATTACCACCTGCTCGGTGGCCGCGTGATGAACTGGCCCCCGGGTTGACACAGTGGCTCAACCTGCAGCGTTTTCCTTCAATTTCCGCATCAGGTGCAGCAGTTCACGGTAGCTGCGATAACGCCTGGCGCTGATTTCGCCGTTGTCCACGGCGGCCCTGACACCGCATTGGGGTTCTTTCAGGTGCAAACAGTCGTTGAAGCGGCATTGGCGCAGCGCCTCGTCAAACTCGGGGAAACCAAAATCGACCCGTTTGAGCTCCGTCGGCGGTGGCGCAAAATCGCGCACGCCGGGCGAGTCGATGATTTCGCCGCCGCCTGGCAGGTGGTGCAGTATCGCCGTGCTGGTCGTGTGCTTGCCTTCACCGCTGCCCTCGGACAGCGTTTGCGTGGCGACCGCAAGCCCCGGGATCAGCGTATTGCTCAGTGACGATTTGCCGACCCCCGATTGCCCGACCAGCACGCTGGTGTGGCCGCTTAGCGCCGATGCCAGCGACTCCATCGACTCACCCGTTTGTGCACTGACCGAAACGACCGGGTAACCGATGGTTTGGTATTCGCCGGCCAGGTCGACACTGCCCTGATCCGATTTGTTGCAGACCACCAGGCTGTCGGCGCCCATCAATCGAGCCGCGGCCAGGTAGCGGTCGGCGAGAAACTCGTCAACCGGCGGCGTGGGCGCGATCACGACGACCAGCTGGCTGATATTGGCGGCCAGGATTTCAACCCGGCCGCGGCTGTCGGGACGCCGCAGTTCGTTGCGGCGGGTTGTGATCGCGGTCACAATGCCGTTATGGCTGTCGGGATACCACTCGACGCGATCCCCGCAAACCGCTTTCAGTCGCCGTCCCTTGAGCTGGCAATTCAGCCGCTGGCGCTGATCGTCCTCGACCAGGACCCGCCTGCCATAGCTTGCGACCACGCGGCCCGGTCTGGTTTCCGGGTGAGTTTTGCGCTGGCGGCGGCGGGCCTCAGACATTGCCGGCGATTTGTTGCAGCCGGGCCACGCGCACCGGCGCCGGTGGGTGGGAGTCGTAAAACAGCGAATGCAGGCTGTCGGGCGTCAGCGTCGTCGCGTTATCGCGGTAAAGTTTGACCAGCGCAACGGCGAGCAGCGAGGCGTCGCTTTGCGCCACCGCATAGGCATCCGCCTCGAATTCGTGGCGGCGGGACAGCCAGCTGCCCAGCGGCGTAAAGACGAAGCTAAAAACCGGCAAGACGAAAATAAACAGCAGCAAGGCCGCGGCACCGGATGGCTGGGCTACGCCCAGCGCCGAATAAAACCAGGGCTGCAAGGTAAGCCAGCCGAGCAATGCGAGACCGGCGAGACCGATGGCCATGCTCAGAAGCATGCGTTTGCGGACGTGGTTCAGGCGAAAATGCCCCAGTTCATGGGCGAGAACCGCCTCGATCTCGGCTGGCTCGAGCCGGTTGATCAGCGTGTCGAAGAACACGATGCGTTTGTTGTTGCCCAGACCGGTGAAATAGGCATTGCCGTGGCTGGATCGACGCGAGCCATCCATGACGAATATGCCCTTGCTGCGAAACCCGCAACGGATCATCAGTTGTTCGATGCGCAGCCTGAGTTGTTCGTCCGCAAGCGGCGTGAACTTGTTGAAAATCGGCGCGATAAAGGTCGGGTAGGCCCAGGTCAGCAGCAACGTGAAAGAGGTCCAGACGACCCATGCATAAAACCACCACTGCGAGCCCGCCCGGTCCATCAGCCATAAAATGGCCGCGATCAGCGGGCCGCCCAGCAGCAGCATCAGCAGCCAGCCCTTGGCAAGGTCGCCAAGGAAGGTGGCAAGTGTGGTGCGGTTAAAGTCGAACCGGGCCTCTATGGCAAAGGTCGAATAGGCGGATAACGGCAGGCTCAGCAAGCTGACGATAAAAAATACGCTGACGCTGGCAGCCGTACCCGCGATCACGACGTTCAGGCCGAGACCGTCCCAGAAACCCAGCACCAGGCTCAGACCACCGGCGATGGTCCAGCCGAGCAACACCAGCATATCGATGACGGTATCCAGCATACCCAGGCGCACACGGGCCGCTGAGTAATCGGCGGCTTTCTGGTGGTCTTCGAGCGTGATGATGTCGGCGAAGGGTTTTGGCACCTCATCGCGATGTTCGCGAACGCTGGCGATCTGGCGTTGCGCGAGAAACAGCCGCAAAATCGTCACCAGCGCAAGGAAAAACAGGAACAAGCCGGTAAGCCAGTGCATTTTCGTGTCCGCTCCTTCGATAAGCGCGGCACAGCTTAGCCTTTGCTAGAATTGGCCGCAAGCTATGGAACGAGGAAAAAATATGGCTGCTGACCCAATGAATCTAATCTGGATAGACCTCGAGATGACCGGGTTGATGACAGATTCGGACCGGATCATCGAAATTGCGACCGTGGTTACCGACAAGGAATTGAACGTGATCGCGGAAGGACCGGTGTTCGCCATTCACCAGGACGAGCAACGGATGGATGGCATGGATGACTGGAACACCCGGCAGCACGGCAAGTCCGGGCTGACCCAGCGGGTGCGCGAAAGCATGACCAGCGAAGCGAAGGCCGAGCGCGAGACCATCGCCTTCCTGCAGCAGCACGTGCTGGCGGGCAAGTCGCCAATGTGCGGCAACAGCATCTGCCAGGACCGGCGTTTTCTCGCGCGCTGCATGCCGGAACTCGAGAAATTCTTTCATTACCGCAACCTCGATGTCAGCAGCCTGAAAGAATTGGTGTTGCGCTGGGCGCCAAAAGTTCTCGAGAGCGTGGAAAAGGAATCCAGCCACCTGGCGCTGGCCGATATTTACGACTCGATCAACGAACTCAAACACTATCGGCAGCATTTCATCGCCAGCGATTTTCATGCGCTGGCCACGGATTGAATGAAACCCTGCGCGGAATCGTGTGAACGCAACCAGCAGCCGATACTCGATGTGTTGGCCGAGGAATTTGCCGCAACGAAGAAGGTGCTGGAAATCGGTAGCGGTACTGGCCAGCATGCCGCTTTTTTTGCGCCGCAAATGCGGCACCTGGTCTGGCAGACCAGCGATCTGTCCGAGGACCATGCGGACATCAGGTGCTGGATTGAGGACGTCGAGGACATCAGCCTGCCGGCGCCGCTCGATCTCGATGTGCGCAGCGAACTCTGGCCGGACACGGGCGCCGATGCTGTCTTTAGCGCGAACACGGCGCACATCATGCACTGGGATATGGTCTGCGCAATGGTGGCCGGCGTGGGCAGGCTATTTGCGTCGATGGATCGCGGCAGGTTCTGCCTTTACGGGCCGTTCAACGAAAAACGGAAGTTCACCACCGCCAGCAACCGGAAATTTGATGCGTGGCTGAAGAAACGCGATCCCCTGATGGGTCTGCGGGATCTTGCCGAGATGGAAAAAATCGCCGGCGAAGCGGGGCTCGCTTTGTGCAGGTCGCACACGATGCCGGCAAACAACTTGCTGCTGGTGTTCGACAAGGTTGAGACGACGCATGCCCGATAGCGGAACAAGACCGGACCTGGCAGCCATAAAAGAGGCGGCCGAACGCATTTCAGGCCTGGTGCACCGTACGCCGTTGCTACGCTCCCGCAGCCTCGAGCGGATGTTCGACGGTAAGCTGCATTGCAAATGCGAACACTTGCAGCGAGTCGGCGCATTCAAGGCCAGGGGTGCGGCCAACGCCGTGTTTTCGCTGAGCGATAAAGAACTTGGCAAGGGCGTGGCGACGCACTCCTCGGGCAACCACGGTGCCGCGGTGGCGCTTGCCGCCGGCACGCGAGGCACACAGGCCTGGGTGGTGATGCCCGAGAATGCGCCCGCCGTCAAAAGACGCGCAGTCGAAAGTTATGGCGCGAATATTGTCAGTTGCCGGCCCGGGCTGGCGAACAGAGAAGCTGCCTTGCAGAAACTGGTCGACGAGAAAGGCGTCCAGGTCATCCATCCTTATAACGACTACCGCGTCATCGCCGGTCAGGGGACGGTCGCGCTCGAGATCATGGAACAACAAGGGGATATCGATTTGCTGCTGGTGCCGGTGGGCGGCGGTGGACTGTTGAGCGGTAGTCTGTTGGTCATCAAGGAGCTGCGACCACAGGTCCAGGTCATAGGCATCGAGCCTGCGTGCGCCGATGATGCCAGGCAATCGCTCGATAGCGGCGAGCGAGTGATCATCGATTCCCCGGATACGATCGCCGATGGATTACGCGCTTCGCTAGGCGACAAGACCTTTCCGATCATCGCCGAGCTGGTCGATGACATCGTAACGGTGTCTGAAGACGCGATTCGCGATGCAACGCGGCTGGTCTGGGAGCGCATGAAACAACTCATCGAACCATCGGCGGCAGTGCCGGTTGCCGCGTTGCTCGAACAGCAGATCGAATTGAAAGGGCGCCGCGCCGCGCTGGTGTTTACCGGCGGGAACGTCGATCTGGATCGTTTGCCGTGGCAGCAAAGAGAGGGTCCATAAGCAAATGTTTACTCTGCGGTAGCAGGGGCAACGAGTCTGATTGTCATGCGGGCAGGCTATTTTTCTGCTAGGCTTTAATTCAATAGCATTTGAGATTCTTGTACTGAAGTTTGTCGTTTTATGCGTTAGAGCATAGAGACTATTCATGTTTGGATTTCTGAATTCTTGTAACTCGGTAATTACACGCACGCTTTTTGTGATTGTCAGCCTGTTGCCGTTTGCAACGGCGCACCCCCAGGAAACCACACCGTCCGGGGCCAGTGACGACGAACTGGTCATCGAAGAAATTATCGTTACAGCTCAAAAACGCGAGCGGGCGGCGCAGGATGTGCCTATTTCCATGTCCATTTTTACAAATTGGGAACTGGAGACGCTCAATCTAGCCAATATCGCCGAGATTGCCAGATACACGCCCAATCTCGAGTGGGATTCGTCCTTTCTCGGATCATCCAACTCCAGCTCAATCCATATCCGTGGAGTCGGGCAAGCGGCAAATTTCGCGGAGCACTCCACGGATCCGGCTATCGGCCTTTACCTGGACGGAGTCTATATCGCACGGGCCGTGGGAAGCGTCATGGGCGTACTCGATGTAAGCCAGGTCGAGGTCTTGCGTGGTCCGCAGGGCACTCTGTTCGGCAAGAATGCGACCGGTGGCGCCATAACCATAATGACCACACGCCCAACTGATGTCTTTTCAAGCTGGGCCGACGTTACCACAGGCAGTGACAATCGAGCCGATCTAAAGGTCGTCGTAAACGTACCGTTGACGGATCGGGTCCTGACGAGATTTTCCGCCTCGAGCCTCAACCGGGACGGCTATGGCGTGAGTCTGCAGGACAGCACGGAGTTCGGCGATATCAATACCGATTACATTCGCGGCGCACTACGCTGGCTACCCAGGGAAAATCTGACGGTCGATTTCATTGCCGATAGCACTCGCACCCGCCAGGGTTCCCCGATGACCACGCCGGTCTTTGCCCAGCCCGGCCCGATGTCGCTTACAGCCGCATTTAATTTCTTTGTGGCGCCGACCAACACCGTTCCCGGATTCGGCGATGGCATTCCTTGGGATTCAAGATTCATTACTCCAAGCAACTTCACGAATTATTCGACCGGCGAATCCGGGTCCGATCTCGATGTTCAGGGGCTGACGGCAATTGTCGATTGGCGGCCCGGCGCCCTGACATTTACCTCAATCACCGCATACCGCGACATGGAAAGTCTTTGGGCGGTGGACGTGGATGGTTCGCCGTTGCTCATCATCGAGGACATCCTGGGTGTCGATCAGCATTAATTCAGCCAGGAATTCAATCTGCGGGGTCGTAATGGCGCACTCGATTGGCTTGTGGGGCTTTATTATTTCGAAGAGGAAGCCACTTCGTCCGGCGGTGCACTGATCGTCCCCGAACTTGCGACGGTTGAATTCGATCCGATCTTTGGCATCCCCAACCCGCTGTTCGGCGTTCCGTTGAGTCCGGGTATTCAGCCAATCGTCAATGTACACCGCGCTCGCAGCGCGGCCATTTTTTCACATATTGAGTATGAGTTCGCCGAAAGCCTACGTGGGTCTGTGGGAGTACGTTATACAGCCGAGAAAAAACGTGTTTCCAACCCGCCGGGTATCGGGCTTGTGGTGAGCAATGGCGACTCAAAGTCATTCGACAATCTGTCCCCGATGGCCGCGATGCAATATTTCATTGACCAGGACCTGCAGATTTATGGGAGCATCTCCCGGGGGTTCAAGAGCGGTGGATTCAATACCCTGGTGCTTTTGCCCAGGCAGGACTACCTGCCTTTCGATCCGGAACACGTCACTTCATACGAGCTCGGCGTCAAGGCAAGCCGCGGACGATTTTCGATGGACGGCGCGATTTTTTTTCTCAACTATGACGATATCCAGATCAGCGTGCTGAACGGCGTCGAACCTCAGATCCTCAACGCAGCTGAGGCTGAGATAAAAGGGTTGGAAGTCGAACTCGCCGTGGCACTCACCACCGGTCTGAGGTTCGAGGCGGGTGTCGGGTACCTGGATGCGAAGTACGTCAAGCTGGACCAGGCTGGTCTTCCGGGCTTGACGATACCCGTCACGCTGAGTTCCAAGCTCATGAACACGCCGGAGTGGTCCATTAACCTGGGCCTTAGCTATTCAACACATCTGCAGCAAATTGGCCGACTTGCGATTCGCGGCGACTATTCGTGGCGCGACAAAACTTACAAGGACGCTATCAACACCGAAGAACTCATCCAGGGTGCCTATGGACTCCTGCATGCTGGTGCAACCCTGGTGAGCAACTCCGGCCGCTGGCAGTTTGCTGTATCCGGAAACAATCTCACTAACACGAAATACCTTCAAAGCGGAGTGGCCGGCAAACCGGACTTTGGTTTGGTGGCCGCCAGTTTTGCACGCCCAAGACATTGGGAGGTCAGCGTTCGATACCGATTCGGAAGTTTGGTTAGCCGCGACCATTGAGCACAAAGTGCGTTAATCGGTCCTGCAATAAAAAAGCTTATTCCGGAAAGTTCATTCGTCTCAGCAGGTCCTGGAAGCGAGGGTCGGAGCGCAGCGGGTCGAACCAGGGCGCTGCCTGCAGATACACCATCCACATATTGCGGTCCTGGTAGGCTCTTTCCAGCCACTCCAGCGCTTCATCGTTTTCTCCCAGGCCGGTGTGAATGACTGCAAAGGCCAACGGTAAGACATACCTTTTTTTGGCCAGATCGTGCAGGTCATTCAAAACTTTCCGCGCCTTCGCAGTTTCCCCGGCCACGGCATATGCGTGCCCCAGCATCCAGTAATGTTCGATGAAGCCAGGAGAAAGCGTTACCGCTCGTTCCATTTGATCGATCGCTTCCGCGAACATCCCTTTCTGCACATAATTCCTGCCAAGCCGCGAAAGTGCCTGAGGTTCGTTGGGGAATAAATCGAGGGTTTCATGCAATTTGGCAATGGCCTGGTCGTATTGCCGCGACAGCCAGAATACGTCTGCCTCAGTCATGTACGCCAGGACCGCAAGCGGGTCGAGTTCGAGCGCATGTCTAATGCTCGCGTGAGCTTCCTCCGCGCGATCCGTGGCCGCCAGGAACCAGGCGTAAAACTGACGCGCCCAGGCATAACTTGAATTCAGTGAAATGCTCTTTCGAAATTCTTCCTCGGCCTTTTCCCAATCCCAGTCGTAATAGAAATAGAGTATCGCGTATTCTGCGTGAGCGTCGGCCATGGCGCTATCGATTTCCAGTGCTCGCGCCGCTTCGGCCCGCGCATTTTCAGCAGAAACCCGCGGGGGCATGTAGCCATAAAAACCAACTCCGCCATAATATTTGGCCAGACCCACATGGGGCTGCGCGTACTGTGGGTCGAGCTCGATCGCCTGCTGAAAATAGCGAACTGCTTTTTCGAGATCTGCTGGTTCCCATTTGTAAAGGTGATAGTGCCCCAGGAGATAGAGCCGGTAGGCTTCGGGATTGACCTCTCGCACATCAGCCAGGCGGGCCGCTTCCTCCGGAGTCACCACAATTTGGATCTCGCGTGCAATGGCACGTGCGACCTCGCTGTGTATTGCCAACACGTCGCTAAGATCACGGTCGTAGTTATCGGCCCACAGGTGTACGTCAGTGGCAGCCTCGATCAATTGGACCGTGATCCTGACCTGTCCTCCAACAAGCAGCGCCGAGCCTTCCACCACGGCGTCCACGTTCAACTTCCGGGCGATTTCCGGCAAGGACTCGTTGGAACCTTTGAATTGCATGACTGATTGACGGGAGATGACCCGAAGTGCAGAAATCTTGGAGAGTTCCGTAATCAATGTCTCCGTCATTCCGTCTGCAAAATATTCCTGCTCCGGGTCCCCGCTCAGGTTGTCGAATGGCAGCACGGCAATCGAACGAAGATCGATCGAGGGCGCCGTGCCAAAATCGATCCACCTGAATCTGTCCGCCGCGAACAATGCGACGGCCACGATCAGCACGCCAATGATCACGAAGTCGATCTGACGGCCCGTGTGAACCGAGATCAACTCGTCTTCGGAGACCGCCTCTGTACGCTTCACGCCCTGGGTCGTAATTTCATAGACCCACGCGAGAATCAAGACAACTGGAAAGCTGACCGCAAGGGCGATTACGATGGCGCGCATCGCCCAGTTCGGCGCGGCGAATGCCTCGAGGAGAATATCGGCGATCTGGATCAGGAGCCACGCAATGACGACATAGGCAGCGGCGCTGCGAAACACGTTGCGGCGCCTTAGTTCATTGATGAACTGCGAGACACTGACCATAACAGGCTCCCACTGTCTGGACCAAGAGTAGCTTAGTCAGCCGCTAAATTCAGTCGAACTGCTTGCCAGGCTTGAGTCAGGGGGTGCATTTTGTCCCGGGAAACACACTTTTCGGGGCCACAGCAACCTCGGCCATGCCTCTCCGGTACAGTGCGAGAATCAGGCCAGGGGGACTTAACCGGGTGGTCCGAAACAATGGGGCAAGACCGGTAAGCAGACACTCACAATGTGATTAGATACTGACAATAGCCGTCATGTCAGGCGTGCACTATGACAATCGATCAATTGGCGGTCGAAGCCGCGTTGCCCGCTTCCGTGTCGGTGTTCAGAACCATCACTCGCTGACCTGGGCGCAGCCTTTCCGCGCCGCGCACGACGATGGTGTCGCCGGCTTTTAGATCACCGGAGACTTCGATCAGGTCGCCATCGGCGCTGCCGGCCAGGACCGAAATCCGTTGAACGAGACCGTCATCGCCGACCCGAAAGACGCTGGCGCCGTTGCGCCGCAGGACCAGCGCATCCCTGGGCACCGCCAGCACTTTTCTCGCCTCGGCCGTCGGTACCGCAATCCGCACGCTTTCACCCACGACCCAGTTGGCCGGGTCGACATTGAGCCGCATTTCGAACATGTGGGAACGGGGGTCGCCAAAGGGCACGAGGGTTCGCACCGTGCTTTGCTCGCTGCGTTGTTCGGATGAAACCTGCACAATGGCGTCTTTTTTCAAAAAAGCCGCCGAGCGCAAGGGCGCGCGCGCGACGATTTCGATGGCTGAGGGATCCACCAGCCGGATCACTTCACTGCCGGTGTTGACCATTTCGCCGATATTGCTCATGCGTTCCGTCACCACGCCGGCGAACGGAGCGCGTATCGTGGTTTTCGCCAGTTGATCGCTGACCAGCGCGAGCCGCGCTTTAGCGACCCGGGTGTCGGCACGTGCGACCTGCAGATCGGATCGGGTCTGGTCCAGGCGGCTGACGGCGGCGTTGTTTTCCGCACGCAGTTTTTTTAGCCGTTCGACTTCCGGTTCCAGGTAGGTCAGACGCGCGCGCTGGCGATCGACCTGGCCGGCGAACTCGCTTTGTTGCAGACGAAAACGAGTATCGTCGAGGCGGGCGATGGGATCGCCTTTGGCAACTACGGTTCCGACCTCCGCGATCCAGGTAATCCGCCCGGTCACTTCGGCTGCAATTTTCGAATCGTTGCGACTGATCACGGTGCCGGGCACATCGATGGTAGGCGCCAGCATCACTTGCTGTGCACGGACCACGACCACCGGCGCCGGACCTTGCTGGGCGCTCCCGATACTGGCAAAGAGCATCAGCGCCAAGCCCGAAAGCGGTCGCAAGCAGGATAAAAAGACATTAGATTGTGCTTGAAATATCAACATTAAGTTATTGAATTATATATCACTATGTTTTTGGGCGTATTGCCCTTGCAGGCCGGATCCGGGCTCAGTTCCCAGCATGGTCTTTTCCTCACCCACGCGCAACAGGCTGGGCAGCAAGATCAGTGTGAACACGGTGCTGACCGCCATCCCGCCAACGATGACCGCAGCCATGCCGCGGTAGATTTCGGTGCCCGGGCCAGGTATCAACGCCATCGGCAGCATGCCAAACAAGGTGGTGATTGTGCTCATCAGGATCGGGCGCAGCCTGATGCGCACGGCTTTTTCCACGGCCGAGCGCCGGTCCATGCCTATGCGTTCCGACGCGCGGGTCTGATAAACCAGCAGGATGGAATTGTTGACGACGAGGCCGAGCAAGATAATAAAGCCGATCATGGTTAGCAGATCCATGGGCTGGAACGAGAAAAGATTGGATATCCGCAATGCCAGGATGCCGCCTACCGTTGCCAGCGGGATCGCGAGCAAAGCGAGCAGGCTGTCTTTGAACGAGCGGAACAAGGCGCTCATCAACAGGTAAAGAATCGCGACCGCCAACGCGAAACTGCTGGCCAGGCTGGCAAGCGCGACTTTCAGGTTGTCGGCGCTGCCGTAATAATAAATCTCGCCATCGTCCGGCAACTGCGCGAGGATCGCGGGTTCTGCCTCTTGTTTAATAATTGCGATGGCGTCCGTGAGGGAGATATCCGGCGGCGTTACCCGCAAGGTGATGGTGCGCCGGCGGTCGACCCGCCTGATCTGGTTGGGTCCGGCCGTTCTTTCCATGCGTACCAGTTCGCCGACTTGCTGAATGCCGCCAGCGGGCGTGAACAGTGGTATGGAGGCGAGTTCTTCCGGGCTGGCCCATGGTTTCGCGCGCAGAATAATGTCACGCCGCCGGTCGCCGTCAAAGTAATCGCCAACGTACAAGCCATCGCCCAGCGCACGAATAACCGAGGCCATCGTGTTCCGGCTCCAGCCAGCCTCGGCAATGCGTCGTTCATCCGGTATCAGCCTGAGTTCGGGCTCAGCCAGTTCCACGCCCGGGATAGGCCGCACCTGCGAGCCTGGCAGGGCCTTGGTGATTGCACCCATGCCGGCCAGCGCCGCATCGAGCATCGCATCCATATCGCGACTTTGAATATTGACGTCTATTTCGCGGCCGCCGCCGAGGCGCCTGAATATCGATGGCCGCGATGCAAATGCCAGGGTATCGGGAAAACCGAACAGGATTTCCTCGTTCAAAATAGTCAGAAGTTCATCGACATCATCCGGATCCTTTGCGCGCACTCCCATGAAACCGCGTCGCCCGAATATACCCATGAAATAATTTTCGATCTGCGGCTGACGTTCACCGCTCAGAAACGGCTTCATGCGCTCCGACACGACATCGACAAATTCTTCTTCGGCGGTTTCGACGCCCTGTCCGGGAGGAGGCATGATGTATGCGAAAATCCAGTTTTGTCGCCCCTGCGGCAGGTAATCGGCGGCGGGCTTGAGCCACCAGCTAAGCCCGGCAGCGACGCCAACCAGCACGATGATCCAGGTATAGCGACGTTTCGGCGTATCCGTCAGATCCATGATCAGGGCCGATCCTTTGGCCCACCAGGCCTTGTGCGGATCGCGCAGTTCCACGTCGCGCATCCAGTAAACTGCCGCCTTGGGAATCAGCGTGACCGCGATCACCAGGGATACGATGATCGCCATGGAAATGGCATAGGCCATATCGGAGAACAACTGGCCCGCCGTGTCGCGCAGGAAAACGACGGGCAGGAAAATCGCGACCGTGGTTACAGTCGATGCCAACAGCGCGCCCCAGACCTGGGTGGTGCCGACAATCGACGCTTCTTCGCTGGTTCTGCCGGTTTCGCGCAGCCGGACGATATTTTCCATGACGATAATGGCGGCATCGAGCACCATGCCGATGGCGAACGCCAGGCCGGCCAGGGAAATGATATTCAGGGTCCTGCCGCCGGCATCGAGCAGCGCAAAGGAAGCAAACAGCGATACCGGGATTGCAATGGCAACGATCATGGTTACGCGCAGGCGGCGCATGAACCACCACAGGACGCCGATACTGAGCATGATGCCGAGGATCAGATTGTTGCGCAGCATCGCAATCGATTGCTTGATGTAGATGGTTTCATCGTAGACTTGCACGATTTCCAAACCGGCATTGCCGACCGGTCCGTCATTGAGTTCCGCGATCGCCTGTTTGAGCTCTGTCATCACCTTCAGCACATTGACGTTTTCCGCCGGTTGCGCGTTAAAAGCGATTGCCGGTTCGCCGTTCTGCCGCATCGTGCCGGTCTTGTCGGTCAGCACCATCTCGATTTCGGCGATATCGCGCAGGCGCACGGGATTTCCTTCCCGCCAGCTCAAGACCATGTCGCCGAACTCGTGCAGCTGGTATTTGCCGGTGTAACGCACCGTGTATTGTCGCCGGCCGATATCGCTAAAGCCGCCGCTGATATCGGTGTTGTTCGATGCGATCCGCGCCAGCGATGGAATGTCAATTCCATAGGCGGCGGCCAGGTAGGGGTCGAAGGTAATACGGACTTCACGGGCGCGGCCGCCATAGGCATCGGTCTTGGAAATACCTTTGACTCTTTCGATGCGTGTCTGAATCACATCCTCGACAAAATCCTGGTACTCGGACATATCACGATTCACGCCATCTTGCGGGCGCAGCGCGAACCAGGCGATCGCCGCACCGAACTGACTCTCGCCGACGTAGATCACCGGTTCGTCGGCATCGGCGGGGTAATTCGGCACGCGGTTGAGCCGGTTCATGACCTCGATCAGGGCGCGCTGCAAATCGATGTCGACGGCAAATGTCAGGTTGATCGATGAGCGCCCGCGGGATGCCGACGACTCCATTTTTTTCAGGCCGGGGACGCCGCGGAGCGCGTCTTCCTGCGGCTCGAGAATCTCGGCCTCGACTTCCGCCGGCGCCGCGGCGCGCCAGCTCGTGCTGATCTGGATTAACGGTTGTTCAACATTCGGTATCAGCTGAATCGGCAACCGGGTTAGAGCGATTATTCCAAACAAAATAACCAGCAGCATGGCGGATATCACGGCAACCGGGTTGGCTATTGCTGCTCTGGTTATAAACACCTGACCTCCATCACTCACTCCACTCTCAGGGCAAATAATACCTGCGCTGGCAGTCCAGCGGTTGCACCGCCGCCTCGCTTCATCCTGCCCTGAATACCGCTAAACGCAGGAAAGATTACAAATACCTGCTGCGTGCCGTATTGTTGGCGCCGTGTAAGGCGACGCTATACATAGTAAGGGTGTTAGCCCATGTTGACCATCCGGGCCGCGCAAAATAAGGATTTCACCGGAATTACCGCGCTGGTGGCAACGGTGCTGGATGAGCTGGGTATGGAGCTGGACCCCGACGGTATAGACGCGGACCTGTCGGATATAGAAGGAAATTACGTTGCCGCGGGCGGCTTGTTTGTAATTTTGCAAGACGAGCAGGGCGAAATAGCGGCTACGGCTGGTTTGATGCGAATCAATCAGCGGCAGTGCGAGTTGCGTAAGATGTATTTGCTGCCTGAGGTGAGGGGCCAGGGGTGGGGTGAATCACTGATGGATTTTTTGATAGACAGCGCAGGCAGGCTGGGTTTCGATGAGATACACCTGGAAACGAACAACACTTTTCATGCGGCAATCGGTTTGTATCTGAAGGTGGGTTTTGAGCCGAAGGAACGCAGTGCTTCATGCGATGCGCGCTGCGATCGCGCATTTTCTCTTGGGCTGGCAAATTACCGAAGACCCGCGGGACTTAGAGAGTTAAATATGGCGCTATGACAAGGGCCGCGAAAAAATCAGTCTTGCTGCTGCTTGCTGCGTTCGTGGCAACCGCTCTGGCCTGTTCAAAAACGGAAGATAAAAAGGAGTACGAAGAGAAAAGCAAGCGGGAATACCGTACGGATATCTGGCTGGTCGATATGCAGACCGGCGCCGATTCGGTCAGCCTTGGTGAGCCAAGGAATATTACGCCAAGACGAGGCTATGACAACCAGCCAAAATATCTGCTCGATGGCAGTGGTCTGTTGTTCAGCGTCGGCGTCGTCGCTGAGGACAGGGAAATGCGAACCGACATTTTTCTGCATGATCTTGCCAGCGGCGAGCAAAGAAAAATGACCGACACTGAAGAATCGGAATTTTCGCCGATACCCATGCCAGCCGGCCGCGGTTTCTCAGTGGTGCGCCTCGAGAGTGATGGTACAAGCCGCTTATGGTTTGTTGACGATCAGGGCGATCACACCGAGGTTATTCTCCCCGATACCGTGGCGGTAAATTATTACGCCTGGATAGACGCAAACCGGATCGCCTTGCTGGCGGGGGTGCCGGTATCGGGAGAGGAAAAAGAGCCGTGGACGATGATGCTGCAGATTGGTTACGTCAATTATGGCGAGACCAGGCCGGTTGTTGAAATGCCCGAAAATTCGCGTGCGTTGCAGATGAAACCCGGCAGTAATTTACTGACCGTGATCCGCAAGAATGAAGCGGGGGAGGCTGAACTCAGCCTGCTGGATCTCGATAGCATGGAGTTCACACCGCTGGCAAAAACTTTGCAGGGGAGCCATTTCGCCGATTTCGTCTGGACCGAAGATCCGTTCCTGTTGATGGCCGATGACAGGATTATTTACCGGCTTGCAAATGACGGTTGGGTGATGGTCCGCGACTATAGCGATGTGTTGCCTGGGCCAATCACCAGGCTGGCGGTCAGGCCGGACAACCAGCAGCTTGCGATGGTGGTCTGGGAAGTGCCGCTGGAGCAGTGAGCAAGAACCGGGACCGGCGCTGATGGATACTGCCGAACAAATTGAATATCGCGGTGGCTGCCATTGCGGCGCCGTCCGCTTTGTCGTCAGGGCGCCGTCTGAGCTCGAAGTCATCGATTGCAATTGTTCGATGTGCGTGATGACCGGTTTTCAACACTTGATCGTCGCGGCCGAGGATTTCACCTTGCTCAGCGGGAAAGAAGCGCTCTCCGACTACCGCTTCAACACCGGGATCGCCCGGCATTTGTTCTGTCGTGAGTGCGGTATCAAGTCTTTCTATGTGCCGAGATCTCACCCCGATGGCTTTAGCGTCAATCTGCGGTGTCTCGATCCGGGCCAGGTCGACGAGGTATCCCGCCTGGCATTTGACGGGGCGCACTGGGAAGATGCGATTACCGGGTTGCAAGAAGATTGACGGGGCTTTGGCCGAGTGTCGCTGGCTTGCGACAGCTTGCGATTGGCCCGAGAAAGTGGATAGTTGGCCGTCCGTTTCGGGTTATCATCCACAGCCCCGCACCTGGAAATCAACATGAAAGTCTATACCTTGCTTTTTCTGATCACCCTGATTCCATCGGTCGTTGTCGGCGAGGATGCCTATGTCACCGATCAGTTCGAAGTGACCATGCGCAGCGGCCCGTCGACGCAGAACACGATTTTGAGAATGCTGCCGAGTGGAACGACCGTGGAGGTCCTGGAAGCGGACGAGGAAACCGGTTATAGCAGGATTAACACGGCTTCGGGTACCGAGGGTTACGTGTTGAGCCGTTTCCTGATGGATCAGCCCGCGGCGCGAAACCAGCTTGCCGGCATGCGCCGGCAGGTAAGTAACCTGCGGCAACGAAACCAGGAACTCGTGGCGCGGCTTGGGCAGGCCACGGCGAGCCGGGATGAGTTGCGCCAGGAGCGCGACCGCTTGCAAAAAGGCAACCAGGACAAGGACACCGAGCTGGCGGACATACGCCGTGTTTCGGCGCGCGCACTCGATCTCGACAGCCAGAACCAGGAACTACAGACCACCTTGCAGGGCATGAATCATCGCTTGCAGGCGCAGACATCGGAAATTCAGGAGCTGAAAGACAGAAAAAACAGGGATTGGTTTGTCGCCGGTGCGGCGGTCCTGATAGGCGGAATATTGCTAGGCCTGCTGCTGCCAAAAATCCGCCTGCGCCGACGCTCGAGCTGGAGCGATTTATAATATGGTGCCGGTCATTAAGTTATTAAGTTATTAGTTCACGTGACCGGCACCACCCTTGCCGGCGAGGAACATCCAGGATTCCACGACAGTGTCAGGGTTAAGGGACATGGACTCGATACCCTGTTCCAGCAACCAGCGTGCGAAATCCGGATGATCGGACGGCCCCTGGCCGCAGATGCCGATATATTTGCCCCGCTTCAGACAAGCCTGGATCGCAAGCGAGATCAGGAACTTGACCGCATCGTCTCTTTCGTCGAAGGTCTCGGCCACGATTCCCGAGTCACGATCCAGTCCCAGCGTTAACTGGGTCAGATCGTTCGAACCGATGGACATTCCGTCAAAGTGATCGAGGTACTGATCCGCTAGCAGGGCATTGGTTGGCAATTCGCACATCATGATCACTTTCAGCCCCCTGACGCCCCTCTTCAGACCATTTTTCTCAAGCAGCTCGATAACGGCCGCACCTTCCTTTACCGTGCGCACGAAGGGCACCATGAGCTGGACATTTTCCAGCCCCATTTCATCACGAACCTGGCGCAACGCCCGGCACTCCAGTTCGAAGCAGGGCTGGAAATCCGGGTCGAGATAGCGTGAAGCACCCCGAAACCCCAGCATTGGATTTTCTTCGTGCGGCTCATACTGGCTGCCACCGATCAGGTTTGCGTATTCATTCGATTTGAAATCGGACAAACGGACAATCACCGGTTCCGGGGCAAACGCGGCAGCGATGGTCGCGATGCCTTCGGTCAGCTTGTCCACATAAAAGTCCACCGGACCCGAGTAACCGGCAATATGCTCGGTGATGGTTTCTTGTAATGCCCCGTTGAGCTGGTCAAATTCAAGCAGCGCCCTGGGATGGATGCCGATCATGCGATTGATAATAAATTCCAGCCGCGCAAGACCGACCCCCTTGTTCGGAATCGCCGAAAACGCAAAGGCACGATCCGGGTTACCGACATTCATCATTATCTTGACCGGAATTTCAGGGATTGCGTCCAGCTCGATTTGCTGCTCTTCGAACTCGAGAATCCCGTCATAAATAAAACCGGTGTCGCCCTCGGCACAGGACACCGTTATTTTGCGGCCGTCCTTTATGCGCCGGGTGGCATCGCCACAGCCCACGACAGCCGGAACACCGAGTTCCCTCGCGATGATGGCCGCATGGCAGGTGCGTCCGCCGCGATTGGTGACGATTGCGGCGGCCCTTTTCATGACCGGCTCCCAGTTGGGATCGGTCATATCGGTTACCAGGACATCGCCAGGCTGGATGCGCTCCATTTCCCGGGCGTCTTTGATGACCCGGGCAACACCGGCGCCGATGCGTTGGCCGATACTGCGCCCGCTGACCAGTATTTCGGCGCGGTTTTTCAACGAAAATCGTTGCAGGGTTCGGCCGCTGCGGCTTTGCACGGTCTCGGGTCTGGCCTGGAGGATATAAAGCTTTTCGTTGGTGCCATCGCGCCCCCACTCGATATCCATGGGCCGTTGGTAATGCTTTTCGATGATCAGCGCCTGCCGGGACAATTCATGAATCTCCGAATCGCTGAGCGAGAAACGCCGCCGGTCCGCCGGCTCCACATCGACGGTCTTGACGGTATGCCCGGTTTCCGGGTCGTCTTCATAGACCATTTTGATTGCTTTTTGCCCGAGCTTGCGTCTTAAAATCGCGTGCCGGCCGTTTTCGAGCGCGGGCTTGTAGACATAGAACTCGTCCGGGTTAACCGCACCCTGGACGATCGTCTCACCCAGCCCATACGAAGACGTGATAAGAACCACGTCGCGAAAACCGGACTCCGTATCCAGCGTGAAGGCGACCCCGCTTGTGCCGAGATCGCTCCTGACCATGTGCTGGATTCCGACCGACAGGGCTATCTGCTGATGGTCAAAGCCCTGGTGTACCCGATAGGCGATTGCCCGGTCGTTGAACAAAGACGCAAAAACCTCATGCACGGATCGCAACAACTGGTCCCAGCCGGTGACATTGAGAAATGTTTCCTGCTGCCCCGCGAAGGAAGCATCGGGCAGGTCTTCCGCGGTCGCGGAAGAGCGGACGGCTACCGAAAAATCCGCGCCGTCGCGCATGGCATCCCAATGGCTGCGAAGTTCGCTTTCCAGCCGGGCCGGCAAGGGCGTATCCATGATCCACCGGCGAATCCGTTCGCCGCTGTCAGCCAATGCGGAGACATCATCGATATCGAGGCCGCTCAGCTCCCCGGCGATTTTTTTGTCCACGCCATCGGTGGACAGAAAATCGCGGTAGGCATGCGCGGTGGTCGCGAATCCGCCAGGAACCGAGACTCCCAGTCCTGATAAGTGGCCGATCATTTCTCCCAAAGAGGCGTTCTTCCCGCCAACCAGCTCGACATCATTCATCCCGACTTGATCCAGCTTGATAATATACGGCTGCAATAGGCTCCCCTTGTAATCGGCCCGGCGGAAATACAAAATGGCCGACGAGCAGAACGCCAACATTATACACGGAGGGATTGTGAATCAACGGACCGTATTTTTCGTCTCCGACCAGACCGGCGTTACTGCTGAAACGCTGGGTTATAGCCTGCTGACGCAGTTCGATTCGATCAACTTTCGCCACGTAACCTTGCCCTTCATCTCGAGCACTGAGAAGGCCGAGGAGGTGGTTCGCCAGATCAACCAGGTCGCCAAAGTCGAGGGCACAAAACCGATAGTATTCAGTACCTTGGTGCAGGATGATATCCGAGCCGTTATCAGTCGCGGCAATTATCTTTGCCTGGATTTTTTCGATGCTTTTGTCGCTCCGCTGGAGAAGGAACTGAAGGCGCGTTCATCGCATACGACCGGCAAGGCGCACGGCATAAAAGACATGGTGGCCTATACCCGGCGAATCGAGGCGACCAATTTCGCGCTGGCCGCGGATGACGGGGCAAACACGCGCGATTACGATCAGGCGGAGCTGATACTGATCGGGGTTTCCAGGTCCGGGAAGACGCCTACATCGCTTTACCTGGCCTTGCAATACGGGGTGTTCGCCGCCAATTATCCGTTGACCGACGAGGATTTCGAACGCGGTGACCTGCCAGACAGCCTCAAGTTCCGCCGCGGGAAATTATATGGCCTGACAATCGACCCGGCCAGGCTGCAGCAGATTCGCAATGAAAGGCGACCGGAAAGCAATTATTCGTCGACGCGCCAGGTCCAGTTTGAAATTCGTGCGGCGATGGCGTTGTACAAACGATATGGCGTCCCGTTCATCGACACCACGGAATGCTCGATCGAGGAGATCGCCAGTACGATTCTGAACGAGACCGGCGTTAGCCGGCATCTGAGGCCATAGCATAGTTCGAGCTCTGCGCCAGGTACCATGGAACGGCTATTCGCATGCCGGATTTCGTCCCTGGGACACCTGCACATTGCTAACGGCGTCACGGCACTTCGGAATTGCTGTGTTATATTGCCGGCATGGTTCGAGACAGCCGCATCGCGATTGGCGCAAGCGCAAAATTATCCAGTTTTGCGGCTCTGATGTCGTTGTATGAAAGTAATTTCATCCGCTTGAACTGGCTGATCCAGGAGCCGCAAGAATTCATCGGCGAACAGCAATCCAGCGTCCCCGGAGATTGCACGCTGCACCTGAGATTACTGGAGCGCACGCGGCATACGAGTACCCTGCACATGACCTATATGTTCGAGGAATCGGGACTATGGATAGCGGATCCTGACATGACGATTCGTATTTATCACGATGCCAGGCTGGCGGAGGCGATGGCTTGCAGCAGGGTGCATCGCCACGAGATCCTCAGGCAGTTTGATACGGGCTGCACGCAGGAGGTCAACCGCCGGCGGGTGAGAAATTCGATGTTAAACAAGTGGCTGGAGTACTGCACGGATAATGGTCACCGTTTCGTTGCTATCGGGTCCACGGCCGGCCTGAGCCAGGCTGTAAGCTAGAACGGGAAAGAGACCATGGCCAGGGACGACAAGTTCGGAGCATTCACGATACGCAACGAATCAAGAAGCCAGGAGATTGGCGAAAAGCAACTGATCAAACTTTACCGAAACCGCGCCGAGCTAAAAAAAGAATTCAAACGGCTGCGTGATGAAAGATACAACATGGAGCAGTTGCTGGAAAAAAAGGACAGGGACCTGGAAAAATCCCGCGGCGAACTGACCGCGTTTGAAACGCTGCTTGCCGAGCCAACTACCGCATTCAACACCATGGTTTTTTTCCAGCTCAGGGGAATATGGGAGGATTGCAGCGGGCGGGTAAAAAAACTGGTTCTCGAAATGACCCAGATGCGGGAAACCAGGGAAAGGCAGCTGCATGTGGCCGAGTTTAGCAAGGCACAGGGTGCGCGGGCCGAGAAATTCAAGCTCAAAGAGAGTGCGCTGCAGACCGAGCAGGATGAGTTCAGCGAGATTATTGAAAAGCTTCAGAAAAACTGTGACGAGCTGAGGGGGTTCTGGAATTTTTTCAAGCGGCGGGAGTTTCGTGTGCAGATTTCCGAGAACGAGACGCAGCGCGAGGAACTGAAACACAAATCCGGTCAACTCGCGCAAAAACGGCAGGATATCGAAGCGGAACAACCGCCGGAATTCGGCGGCCTCAGTGTGCAAGGGAGAAGGGCGATAAACCTGGTCGGTCTGGGGAGCGCGCATCATCTCTATGAACACTACGCCTCGGGTGGCCTGTATAAGCTGGTCAAGGCTGCAACCGTGGGCAGACCGCGCAATGCGCGCTATGGCGACAAGGCGGCATGCGAAAAAATAATGAAAAGAGTCAACGAGTTAAAAGTGGGGCTGGACAAACAAAAAAACTTCAATCAGGTCTTGCGCGAAGAGACCGAGCGCATAAAAAGCGTCGTCAGTTACCGCAAGGACGCAGATTGCATACCCCTGGCAAAATCTCTGACCAAGCTGCCATCGAGGAAAGCGCAGGGAGATGGGAAACTTTTAGAAAGCGTAAACCTGCTTGCCGACCAGGTCTGGGATGTCCACGACGCAATGTTGAACTAAACTAGGTAGTCCCGACACCCAACCGGGAAACCTGCATGACCTTTCTGCCCCAGCGCACCATTCCGTCGAGCACCACGTACAGGTAAGGCACGACCAGCAGTGAGGTGACGGTCGAAAATGCCAGGCCGCCGATGATCGCCCTGGCCATCGGGAAATACGGTGGCCCGTCGCCGCCGACCTGGGTCGTTCCTACCGCCAGCGGGGCCAGACCCAGGATCGTGGTCGCCACGGTCATCAGGATCGGGCGCAAGCGGTCTCTGCCTGCTTGGATGATCGCTTTGTCGCGCTCCATGCCTTCATGACGAAGGTTGTTGATATGATCGACCAGGACGATCCCGTTGTTTACGACGACACCGATCAGGATCATGATGCCGATGGACGCCATGAATGAAAACGTAGTCCCGGTGAGCAAAAAGAACCAGAACACACCGATAATCGCAAAACCAATCGATACGATGATCGCCAGCGGAAAAAGCACCGACTCGAACAATGCCGCCATCACGATGAATATCATCGCGACGCCGAGCAAAGTATTTTGCAACATGACCATTTGCGTATCATCCTGCCGTTCGAATCCGCGACCGAACTTCCAGCTATAACCAGGCGGCAGCGCGAACTCTTCCATGAGCTTTTCGACATAGGGTTTGACGTCTTCGAGCGTTTTGTCTTTCTCCATATTGGCGTTGATAACGACCGCGGTCCGCCGGTCGACGCGCCGGATTGCCTGCGGACCGCGGGTCACATTGAAGTCGGCGACCGCACCCAGCGTTATTCGCTGCCCGGCGGCCGTGTACAGGGGGAGGGCGGCGAGATCTTCCAGGCTTTGCTTGTCGCTATCGCGGAATGCCATGCGCACGGTAATCTCGCCATCCTCGCCACGGAACTCCCGCAGGTTTTCTCCACGCAAGGCCAAAGAGACAAACTGGGCCACCAGTTCGGTGCTCAATCCCAGCGCCATCGCCCTTTCCCGATCGACGACGATCTGAATCTCCGGCGCACCGGTGTCGGCATCGGAAATAACATCGGTCAAACCGTCTACGCTTTCCAGGATACGCTCGACTTCAAAACTCAGCTCGTTTAGCAACTGGGTGGAATTACCGGAGATTTGTATGCTGAAACCGTCGCCACCACCGCCTTGCTGATCGAATTGAAAACTGGGTTTGCCGATCACCAGTTCGGGGAGGTTTTCGCTAATAAACGCGATAACGTCCTTGGTTGAGATCGTTGCTTCGTCTTCATCCGTCAGGAGAATCGTCGATTCGGCGCGCCCGGTGTCGAAATAGCTGTATACCTCGACGATATCGAGTTTTTCCTTGTTCGCATAAAGAAAATCTTCGATCCGGTCCACGGCGGCCTCGATTCGCTCCAGCGGATAAATCTCGTCCACGTGATAAGGCATGAACAACCGGCGACCCGATTCCTGCGGGAAGGTGTCAAATTTTATCTGCTTCATGGGTATGGCCACGCTGGCCATGATCAGGACGATGACAAGCGCGGTTTTCCAGCGATGTTTCATCACCCAGGCCAGGGAGCTGGCGTACTTGTCGGTCAGGCGCGTCATCAATGCGCCTTTTTTAGGGATTGGCGGCGGCGGCACCCGGGCAGCCAGCATCGGCACGATGGTCTGTGCGATGGCCAGCGACGCCAGTAGCGCGACGACGATCGTGATCGCGACATGGGTCAGAAAAACAGTGATATCCATTTTCTGCCCGAACATGATGGGCAGGAAAACGATAATCGAGGTCGCCGTGCCGGCGATCACCGCCAGACCCACTTCGTTGACCCCGAGCAAGGTCGCCTTCACCGGCTCATCCGGGTGCATGATCCGGTAGCGGAAAATACTTTCAGTGACCACGACCGCGTTATCGACCAGCATGCCGACGGCCAGCATCAGACCCATCATCGTCAGGATATTCAGCGTCAGGCCAAAGAAATACATGGCCGCCAGCGTAATCAGCAGCGAAAAGGGCACGGCCAGCGTGACGATCAGCGTCGTGCTCCACTGGCGCAGAAACAGAAACAACACGCCTATAGCCAGCAGCGCGCCGACCAGGCCGGCACTCAGCAGATCATGCAACGATTCGCGCACATTATCGGCCTGGTTATCCAGGTCGAAAATATTGATCCCCTGCATCTGCGGAAGTCTGCCGATTTGCCGGATTTCCCTTTGCACCCGGTCATTAACCTCCACCATGTTGGCGCCGGTCTGCTTGAAGATATTGATGCCAACCGCGTAAGTTTGGTTAAGGTGGCGACCGTAATTGCGATCGGGACTGCGTAATTCCACGGTGGCGATATCAGACAGGCGCAGGTTGCGGTTATCGATGACGATGTTTTCGATGTCTTCGAGGGAGGTAAATTCGCCGCGCGGGCGGACGCTGAGACGTTGGCCCGCATCGGTAATCTGGCCGGCGCTGACGGCGAAATTGCTTTTTTCCAGCAGCTCACGGAGCTCGCGGATATCCACGCCATGCGCGGCGACGCGATCTACATCGAGCAGTATGCGAATTTCCCTTGGCTCGACGCCCTGCAACTCAACGCGGGACACGCCCTCGAGGCGTTCCAGCCGCCTTTTGACCGTGTGGTCCAGCATTTGATAAGCGTCCGACAGATCGCGGTCGCTGGAGATGCGTAGCACGAGGATAGGCTGGTCACCGAGTGAGCCGGTAAAAACCAGGATGCGTTCCACGTCATCCGGAATATTGGCGCGGACTGCGTCAATCCGCGCCCTCGCTTCGATACCCATCCTGGACGCATCTTCGTCCCAGCTAAATTGCACGAATATTTGCGACTGATCTTCGGTCGATGTCGACTGCATCCGCTCAACGCCACTGAGCGTGGCCAGCGATTCTTCGATGGGCCGCGTGATCCGTCGTTCGATCTCCTCGGGGGTCGCCGAGCGATATGGAATCTGTATGAACAGCCCTGGAAACTCGATATCCGGGAATTTTTCCAGCGGCAGCAATTGCGAGGACAGGACGCCGATCGCGGCCAGTGCGACAAATACCATGATCACCGTTACCGGGCGGCGTAGCGCAATCTCAGTATGTCGCATGGCAAATCTTCTCAGGCAAGCCCGGTCTGCGCCGCTGGTATCGATACGGTTTTGCGATCCATCAATGAATAGACGGCGGGGATCACGATCAGCGTCAGCAGCGTAGAGGTCAGCAAACCGCCAATGACGGTGATTGCCATCGGTGTGCGCATTTCCGCACCCTCGCCAAAACCGATCGCCATCGGCAACAGGCCGAGCGTCGTGGTCAGCGTCGTCATCAGGATGGGCCGCAATCGCGCCTTGCCCGCTTCGATGATGGCGGCAGTCTTTTCCGTGCCGGCTTCGCGCAGCTTATTGATCATATCGACCAGGACTATTGCATTATTGACGACGATTCCGGCCAGCATGATCACGCCGATAAATGCGACGACGTTTATCGGCGTGCCGGTAACAAACAGGGCCAGTACCGCGCCAACCAGCGCCAGCGGGATCGTAAACAGAATGACGAAGGGATGGATCAGCGACTCAAACTGAGACGCCATCACCAGGTATACGAGAAACACGGCGAGCATCAGCGTGAATTGCATCGATCGCATGGAGGCCTGCATTTCCTCGTTCTGACCGGTGATTTGCGCGCCGATCCCGGCGGGCAACGGCGTCAGGTCGATAATTCCCTGCAATTCCGCAGCGGCGGTCCCCAGGTCGCCGAAAGCCAGGTTGGCCGAGATGATGGCGACTCGCGACTGGTCGATCCGCCGGATCTCGGCCGGTCCGGTCGCCAGGCTGATGTCGGCGATTGCCTCCAGCGGTATGGGGCGGTCGCTGGCCGGGTTGACGATCAGCCTGCGGATATCCGCTACCGATGCCTTGCTGGGATCGACGCTGCGAACGAGGACATCGATCTTGCGGTCTCTCCAGGTGTATCGCGTAGCGACATCGCCACGAATGTTCGACACAACGCGATTGGCAATATCGCGCACGACGAGGCCCAGGTTTGCGGCTCGCTCCTGGTCAAAAACAATCTGGATTTCCGGGTTTCCGGATTCGACCGTTGTCCTGATGTCCGTGAACCGGCTGGACGCCGCCATGGCCTGCTGGATCCGGTTGCTCACCGTGGCGATCTGGTCAAGATCGAAACCCGAGACTTCGACTTCAAGCGGTGTCCTGAATGTAAACAGGGTAGGCCGGCCAAACTCGTACTGAACACCGGGAAGTACCTGCAATCGTTGCCGCATGGATTCGATTGCCTGTTCCTCGAGCAACCGGGTGCTTCCCGGTTTCATTTTTACGCTGATTTTTCCGGTGTTTTCGCCGGCATCGACCGGGTTGGCATCCAGTCGATTGCCGGTTCCGGCAACCGAGTAAGTCAGTTCAACCGCCTCGTTTTCGGATAACACTTGTTCGACCGTTCTGAAGCTCTGGTCCGTCTGGCTTAGCGGAGAACCAGGCGGCAGCCGTACATCGACGAAAAACTCGCCTTGCGCGAGCTGCGGTATCAGTTCACTGCCCAGTCTCGGCACCAGCGACATGGACCCGGCAAAGATCCCGCATGCGATCAGGATAACCAGCCAGCGGTGCTTCAGCGACCAGGCCAGTGTCCCCGGGTAAACGCGGGCCAGGGCCAGGTAAAAACCCTGGAAAAGCCATACTCCCGGGCGCAACAACTTGTTCATCGACCAGGCGATCGCCGAGAAAAACTTGCGCAACATGCGAACCACGAACGCGATGCCACGGGTAAACCACGCCGGTGGGCGGTCATCGGTGGCATCGGCGAAGCGCTCGCCCGCGCCCATCGCCGCCAGCATCGGGATCAGGGTCAGGGCGACGATCAGCGAGAACGCCAGGGCGAAAGTCACGGTCAGCGCCTGGTCCTTGAAAAGCTGGCCGGCGATACCGCTGACGAAGACCATCGGGAAGAATACGGCGACCGTGGTCAGCGTTGAAGCGATAACGGCGGTGGCGACCTCGCTCGTTCCTTCGCGAGCCGCCCGCATCGGCGGCAGACCCATTTCCTTCTTTCTGACTATATTTTCCAGGACGACGATCGAATTGTCGACCAGCATGCCGATCGCCAGCGCAATACCGCCCAGTGACATGATATTCAGCGATATTTCACTGCTATACATCATCAGGAACGTGCCGACGACCGATACCGGGATTGCGGCGCCGATGATGAAGGTCGCGCGCGCGTCGCGCAGGAAAAAATACAACACCAGGATGGCCAGCAGGCCGCCCCAGAGTGCCGCTGAGCGTACCTGGGAAATCGCGTTCGAGATAAACGTCGACTGATCGTAAATCGTGATCAGTTTCATGTTGTCGGGCAGGGTGGTCTCGATATTTTTCAATCGTTGCTTGATTCGATTGGCAACCTGGACCGTGTTTGCATCACCTTCCTTGTAAATCCCCAGCTCCACGGACTCCTGGCCATCGACCCTGGTGATTGCCTCGCGTTCCTTGTAACCGCGTTTGATCTGCGCAATATCGCGCATATAAATGATCCGGCCATCAACATTGGCAACGATGACGTCGGCGATTTCATCGATGCTCTGGAATTGGTTAATGGTGCGGACGAGGAATCTCTGCGAGCCTTGTTCGATCCTGCCGCCGGACAGGTTAACGTTCTCCTCGCGGATTCTGCGGGTGACGGTTTCGATGGACAGACCGAGCTGGGCGAGTCGAAGCTGATCGACGAGGATCTGAATCTCGTCTTCGAGGCCGCCGCTGGTCTTGACCGCCGCCGTCCCTTCGCTGGCCTCGAGATTTGTTTTTAGCTGTTCCTCGGCAAAACGGCGCAAGGCCTTCAGGCGGTCCTCGTCGTTTTCATACTTGATTTCGGCGTCCGGGTCTTCGATCAGCGCGAGACGCATGACCGGCTCGTTGGACGGATCGAAGCGCAGGAGCATCGAACGGCCGGCTTCCAGCGGCAGTTGCAGGATGTCGAGTTTTTCCCTGACGTCTACACCGGCGATGTCCATATCGGTGCCCCAGGCAAACTCGAGCACGACATCGGATTGGCCAGAGCGGGACACGGAGCGCACCCGGCGGACATTCTTGATCACGCCCACCGCTTCCTCGACCGGTTTCGTAACCAGGCTTTCGACCTCGATCGGCGCCGCGCCGGTCAGCTCGGTACGGACCGTCATCGTCGGATAAGAGAGGTCGGGCAGAAGATTGACCTTGAGCCGGGACAGGGAAACCATGCCAAACATAATGACCGCCACAGTGAACATCATGATGGTCACTCGGCGCTGGGTAGCAATATCGATAAGTCGCATGAGTTCCTTCCGTTTTTATGACGGTCTGAAATGCGTCAATTGGTGGATTGTCAGCCGGTTGCGGGGTTGATGATCGAAATCTTCGTGCCGTCTTTGAGACCGGACTGACCGACGACAACGATCACTTCATCTCCTGTCAGGCCTTCCACGATTTCAATATTTTCATCGCTGGTATAACCCGTGGTGATCGGCCGGCGGTGCGCGACCCCATCCTCAATGACATAAACGACGGTGTCCAGATCACCGACTATGATCGCGGAGCGGCGGACGAGAATCGCCTGTTCGCGCTTGTCGAAAATGATGTTGAAGCGACCGAACATACCCGGTTTCAGCTGGCCGTCGCTGTCCGCTACTTCAACGGTGACTTTGAAGGTGCCGGTTTCGGGCGAGACGGTCGGGCTGATCCTGGCTACGACGCCGGAGAAGGATTTATCCGGCATGGCGTCGACAGATATCCTGACCTGCTGCCCCGGGCTCAGCTTGCGAAATTCGCGTTCGGGTACATGCAGATACCCCAGCAGGGGATCCATGTCGCTGACGTGAAATACCGGTTCGTCGGCGGTGATCGTGTTGCCGAGTTTGACATATCGATCCGCGACTACACCGTCTATGGGCGCCTTGATCTCGGTGTAACTGAGTTCCAGGCGAGCCATGTTATAGGTGGCCCTGAGCGAGTCCATTTCGTAGCGGATATTTTCGAACGCGTCCGCGCTGATCAAACCCCGTTCGCGGAGGTTCGTGTTTCTCTTGTGTTCTTGTTCGAGCTTTGAAAGGTTGGCTTTTGCCTGCTGGGTTTCCAGGCGTAGCCGGTCGCCATCCAGACGCGCGAGTATCTGCCCGGATTTGACGATATCGCCTTCTTCGACCAGCAGCTCGACAATTTCTCCGCCGACCTTGGCGACGACTTCGGCTTCGCTATCGGCCTCGAGGGCTGCTGTCGCGGAGTAGATGGCGAAAATATCACCGCGGGTCGCGCGACCCACTTCCACCGGGATGGCGGCAGCTTCTTCTTCATCGGCCGCATTCTTTTCGTCATCGTCCTCGGCCTGCATTTCGCATGCGCCAAGAACGATCAGCGGCAGTAGAAAAAGCACCCGTCGATACAGCGGCCGGATATGCATCGAGCCGGACTCCCCTTGTGATTTTGTCAGTGCCTCAACCGGCGTGTTCTGTTACCAGTGTCCCGTCTTGCAGGCCACCCTGACCAATGACGACCACGGTATCGGAGTCGTTGATTCCCTCGAGGATCTCGACCATGTCGCGATCGGTGATGCCTGTTTCAATGATCCTGCGGCGCGCTACGCCGTCTTCGATTACGAAAAGGCTTTTTTCGATATCCTCGTCAAGTATAGCTTCTACCGGAACCATGACCGCATCGTTATGGACATCATAAACCACGGCGACCCGCGCAAACATGCCCGGGCGCAGAACTCCGCTGCGATCAAGAATTTTGAGCGTCACCCGGAAAGTACCGGTATTCCGGTCGATGCGCGGGCTGATACGCTCAACCTTCGCCTTGAACATCTCCGCCGGCAGGGCATCCGCCGTGATATCCGCGGTCTGGCCCACGCTGAAACGACCCATGTTTTGTTGCGGTACGTAAAGTGCCAGCATCAGCTGACTCGGGTCGGTGATGATAAACAGCCGCTGGTTCACCTGCAGGTGATTGCCCGTCTTGACCAGGCGCTCGGCGATCACGCCGTCGATTGGTGCTTTTACCTGGGTATACCCATAATTCAGGCGTGCGATTTCATAGGCAGCTTTCAGTGCGCGGGTTTCGTACTTCAGGTTCTCAAAGGTTCCCGGGGCAACCAGATCAAGCTTCAACAGGTTCTGGTTGCGTTCATATTCCTTCCTGGCACGCTGGTACTCGGCGCCTGCACTTTCCATCGCCAGCTTCAGGCGCTCCCCATCCAGACGGGCCAGGACCTGGCCAGCCTTAACCCAATCGCCTTCTTCAACCAGGATCTCAACCAGGTCGCCTTTGACTTTGGCAACAACAGGCGCCTCAAAATCCGCTTCCAGGACGCTGGTACCGGTATGGCGAGCATATATGTCGCCTCTGTGGACGCGCATTACACCGACCGGGATCGATGCCTGGACGGTCGATTCCGCCTTCGCATCCGCGCTGCTGGCTTCACTGGTGCCGCAACCGCTGAGGGCTGCGCTACCGGCAATAAGTACAAAAACCGAGATATATTTCCAGAATTTCATAATGCGCCTGTAATTTGAGAGTGGTGCGTGAGCATAGTTCACTCAATTAGTGTTGTAGTGAAGTATAACACTAAAGATCTAGATCGCAATAGCAGGCCGGGGAAATTGGCAATTATCTGGCTTGGAGTGCCCAACCGGTTGTTTTTATTTAAGAAAATAAAATGGCGTTTGAGGCATCGTCCTGGCTGTCGCTCAGACCCGATACCGGTCAGTTCAAGGATTGGCTGGATTCGCGCAGGCTTGCGGTGACATGTCCATCCAGTTTTGCCATATCTGCGACTATTTGCGCAGCTTCCATCAGGATAAAATCCTGATTTTCAAGCTCTTCCAGGGCCTCGATCGATTCCAGAAGCGGCAATCCGTGTTTGCCGCGGCGGGTGTTTTCCCGCGCCAGGCGCTGTACACGAATTTCCTGCTGTTGCTTTCGGCGCACTTCCAGGTTCAATGAGATCGAGTCCTGATTGCGAATGTCTTCAAACGCAGCGTACTCGTCGATCAGAAAATTGAAATCGGGATCGGTCTCCGTTCGCAGCACGTGGCTTTGAGCGATTGCAATAATGGCTTCGTCAAGCTTGATATCGACCTTGTAAGCCGTCGGATCGATCTTGTCCCAGGGCAGGGCGCTTTCCCGGGTGCTTTCCCCAACCACGCTGGCATCGATCAGCGACGGCATTTCAATATCCGGATGCACCCCGCGATGCTGGGTGCTTTCCCCGCTGACTCGATAAAACTTGCCGATGGTCAGCGTTAACTGGCCAAAACCAGGATCCGAGGTGCGTGGTGCGTACCTGTCCAGCGAGTAAAGATTCTGGACAGAACCCTTGCCAAAGGTCTGCTGGCCCAGGATCACACCTCTTTCGTAGTCTTGTATAGCGGCGGCGAAAATCTCGGATGCCGATGCGCTGAATCGATTGACCAGGACCGCGAGCGGGCCGTTGTACACTTCCTCAGGATCCGGGTCTTGGAGAATCTCGATTCGGCCGTTGGTCTGGCGAACCTGGACCACCGGTCCGTCTTCGATGAACAGACCGCTCAGTTCCTGCGCCTCGGTCAGGTGTCCACCTCCGTTGCTGCGCAAATCCATGAGCAGCCCATCGATGCCTTCCTTTTCCAATTCCTGCAACAAACGGCGAACATCCCTGGTCGTGCTCGTGTAATCGTCGTTACCCGCCATCCTGGCTTCAAAATCCTGGTAGAAACTGGGTACGGTAATCACGCCTATCCGCAATTCCTTGTCTCCCCCCGGGATCGTAATGATTTCCTTCTGCGCGGCCTGCGCTTCGAGCTTTATCTTGTCCCTGACCAGCCGCAATATCCTTTCTTCCGAGCCGGGTACAGCGCCGGCTTTGAGGATCTGCAGACGCACAACGGTTCCGCCGGGCCCCCGAATCAGATCGACCACATCATCGAGACGCCAGCCGACTACATCGACCATATCTCCGTCTTCATCCTGGCCGACGGCCGTGATCCGGTCGTTGGGCGCCAGGCTTCCGTCTATGGCCGCCGGACCGCCCGGAAGAATATTCATCACCATGACGAAGTCGTCGTCGATTTGCAGGGATGCGCCTATGCCTTCATAAGAAAGGCTCATTTGGATCCGGTATTCTTCTGAAGTGCGAGGCAGCAGGTAATTGGAATGAGGATCGAGCGTTTGGGTGTAGGCGTTCATGAAGGATTCGAAAACGTCGTCGCTTTCGAGCTGGGCCATGTTTTTCTGAGCCCTGGTGTATCTTTTCTCCAGAATTTCACGGGTTTCCGGCCAGTCTTTTCCAGTCAGAAACAAACGCAATGCGTCGCTCTTTACCCGTTTCCGCCAGAGGTCGTCCATTTCTTCGGCTGTTTCGATCCAGTCGTTTTCCGAACGATCGAACTGGTATTGCTCGTCCACCGAAAAATCCGGTTCTGTTTCCAGCAGCCCCAGGCTATACGCGAGCCTGTTGTTATTGCGTTGCCTGAATATTGAGAAAATCCGGAACACAGGATCCAGGTTTCCACTGCTGACGGCATCGTCCAGAATCGTTCTGTACGGCTCGAATCCCTGTATGTCCCTGGCGTAAAAAAACATCCTGTTGCCATCGAGGGTCTCGAGGAAACGGTCGAAAATCTTGGCTGACAACGCGTCGTTGACGCGTGGCTCACTGTAATGATTGCGTTCGATAAATTTGGTCACCAGGCGGCTGACCGCACTGTGCCGATCGCTGTACCGCAGTTCGCCAGCGGATTGCTCGTCGACCGCCGGGGCTCCATGCGCGAGGCTACCGGCAAGTGAGAACAGTATCAGCGAGGAAAACGTCAGCGGCAGCACAAATTTCTTGGCAAAGGCCATATTTTCTGAATCCTTGGATCTATAGCAAAATCGAATAGTCGCAATATATTGTAACAGTCGCCTAAACTATGGCCTGCGAGGTCTGCAATCAAGCATCTGGTTATCGTTTTGGACAACTTCAGGGAGAAAAAATGCTGCCATTGATCATAATTTCCGCCATTTTGCTCGGCTCAAGCGTGGCAATCACCGCCAGTTTGAGCGTAGTGGCGTTCCTGTTTTTCCTGATGGTTGATGAATATCCTTATTTGCAAGCCCAGCTTGTGCCGCTGCTGACAAGCGCAGGCCTATTTCTTTTGCTGACAATCTGTTGCGTGCTCGGCTTTTTCGGCTTGCTCAAAAAAACCGCCTGGCGCTGGTGGGGTCAGGCGGCGATGTGGACGATGCTGCTGGTTATCGGTCTTTATTACTGGCCTGGCCAATAATCTGCGGGCCGCAAAGATGTCACCTCAACAAGCTAGAGTAATGAAAACGGTGACCGGCCTCCGGAAGATCGTCTGGACCGATCCCGCCGCCGGCGCCGGCGCATGCGCTGCTGGAGCGTTCTTCTTCTTTGCCTGAGCCATTCTTCACGGGATACATGGTCTTCCTTGCCCAGCCTGCGTCTGCGGGTCTCTTCCGTGGTGCGATAATCGCAAAAATCCTGGTAGGCCTCGATCTCATGCCGGAGTTCGCGCACGACGAGTTCGACCATGATCGCATCATCGAGAAAACCGAGGCCGGGAATATGGTCGGGTATCAGGTCCTCAGGTTCGCTGAAATATGCCAGGGCATTCAGAATCCTGTTGATTTCCCTGGCTGGCAGTTTCCATTCCTCGTCCTGGATCATGCGCACCATGATTTCCAGTTTCATCAGCCGTTCGCTGATGAAATCCGGCATCTTGACGGAGCGGACCTCTTCCAGCAGTTCGTTGGCAGAGCCGATGATTTCCTCGGCGCTGAGGTTTTTTGCCTTGGCGCGCACTTCGCGCATAATGGTTTGGAAATGTTTCAGGTCAGAAGGACCCAGCTCAAAAGTGATTCTTAGCGACATTCCGTCTCTCCCCAAAGCGCGTTGCCAATGGCGTATTGTTATAGCCGGCAGCGTACTCGGCAAGCCACAGGTGGTCAATAATTCATGTCTTTCTACCGCTGGCTCGAGGCGGCACAGTCTGTACGCCACGCCACATGATTTTCGCAGGGCTCGGAAGACGGAACTAGCCGGTGCCAAAATTGCCAAAAGGGTTAGCGAGGGCAATTTGGACTTGTAGTTTTCTCGGGATTGGTTCCAAATACGCTTTATGGCGCCCGGGAATCAGGTCGCGAAAGTTTGCCAAGGCGGTCGAGCAAAATGGCAGGAGACACGATGAGAAAATTCGGGCAGCGTTTTTTTGCCACTGGATTTGTGCTGCGGCCTGTTGCCGGATGGGCGCTGGTTGCCGCCATCGTAGCGCTTGTCCTGGTTGTTGGCAGCGACCGGACGGCGCCTGAAAATCATGCTTCGACGAAGGCCTTCGTTGCCGATGGCACCGACCTCGTTTTGCGAATTCGTGGTCTGCCTTATTTGCAGACCGCTAATCATTTTGGTGGCCGGGGTTTTGGCGACCGGATCGCGATGTCTGGAGCACAACTGCTGATCAGGACCCGCCTGCTGACCGGAGAGAACGGCATTTCCAGGCTGCTCATAGACGCCAGGCTGGTATCGAGCGACGGGCAGAACCTCTGGTCGAGCACAACGGTCAGCGAGAATACCGGGCTCGAGTTTGTCCAGGCAGAAATCGGTCGAACCCTGACCGAAGCGATGCGGCACGTGGGCATGGATGGCGGCAGGATTTCCATCTAGGGAAGCACTGATCTTTAGTTTTATGAACAAGATTATTTTGACATCGTTGCTGTGTTTCTCACTATTGTCCGCTTGCGCGGCCAATGACGGGCAGGGCGGTCGCCGGTCGGTCGATATGACGCAGGTAAATTCGCTCAATCAACAGGCGGAATTTCGTAATATCGATATCATCTGGGTCAACCCGCCGACCGAAATCGAGACCGGAACGAAAACCTCAATAAAGATAAAGATAAAGATGCAAGGCGAGGATACCGATCCCGACAGCGCAGCGGCAGAGGAAAAAGATCCACAGCAATAGGCCCGGTCGCGCGCACAGGCAGCCGGCATCACGATGGTTTATGATCCCCCGCGGGTTTTCAAACAAAGAGATCTGACATGTCCCTGGTGTCCCGATGGCCTTTATGCGTCTGCGTCTTGCTGGTTGCCTGCGAGTCCGCAGTTCCCCCGGATGAAAAAGTGGCCAGGTTCTCCGCCAGCCGTGTTGCGGCGGACGTGCAACGGCTGGCATCGGATGAGTTCCAGGGCCGCGCACCCGGAACCGAGGGGGAAAAAAGGGTGCTCGACTTCCTGGTCGGCCAATTTGAGGATGCCGGTCTGCAACCGGCCAACCAGGGCAGTTTTTTGCAAGCCGTGCCGTTGGTGAGCCTGACCGCCAGCCCGGACATGACCTTGGATATAGAGGGCCCGGGATTTTCGGCCCGCTATGCCGTGGGCAGCCAAACGATGCTGTCGACCAAAAGGGTACAGCGGGAGATATCGCTGGATAACAGTGAAATGGTGTTTGTCGGTTATGGAATAGTGGCGCCCGAGTATGCCTGGGACGACTATGCCGCTGTCGATGTGCGCGGGAAAACCGTCGTCATCCTGGTCAACGATCCGGGTTTTGCCACTGCCGACCCCGAGCTTTTTCGCGGCAATACGATGACTTATTACGGTCGCTGGACCTACAAATACGAAGAGGCCGCACGGCAAGGTGCGGCGGCTGCCTTGATCATCCACGAAACCGATGCGGCTGGTTATGGCTGGGACGTCGTCGCAAACAGCTGGTCGGGCGAGCAATTTGACCTGGTGCGGGCAAATGGCAACCAAAGCGCCGTAGCCGTCGTAGGCTGGCTGACCGGAGCGGCGGCGTCAGAGATTCTCGCGGCTGCCGGGCTCGACCTGGAATCCGCGCGCCAAATGGCATTGGCGGGGGATTTTGAAGCGTTTGCGTTGGGGCTCACTGCTTCCACTCGATTTAGCAATGAAATCAAGAACCTGGACTCCAATAATGTTGCGGGTTTGATCAAAGGCACAAAGAGACCCGACGAAATCATCATTTACATGGCGCATTGGGATCACCTGGGTATAAAGCCAAACCTGGAAGGAGACCGCATCTTCAACGGGGCGGTCGACAACGCGACCGGAACCGCGGCGATTATCGAGCTGGCGCGGGCGTTTGCCGCGCTGGAACCGGCGCCGGAAAGATCCATACTGTTCCTGGCCGTGACCGGTGAAGAATCGGGCCTGCTGGGTTCCGCGTGGTATGCGGAGCATCCGCTGTTCCCGCTAAACCAGACAGTCGCCGCGTTGAATTTCGATAGCCTGATCATCGATGGAGCGACGCGAGACATTACGGTTTTTGGTCTCGGTAGCTCGGAGCTTGAAGAATACCTCGAGCGGGCGGCGACAAAGCAGGGCAGGGTGCCGGTCAACGAGCCCACACCCGAAAAAGGGTATTTTTTCCGCTCGGATCATTTCAACCTGGCCAAGGTCGGCGTCCCCGTCCTTTACGCCGAGGCCGGCGTGGATAATCTGCAACACGGCCGCGAATGGGGGGTGGCAAGAATGCAGGATTACCGCCGCGACCGATATCATCAGCCCACAGATGAATATGACGCCGACTGGGATTGGGGTGGCGTGTTGCAGGATCTGGAGCTGTATTTCGAGATCGGCCGGGAACTGGCAGCGGAAAGCACTTTTCCGAACTGGTACGAAAACAGCGAGTTCAGGGCCCGGCGTGACGAGAGCAGAAGTTCAGCGGACTGATCCCACCGGAGCAAAGGACCCTTATTTTTTTTCCTCGGTTGCCAACGCGTCGCTGAGATCTTTTTTCTGGTAGGTCAGTGACTGGGCGTGTGCGAGCGGCGGCGACAGCGGGCCGATTGGCCTCCTGGCGAGACTGTCGGACCCGGCGCTGGTCGGCCTGGGTTTTGCCTTGGAGTTTTGCGAGAAATTCAGCCCGGTAAATCCATTGCTGTTCACGCCGAAAAAATTTTTGCACCATCGGTCCACCAAAGAGTAAGCAACGGCAACTCTTTCATCCGGGAAATTTTCTGCTCCCAGCTTTGCTCATCGCGAATCAGGGGGTAGGTAGTTTGGCGCGGATGGGCATTAAATTCGACTGCATCGAATAGCGTGTCCTCATGCCGGATTAACAACCCGCCTGCTCGCCTTGCAGGCGGCAACTGAAACGCTCTCCAGGCGGGGGGTGCAAATTCGTCGATTGCAACCGGGGCTGCGCCGGGTTCGCACGCGGGTGCAATACAGCCAGCCGCAGCCGGCGGCAATGCGGGCCGTTCCTGCGCATGCGCGGCGCAGGCCGCGATCAGCGCTATGAGCCAGGCTGCAAACGTTTTCATCCTGAGCCGTCTCCCGGATACTGACAAAGGCTTCGGGTCGTTTCTCACCCTAATGCTTATCCGGCGATAAAATGTGACGGCCGTCACATTCCTGCTCAGCCCTTATGATTAGGTCAAAACACGAATAATCCAGTTTTACTGCCGAGGGGGCGCCGGCAAAATAATGGCAGTGCCCGAAACCACGGCCAGCCGTGCGCCTGGTGCGCCAAAGGGTGCGTCGTTTTGGCGCCGGCAGCGATCTAAATACCGATAAACAAAAGTTTTCCGAGGCAAAGACGCCATGAACCATTTACAACAGCACAGCCTGCAATTGCTCGGCCGGAAAAAAATATTGACCCGACCGGCGCGGAGAATCATCGCCGCGCGCCGGCGAGTAGCGATTCGCGCCGGCAAACTGGCGGGCGTTACCCGGCAAGATTGATTGCCATCTCCTGCGGCCGAATCGAGGCCGCCAGCAGGGTGTCGGGAGCTTTCCCCGCCCGATTCTGTATCATATGCGTTTTGCTGCCGGTCCTTGTGGCTGGCTGAATCCCATGCTTGGTTTTTTCAGGGGAGTTGCCGAATGCCCGTCGTTTTATTGATCGCGATTTTATGGTTTCTGCCAATCGCTGGTCTGGCATCAGACCTTTTGATTCACCATGCGAACGGTTATGTCGACACCGAGCAACGATTTACCTGGATGACGATAAGCGATGGCCGGGTGATCGAAGTTGGCAACGGGGATGCGCCAACAGCTGAATATTCAGAAGTAATCGATATGCAGGGCAGGACCGTGATGCCTGGTTTGACCGATGCGCACGGGCACATGCTGGGGCTGGGTCAGGCACGCGCGCGAGTCGACCTGGTCGGTAGCGGCAGCCTGGAGGACGCGCTTGCGCGGGTGGCGAAGCAGGTATCACCGGGCAAGGGGTGGGTGCTTGGTCGCGGCTGGAACCAGGTGCTGTGGCCCGAAAAAAAGTTTCCCCGTGCGACCGATCTCGACAAGGTGATAGCCGGCCGGCCGGTGTGGCTGCGTCGCATCGATGGTCATGCGGGTTGGGCGAACACGCGGGCGCTGGAAATTGCCGGGATCGACGATACGACGCCCGATCCGGTCGGCGGAAGAATTATCCGGGATCCTGCTGGCAAGGCAACGGGCGTATTTGTCGATAATGCCATGGCATTGATCGAACAAAACATCGCCAGGCCCGGCGAAGATGAGATTCGATATGCACTGGATGTCGCGCAAAAAGAGCTGAACAGCCTCGGTATCACCTCCGTGCACGATGCCGGCGTGGATACGGCGACGCTGGCGGTCTATAAAGACATGGCCGACAAGGGTGAGCTGACGCTGCGCGTCTACGCAATGGTTTCGGATGCCGGCGAGAACCTGGATGCGCTGGGAAAGCCGTTGATCGCGTACGGCGACGACCGGCTTACGGCGCGCACCGTAAAAATATATATCGATGGGGCCCTGGGTAGCCGGGGCGCCGCGCTGTTGTCTGATTACTGCGACGAGCCAGGCAACCAGGGCCTGGTTTTCTCGAACCAGGACGAGCTTGACGCGATGGTAATGAAAGCGCTGGGCATGGGGTTCCAGGTCGGCATTCATGCGATCGGCGATCTTGGCAACCGCATGGCCCTGGATGCTTTTGCAAAGGCCCAGCAAGGGGATAGCGCGCGCTATCGCAATCGCATAGAACACGCGCAAATCGTCGCACTCGAGGATATACCCAGGTTTGCCGGTCTCGGTGTCATTGCGGCCATGCAGCCTGTGCACGCGACCAGCGACAAAAACATGGCGGCCGATCGGGTGGGCGAAAAACGCCTGGCCGGCGGTTACGCGTGGCGCAAGTTTCTCGACAGTGGAACGGTCATCGCCGCGGGTTCTGATTTCCCCGTGGAAAATGCCAACCCGTTCCATGGTATTTACGCGGCGGTCACCCGGATGGACCAAAACGGAGAGCCGCCCGGTGGCTGGTATCCCGGCGAACGCATGACACTGACCGAGGCGGTGCGGGCATTTACCATCGATGCCGCCTATGCGGCGTTCCAGGAAAACGATTTGGGGGAGCTGCAACCAGGAAAGTGGGCGGATTTCATCGTGCTCGATCGCGATTTGTTCGCGGTGGATGAATCCGAGCTATGGCAAATCCAGGTTGAAGAAACCTGGCTGGCCGGCGTACGTGTTTTTGTTCGCCAGTGAGTGGCTGGCTGCAAGCGGTAGGCAATGTCGGAATACAAGTTTTCAGAAAGTGAAAAAAGTCTTTTGCGCAGCCTGGCGCAGAACAAAAACGACAGCGGGTCCATCCTGGAATTGTCCAGAATTTATCTACGCAGCGGGCGCGCCGATCAGGCGCTGATCCTGTTGTCGGGTCTGGCGGAACGACAGGGCATTGCGCTCAAAAGCCTGGCGCTTGCCTTTGCTGGCCGCAATGCTGAAGCGACCGCCCTGGCCGGGTCTGCAGCCGACCCCGAAGAGGACCCGCAAATACTGCATATGCTCGCATACTGGCTGAATCAGCAGGGTTGCTTCGCACAGGCGCTGGATATTTTTGCGGCAGCGCTTGCCCGGGCACACAACGACGCGGGCATACACCATGATTACGCGATCGCCTTGCAGCGGACCGGCAATTTGCAGGATGCACTTTTGCAGTATCAGGCCGCTTTTGCCCAGGACCGCGAAAATCCACACCTGGCTTTCAATCTTGCGCTGGCGCTGGAACAGTCTGATCGACTCGACGAAGCCTTGCTGCAGATAGGGCGGGTACTGGCGATCTCGCCGGGGCACCTTGGCGCGCTTTACCGGCGCAGTTACCTGCAGCGCCTGCTTTGTGCCTGGGAAAATTATCCGGGCGACCTGGCCGAGTTGTCCATGGCGCTCGAGCGCCACCTGGAAAAACCCGGCGAGGAAATGATTTCACCGTATGGCCTGAATATTCATTTTCCCGATGGCAAGCTTCACGACCGGGCCGCGGCCTGTTACGCCAGGCAAATAACAACCCAGGCGATGAACCAGGGGTCGTTGCAGCCGGCCAGGCAAATCAAGACCAGCGGACGATTGAATATCGCTTATCTGTCTCCCGATTTTAATGCGCACGCGGTGGGCAGCCTGGTCAGCGGGTTGTTTGCCTGTCACGATCGAAAAAAATTCAAGGTGTTTGCTTACTCTTTGGCACAAGGCAGCGATGCGATTCAGCAACAAATCGAGGCCGGTGTCGATATTTATCGAGATGTTTCCCAGCTTGCCTCATCAAGGATCGCCGAGCAGATATCGGGCGACGATATCGATATCCTGATCGACTTGGCCGGCTACACGAGAAACGCCCGACCGCATATCCTCGCGCTGCGGCCGGCGTTATTGCAGGTTTCTTTCCTGGGTTATCTGAACACGATGCAGGCGCCGTTTATCGATGCGCTGATCGGCGATGACGAGGTGTTGCCGGAAAGCGGGGAATCTGTGTTTAGCGAGCATATATTGCGCTTGCAGCGCTGTTTTCTACCGCTAACGCCAAGAGACGTCGGTGCGAGTCCAGGCCGGGCGGAACTCGGTTTGCCGACCGATGCATTCGTTTTTTGCTCTTTCAATCACAGCTACAAGTTGCAGCCGCGTATTTTTTCGCTGTGGATGAAAATTCTGCAAAGCTCGCCAGGGAGTGTGCTTTGGCTGTTGGCGGAGCGGGCAACCGTCAGGAAAAACCTGCTAGCCGCCGCCATTGAGGCGGGTGTCGAGCCTGAGCGGCTGATATTTGCCGACCGCGTGCCGCTGGCAGAACATCTGGCCAGGATGAAGGCGGCGGATCTTCTGCTCGATACGCCCGATTACAACGCCGGCGCCACGATGATCGCCGCAGCGCAGGCTGGATTGCCTGCCCTGACGTTGCGTGGCCAGCGAATACTTGGCCGGATGGGCGCATCGCTCAACAAGACGCTGGGGCTTGATGAATTGACTTGCGCCACGGCGGAGGAATACCTGGGCCGCGCGCGTGATTTGGTCAAAGACCGGGACAGGCTTGGCGCCATACGCGAGCGCCTCGAAAATGCCACGGCGGGAAAGCTGTCGATAAAGGAATACTGTGAAGACCTGGAGAATCTGCTGATAAAACATTACCGGCAGGAGTCAGCCAGGCAAATGCAAAAGTCCGACTGAACTAGCGGGTACTTTTCTTGACGGGTTCCCAGCGTTTGTTGCGGTCGAAACTTCCGCTGTTATACGGATCGAATCCATGCGGCTCCAGTTCCAGATCGGGGTTGTCCAGGATATCCAGAACGGTCTTGACATGATCCTCTTCTTCAACCACCTCCGGTTTGGGCGGTGGCTTCAGATAGCCTTTCAAGGCTGACTGGCCGCGCGATATCAGCGAGGGCTGATCCACGCCGCCAGCATGCATCGACTGGTCCGCAGAGGACGCGGATTCTTTGCGAAATCGTTTAAACAGGCTTTTCATCATCGTATCTCATGCACGCACGCACGAACCGTTTCGGGCCGTCAGTGACAATATTTACATAACTGTCGGAGAAATAGGGGTTTTCGCTGCGTTTAAAGATCAGATATGCGACCTGCGTCACATTCCTGGGTCCGGAAATCAGTATGAAGCCCGGGGAATGCCCGCGCTGCTGCATTGCAAAAGATCAGAGCTTCCTTAGCCTATTCGGCCGCAACTTCTTTGTTCCCGGCTGCAGCCCGATGGGCGACCCCCCAAAGCCATGCCAGCAGACGGATCAGCATCAGGAAAAGGTAGAGTGAGATCACCAGCAACCAGACTATGCCTCTGCCCGCGAGCAAGGAGCCAAACAGGTCGATGTAGAACGCGGCGAGTGTGTCGATATCTCCATATGGGCCAAGTACCCGGCTACCCAGCCAAAAAATCAGGGCCGGAACCAGCCACAAGCCGAGCGCCAGAAAAGCGATCAACAGAAACGCCTCGTTTTTCAGCCGCTGCAAGGGCCCGCTTTGCCCTGGAGATCGCTCGTTTTCCATTCGCTTGTTCGCCATCAAGATCGACCGCGACAGACTAGCAAGTTTTGTTGCCATCTCAAACGTCTACTTCGGTACAATCAGATGATGTCATCATCGGGGTGGTCCGACATGAATTACATTGGAAACTGGTTTCGCAAACGAATGTCTGACCCGCAGATGGTCTTGCTGGGCGTTGTACTGCTGACGATCAGCGCGATCATTTATTTCACCGGCAGGATTCTCGCGCCGGTTTTTGCCGCCGTGATCATCGCCTACTTGCTGCAAAGTGTTATGCAGCGGCTCGAGAATCTTCATGTGCCGAGAATCATCGCCGTCTTGATCGTTAGCCTTGGGTTCCTGGCGCTGGTCCTGAGTCTTTTCCTCGGCCTGATTCCTGTCGTCGTCGCGCAGCTTTCTGAACTGGTGCAGCAGGCGCCTGCAATTATCAGCAAGCTGCAGAAACAATTGCTGGATCTGCCGGTACGCTATCCGGAATACTTTACCGAGAGCCAGATCAGTGAGTTCGTCAGCCGGCTGGGCAGCGAATTTGTCGGTCTTGGCCAGAAGGCGATTTCCTTTTCATTGACCTCTGTTCTGACCCTGGTAACTGTCGTCGTTTACCTGATACTGGTTCCGATGATGGTCGTGTTCATGATTCGTGACCGCGCGTTGCTGACCGAGTGGTTTGCCAGTTTTCTGCCGCGGGACAGGCAGGTTACCACCGACGTCTGGGCGGAGGTAAATGTCAGCATCAGCAATTATGTCGATGGCAAAGTCCTGGAAATCATGATTATCGGGATTACAAGTTTCCTGGTTTTTTCCTTTTTGGGGCTGGAATACGCGGTCTTGCTCGGCGCAATCACCGGCTTCTCTGTTTTGATCCCGTATATCGGCGCGGCCGTCGTCACCTTGCCGGTGGCGTTGCTCGCCTATATGCAATGGGGTCTCGATCCATCGTTCTATTACGTCGTTATTGCCTACCTGGTCATACAAGCCCTCGATGGAAATTTGCTGGCGCCATTGTTATTTAGCGAAGCGGTGGATCTTCACCCGGTTGCGATCATAGCGGCCGTGTTGCTGTTTGGCGGCTTATGGGGATTCTGGGGCGTATTTTTTGCCATCCCGCTGGCAACCGTGGTCAAAGCCGTGCTGCGGGCGTGGCGGCTCAGGAGCCCGAATCCGGATGTTGATGACGCAGATAGCGATACGCCCGCGGCTGATGCCGATGAAGTTCCAATGGACGTCTAGCTGTTTTCGTGCTGGTGCCACCAGGCGCAAAATTCATCGAAATCGATTTGGCTGTCGTCGTTCTTGTCCATGGACTCGAACGCAAGTCGCGCGATATCGTCAACCCGGCTTAGCCCCATCGAGCGTAAAAGCCTGGAGAATTCTTCGTAATCTATAGACCCGCTGCCGTTGGTATCGATATCGGCAAAATGAGCCTGCAGTTCCGTTTTTTCATCATGCACGTTTCAGTCTCCGTGGTTCAGGTCGCCCGGTTGCCGGTGGATCTCGATCAGCGATGGGAGAGGAACATACGCAATCGCGTCACAACATACCAGGCGGCCGCCGCCAGGCCGATACCGATATACCATGGTGATGGCAGGGGCTTCCCCTGGTTCATTTCCAGCAGCATGAGTCCGATGCAAATGACCAGCAAGGTCATCGCCAGCGCAAGCTGTATTTTCATGGCGTTCGATTTTTTGCGTTGCTGCGAACGCTGGCGGGAGGCGAGTTCAGGATCATTGCCGCTGACATCTTCATGGCAATGCGGGCAACGGGGGGCCCGGGTCGAGATTTTCTTCCTGCAGACCGGGCACAGGGTAATCGCCATTTTACTTCTTCCCGCTATCGGCTGTGAGGAGGTCGCTGCTGGCTTGGCCGAAAAAACGCAACAGGCGTTCGTTGCCACGGTTTGGCCAGATATGGCCGGCATTATACAAACCATAAACCATGATGGCGCCGCCGGGTTTCGGGTAGAGCAAGGTGCAGCAGTCTTCATACTCTGACTGTTCTCCGCTCGCCTGGTTATGCCGGGCCAATGCCTTGACCGTTTTGACCCACTGATCCTGGTACTGGGTGCCTTCCTGGCGGCCAAACAGGTAAATAAACGGCTTGGGCGCTGTATCCGACTGGAAATCCGGGTGCAAGGCGCCGATTACCGCATAGGCCACAAAGCTGTCGGCGCGTTCCTTGAGCAGCAGGAACGTGAAGTGCCCGCCATTTGAAAAACCGGCGACATAGGTTTTTTGCGGGTCCACGGCGAACATCGTCGTCAGTCGCTGGAGCAGGCGGTCGGTGAATTTCAGATCCCGGTCGGCGTACTGACCGACCCGGCTTTGCCAGCCGCGCATCGGCGGTTTCGTATCGATGGTCAGGCCTCGAGGGTAAACGACGACCGCGTTTTTCCAGTCTTTGTGCAGCCTGACGGCGCGCGCGAATTTGCCGTTATCGTCTCCGCGACCGTGAAAAACAAATACCAGCGGAAGCTTGGCGTCACCCGGATTCGAGGGCGAAAAAACCAGCGCGCTGCGCTTGACATCATCGATCGTCATCTTAATGATCTGGCGATCCGCGAAAGCCGGGGCGGAGAAACCCGCAACCAGCAAAGCGGCGAGAAAAATGCCTGGCAGACGACTCTGCCCCGCCGGCTCGTCGTGGCTTTTGAGAGCGGCGCACAAACCATTCGCCGGCGACCGGCATCCAAGCTGAAACGGGAGGAGCAACATAATGCCAAAGATACTGAATTTACTTGCCGGTTTCATCATCGTGATGATGGGCGTGGCAGTTGCTAATGCCGATGCGACTCGGGAAATCGGCGACAGCTTTTCTGCCAATGGTGTTGATGTCATCTCGATCAACGCCGGGGTTGGCTCGATCGAAATGATCGCCAGCGGTGGCGATGAGATCACCGTGCTGGTGTCGATCGAGCCGGACGCCAACTGGTTTGGCGCCGGACCCGATCGTGAGGACCTGGAAAAAATTACGCTGCAAAGCACGTCGAAAAAAGGAAAACTTTCCCTGGTGCTCGATTTTCCCCGCGGCGTTGACGAAGACGATATCGAGGAACACTGGAAGATCGAGATGCCCGCCAGGTTACAGGCCAGGGTCAGGATCGGCGTCGGCCGGATCAGTATCGAGGGTGCTGCCGGCGGCGTAAACGCGCATGCCGGAGTTGGTGAGGTCAGGATCGACGTTCCGGGTGGCGATGTTCGTGCCCATGCCTCGGTTGGCGATGTAAGAGTCAACAGCGCGACGCAATCGATCGGCAACATCGAACTGGATGCGGATGTCGGCAATGTTTCCCTGAAAATAAACGGCAAAAATTACCCGGTGGAACGCGGGTGGGGCCCTGGCGCCAGCCTGGAGCGTGAGGGATCGGGAACGGATGAGTTCGACGTGTCGGCCGATGTTGGCAATGCTCGACTCACCATCAGCAGCGGTTGAATGCCTTCAGCCAGCGGATTTATATGGATAATGATTGTGGCCGGCTGCTAGCCGGCCATTTTTTTGCCCCGAAACAAAGCTGTTTCCCAAGCGATTTTCCGGGTCGTCGCTACTTCAGGACCAAGAAAAATCGCCTTGCGTATTGCACAGTTGCCCATCTTTTCGGATTATCCGCATAGCTTGGCTAACAGGATCGATGCCGGACCAGGAAACCCGGTACCGATACCGGCAGGAGAAAACGATGCAAGAAGCTTGGGAAAAACGCCAGGAAGACATCAGTTCGAACTTTGCCTACTTCGATAGCGACGGCAACGGCCATCTCGATTTCAAGGAGTTTCAGAGCCTGTTGAAAACGCTGTCGCCGGAGGTCACGACCCAGCAGACGGCCGAGGGGTTTTCGATGATCGATACCAATTGCGATGGGGCAATCGATCTGGAAGAGTTCACGGTCTGGTGGAAAACGACTTGGTGGGAATATTAACAAAGCTCGATAAAACATAGTGTTATAGTCTATATTTAGTTTCAATTATCTAGATTAGTCTTGCACATTTTGTGCAAACACTTGGTTTTTCCGCTGTCTAACCTTATATCGGGTACATGCAAACGGAGATACCGAAATTCATGAGCCTGCAAGTCGATGCCGTCGCTGATTTCATTTGCCCCTGGTGCTACCTGGGGAAGAGCCGGCTTGAGCAAGCGCTGACCCATATCCAGGGTGACGACCCGCCCAAGGTCTTGTGGCACCCGTTTCAACTGAATCCGGATATGCCGGTCGAGGGCATGTCTTTCGACGAATACCTGGACAAACGCTTCGGTGGACGCGAACTGGTCCAGCCGTTTCTCGATGAACTGACCGTGGTGGGCGAAAAAGAGGGGATTATTTTCCGCTTCGACCAACTCGAACGCATACCCAACACGCTGAATGCACATCGCCTGATTCAGATAGCCGGTCCCGGTCCGCAGCAAAACCGGCTGGTCGATCTGTTGTTCAGTAATTTTTTCGAACACGGCAGGGATATCGGCGACCATGACCTGTTATCCGTGCTTGCCCGCCAGGCCGGTCTCGACGCGGAAGCGATCGGTAGATTTCAGCGCTGGGACAGCGGCCTGGCAGAAGTCCGCGCCGAAGAAAAACACCTGCGCCAGCTAGGCGTGAGCGGTGTGCCCAACTACATCCTCAACGGCAAATACGCGGTCGCAGGGGCGCAGGATGCGGACGCATTGGTTCGCGTGTTCGACCAGGTTTTGTTTGATGGCGATGGTTCCAATCCAGCCACATCCAGCCGTGTGCACTGAGCTCAGTCGGCCGCGGCGCCGGGTGACTGAATTTCGATAAAAACCCTGCGTATTTCCTGGTAGCGTTCCTTGATTTGCTTTTCGAGGCGGCTCACCGTGACCTCGACCTGACCCGCGTTCAGGTTATTTTTGAAGTCCAGGCTCAAGGCCAGCAACACGTCCTCGGGACCTAAGTGCATGGTTCTCAGTTCATTGATGCCCAGGACTTCCGGCTGTTCATTGGCCAGTTCGCGGATGCCTTTGATGATCGCCGGGCTTGCCGCTTCACCGATCAACAGGGCCTTGCATTCGATGACCAGGATGATCGCGGTCAGCGCGAGAATCAGGCCGATGACCAGCGAGCCGACGCCATCGAGGACCGGCATGTCGAGTATCTGGCTCGCGGCGATGGCGGCAAAAGCGACCAGCAGTCCCAACAGGGCCGCCGTGTCCTCGAACAGCACCGTGAAAACGGCCGGGTTCTTGCTGGTGCGCGTGGCCTGCCAGAAGCCGCCTCGCCCGATACTCCCCTTGAACTCGTTGAACGCAATCGTCCATGCCCACAGTTCGATCAGAAATGCGGCGCCCAGGACGACGTAGTTGACGCCGGGGCTGGTCATCGGGTGCGGGATCCTGATTTTCAGGATGCCCTCGTAGATCGAGACGCCGGCGCCCAGCGAAAACAGCAGCAACGCGACGACGAAGGCCCAGAAATAAAGCTCCATGCCATAACCAAAGGGGTGCTTTTCGTCGGCCGGTTTCTTGGACCGGGATATTCCCAGCAACATCAGCGCCTGGTTCCCGGTATCGACCAGCGAATGGACGCCTTCGCTGAGCATCGCGGAACTGCCGGTATACGCAGCCGCGGCAAACTTGGTTACGGCAATCGTAAAATTGCCGACCAGGGCGGCGATAACGACCTTTATTGATCCATCCTGAGTCATGGCCATATCCTTTCGCGGAAGGCGGCAGGATACCACCGTAATCTGGCGCATTGACTTTTGTTTGCGCTGACTTCTAACCTAGGCACCACAGCGGCGGTGCCCGCCGCAAAAGTTCCGCGAGCGTTTCAAGCCAGACCGATGAACCATCCCGGCACCAAGTCAAAATTGTATCTGCTGCTCGTGGTATTTACGGCCGTAACGGCATCGTCGGCCGAACCCGATACCGCGAAGGCTAAGCCCTTTGTGGATATTACGGTCGCCAGCGGCCTCGATTTCGTCCACTTCAACGGCATGTCCGGAGAGTTGTACTACGCGGAGATGATGGGATCCGGCGCAGCTCTGTTCGACTATGACAACGATGGCGACCTGGATATTTACCTGGTGCAGGGCGCAATGCTCGGGGCGGACAAAAAGATTGCCGCGGCGACTTTCCCGCCGCAACATGAATTACCGCTGACCGATCGTTTGTATCGCAACGATTCTGGCGATGGAGGGTCAGATCGTCTCCGTTTCACCGATGTCACGCAATAGGCGGGCATTTTCGCACCGGCCTATGGCATGGGGGTCGCAACCGGTGATTTCGATAACGATGGGTATGTCGATCTGTATGTCAGCAATTTCGGCCCGAACCAGTTATTGCATAACAACGGCGATGGGACCTTTTCCGATGTGACCGCGGCCGCCGGCGTCGGCGATCCGGCGTGGAGCGTCAGCAGCAGTTTTGTCGATTACGATGGCGATGGCCTGCTCGATATTTATGTCGGCAATTACGTGGATTATACGATTGCCGGCAACAAGCCGTGCCGGTCGACGACCAGCGCCAGGGATTATTGCTCACCCAAGGTGTACCGGCCGCAACACGACACTTTGTACCGGAATCTGGGCGATGGCCGCTTTGCCGATGTCAGCCGGGCCGCCGGCATCCATGCAGTGACCGGTGGTGCGCTCGGGGTCGTGGCCGCCGATTTCAACGGCGACCTGGCGATCGACATCTACGTGGCCAACGACGGCGTGCCGAACCAGTTGTGGATCAATGATGGCGAAGGGCGCTTTCACGATGAGGCGTATTTGTCGGGAGTCGCCGTGAACATGGATGGTGCGCCGGAGGCCAGCATGGGTGTGGCCGCCGCCGATTTTGACGGCGATGGCGACATGGATCTGCTGATGACCCACCTGGCGCGGGAAACCAACACGCTGTATGTCAACGATGGCAGCGGCTGGTTCGAAGACCGCACGGCGACCGCCGGCCTGGCGGGCGCCAGTTTTGCCTACACCGGTTTTGGCACGGTCTGGATTGATTACGATAACGATGGCTGGCTGGATTTGTTTGTCGCCAACGGCGCGGTCACTCGCAAGCAGGAATGGGTCGATCGCGGCGACCCCTATCCACTCGGCCAGGCCAACCAGCTTTTTGTCAACCTGGGGAACGCCCGATTCAAGTTGTTCGAGCTCGCCGATGACCCGGTTTTTGACGTGGCTGAGATCAGTCGCGGCGTGGCAGCGGGTGATATCGACAACGATGGGGATATAGACCTGCTGGTCGCCAACAACGCGGGTCCGGCACGCCTGTTGCTCAACCAGGCCGGAAACCACGCCGGCTGGATCGGTTTCAGGCTGACCGATGCCGGTGGCCGCGTCGATCAGCTCGGCGCCTTGGTCAGTATCAGCGGCGGTGACGGAAAAATTCGACTCGGGCGCACCGGTACCGATGGCAGCTATGCATCGGCCAGCGATCCCCGGGTGGTTTTCGGTCTGGGCAAAAAGGAACCCGGCAAATACCGCGTCGATGTCGTCTGGCCGGATCGGCAACGCGAACACTGGAACGGGCTCGATGCCGGTCGTTATCACACATTGAGAAAAGGCGGCGGGGCCAGCGGCGAATGAGCGGGCGGTTGCAGCGACGGCATCGTCCGACCGCTGTCTCCGTGGCGGGCCTGGTATTGCTCGCAGGCTTTTCACTGTTGCCAGGAAACGCAATGACCCCGGCCGGGGCGGAGATGCCGTGGCCGGACCTCGGCTCCTTCGAACCGCCGGTCGCCGAGGCATTGCGCGCCGGCCGGCAGGAGCTGGAGCAGGCGCTCGGCGCGGCCCCGTCGGAGCGCGACACCGGCATCGCCTATGGCGAGCTCGGCAGGCTTTATCTCGCGCATCACCTGATGTATGCGGCCGAAGCCGCCTTCTCGCGTGCGGTCGCGTACGATCCGAACGAGTTTCTCTGGAATTACCTGCTGGGTTATGCACAGCAAGAACAGGGCAAACCTGCCGAGGCGGTTCGCTGGTACCGCAAAGCGCTGTTGATCGACCCGAGCTACTCGGCCGCGGCGTTCAGGCTTGCGCAAAGCGAGCTCAGCGATGGTCGCGAATCGGCAGCGAAAAAAAGTCTTGTGTCATTGCTGAGCCGCCAGCCGGAGCATATCGCCGCGCTGGCCGGTCTTGCCCGGATCGCGATCAGGCAGCGCGATTACCAGCGGGCGATCGCGCTGTTGGGCAGGGCCTTGCGCCTGAACCCGGCGGCGAACCAGTTGCATTACCCACTGGCCCAGGCGCTCAGGCAAGCCGGCCAGATGGAGGCGGCGAAAAAACAGCTGGCGCTGGCCGGGCAGACGCGGCCACCCGTTGCCGACCCGGTGCTGGCGGCCGTGGAGTCGTTGTCGCGCAGCAGTCAGCTTTACCTCGAACGCGGTCTCGCGCTGTTGCGTGCGGGCAAGGATTCCATGGCGGTGGCCGAAATCGAAAAAGCGCTGGTATTGAACCCGGACGATGCCTATGCGCTGGCCACGCTGGGCCAGGCCTTGCAACTGGTCGGCCGCATCGACGCAGCGGCAACCGCCCTTGAGCGCGCGCTGGCGTTGGGGCTGGATGATCTATCCGTATACTACCGCTACGGGATGGCCCTGGAATCGCTGGGCCAGCAAGACAGGGCGGACCAACAATATGCCGCGGCGCTGTTACTCGATGACAGCTTGCGCGAAGCGCGGTTGATGCTGGCGGGCAGCCTGATGCGCGCGGGACGTTACGCCGATGCCGGGACCCATTACCAATTGTTGGCCGCGGCCGATAATGGTATCGCGGTGTTTTGGTATCGTCTCGCGCTTGCCAACCTGGCGCAGCGGGATTGTGCCGGAGCGCTGGTTGCGCTCGATCGGGCGCTCGCGATCTCGCCGGCGGATGGCGGGCTGCTGCTGGCGCTGGAGCTGGCGCACCTGGTCCACGACGCGCGTCCTGGTGTCGATACGCTGGAAACGCTGGCGATGGCCAGCGCCGCCAACCGGCGTTTTGAAGATGCGCAGGCCTTCCAGGCGCAGGCCATACTCAGGCTCCGGCAAACACCGGGTGTTGGTGGTGAGCGGCGCATCGATCATCTGCGCGCGGCGCTCGCGCGCTATGAGAACGGGCAACCGGCAGTAATTGCTTTCTCTCCGGGTGACCCGGTCATGAACCCGCAGGTGCGCCGGCGCTAAATTTATTTGCGGAAATCCAGCGGCGGCTCACGGTCGCCGAGCAACGGTTCATAAATAAAATCGGCGCCGCGTTTTTCGTCAAATTCTTTTTGCACCCGGGCCAGTAACTCCGGATCGGCATACAGATCCCTGGCAGTCAGCGCCAGGGTCTTGGCCGCCACTTGCACACCCTTGATGCCGATGCTGGTGCCACCGGCCGCGACCGCCTGCCAGGTATGTGCCGCAGTGCCAGGCACCCAGGTCGCCGCGCGTAGCTCGACCGTCGGCGCGTTCCAGCTGACATCGCCAACATCGGTCGATCCGCTGGTGTTCTCCAGCTTGATCGGCATGATCGTGGCTTCGCTGCCCAGGGCATATTCCGGCTGGTCCAACGTGGGATAAATTGCCTCGGCGAACGCTTTTTCTTTGGCGTTGTAGTGAACACCGCCAACTTTTTCCAGGTTTTTCTGCATGGTTTCGGCCAGCGTCATGTTGGACAACAGGGCGTGATTGCCATGGATGATCTCGCGGTCCATCGTCGTGCCGGTGCCCATTGCCGCCGCTGTTGCCGCGGCTTCGACCCGCTCCCAAATCTGCAACAGCGTCCGCGTATCGGGATGGCGCACGTAGTAATACACCTCGGCAAAATCGGGGACGACGTTGGGCGCGTGGCCACCGGCCGTGATCACGTAATGGATACGGGTCTCCTGCGGCACGTGCTCGCGCATCAGGTTGATCATGAAATTAAAGGCTTCGACGGCATCCAGCGCCGAGCGTGCCTTTTCCGGCGCCGCCGCCGCGTGCGCGGAAACTCCATGGAAGCGGAATTTGGCCGAACGGTTGGCCAGCGAAGAATTACCTTGCACGCGAGATTCATCATCCGGATGCCAGGCGAGCACCGCATCGACATCGTCGAACAGCCCGGCGCGCGCCATGTAAACCTTGCCCGAACCCCCTTCCTCGGCTGGCGTGCCATAAAGGCGTACGGTGCCCTTGCTACCGGTTTGCTCCAGCCAGTGTTTGACGGCGATGGCCGCGCCAACCGATGCCGTCCCCAACAGGTTGTGACCACAGGCATGGCTGCCGGCCTGCCCCGGGATTTCCTCGCGTACCGGCGATGCGGTCTGGGTGATGCCGGGGAGGGCGTCGTATTCGGCCAGGAAAGCGATGACCGGCTCACCCGAACCGGCGCTGGCGACGAAAGCGGTCGGGATACCGGCGATACCGGTTTCCAATTCAAACCCGGCCTCGGCCAATGTCGTTTGCAACAACGCGCTGCTTTTTTCCTCGAGATAACCCAGCTCGGCAAAGTGCCAGATCCGCTGTGCCAGCTCGCTGTGTGCAGCGAAACGCGCGTCCGTGAAGGCGATCAGGTCGGGTTCCGTATGACCGGGTGCCGATACCAGAAAAAGCAGGCTCAGGACCGTGGCAACAACAGGGGTTTTGCTCATCGTCTGGCATCCATTTCAAGCAAAAGGGCAGGGCACTTTAGCAGACCCGGACCCGGCTCACCCAGGTGCACTGGCCTTTTTTTTGTCAATCATCTGCTGCAAGTGTTTACGCCATTCCCGGTAGCGATCATTGATCGCGATCGCGTTATTGGTAGCCGGTACAAACTCGTCATCCACCGTCAACACCGGCAACACCGGGTTGGCGAGGCGGGCGCCGCCATAGGCGGTTGCCTGCAGGTTGGTCGAACGCTGCACGGGGATGCCGCTCAAGTCGGCGACACGCTGCAACAAACCATCGAGTTCCGCCAGGCCACCGCTGGCAACAATATTTTTTACTCCCGGCATGCAGCTTTCCATGGCCTGTAAATTGGCCTCGACCAAAAATGCGATGCTCTCGATGACCGCGACCGCTTGTTCGCCGATATCGCCCTCGCCGATAAACCCCGATTCCGCGTCGCTGACCCAAAACGGTGCGGCCAGGCCACCGATTGCGTTCACGAATAACGGAGGATCGGCATTATTCGCGAGCCATTCCGGCAGTTGGGCGAACAGTTCGTCCTCGCCGATCTGCTGTGAATCGGCGAACCAGCTCAGTGCGGCGCCGGCGCCATTGATCGTGCCTTCGAGCGCGAACATTGCATCGTGTCCATCCTGTAACAAGATACTGCGTAGCAATCCTTCGCAGACCAGGTATTCCGCCACCGGCCGTTGCAGGAACGCGCCGGTCCCCAGGTTGAGAAAGAGTTGGTCCACCGGGTTGTCGGAGAAGGCGAACGGGACCGCCGATTGATCGCCGGTAACGATGGTCAGCGGCACCGATGTCTCGCCGAGCCGCAGATCGCACCAGGCATAGCGATTCGGCTGGATCGCCGGTAGCAACGACTCATCGATAGCAAAAGCATCCAGTAACCGTGATGACCATTGGCCGGTGCGGATATCCCACAGCAAGGTGCGCGAGGCATTGCATGGATCGACGGCGAATTGCCGGCCCTGGCTCAGGTTGTACAAGATGAAGCTGGCGAGCGGGCCGAAGGCCAGGTCGTTTTTCTGCCGGGCCGCTTGCACACCGTCGAGATGCTCGAGGCACCAGCGTAATTTGCTGGCGCCGTAATGCGGCGAGCGGGGCAGGCCGGTGATTTCCGCTACCTCCGGCTGACTCAGTGAAAGACTTTCCAGGTTGTCCGCGGCACGCGTGTCCTGCCACGAGATAACGGGCGAAAGCGGGGCGCCCGTTTGTCTGGACCAGCACACGATGCTGGACCGTTGTGTGCACAAGGCCGCGCTGCGGACCATCGCTGTCTGCGCGCCCAGCTGAGCGGCAAGCCGGTCGAGGCACTCGGCAACGGATGCGATCAGCTTGCCCGCATCATGCTCGACTCTGCCGGGCGATGGATGGCTGGCGCCGATCCCGACTTCGTGCTCGGCGACTGTATCTCCGGTTTCATCGAATACCAGCGCACGAGTCGCATGGCCACCTTGATCGAGGACCAATGTCCACTGGCGGTCGTTGGGGTTGCTAGTCACTGTCTCGATCGCCGTTTGCCAGGAATTCCCCGATAAAATCCGTTTCCACCAGGTCCGCGCCACGATCGAATAATTCGTGCGCCTGCTTTGGCGTCTTGACATCGTAAACGACCCAGCGCCAATTTTCGTTTGGGGGTAATTTTTTGTGCGCGATCCTGGAGCGTTTTACAAACAGGTAATCGGGTTGCAGGTCGGCCGCAGCGCTCAGTGTCTGTTTATCGTATGCGCTGATTACCCAGCCGGTTTGTCTGGCGCCTTTGCTTTGCGCCATCGATACTGCTTCCGGGTCGAAGGAAATAATCACGCCGCGAGTACCCAGCCGATCGGTCAGTGGCAGGATCGCATCGATGCAGCGGTCTTTGCCAAAGCGCAAAATGCTGGCGCCTTTGATTTCGACAAAAACCTGACCGGCAAAATCATCCAGCATGGCGATAACGTCCGCCAGCGACGGAATCGTGGAATCGGCGAAACGATCGCCAAATCGTTTAGGTTGGCCGGCAGACAGACCGCGAACTTCTTGCGCACCCAGCGCAAACAGATCCTCATTACTCGTCCCGGTACGTTTGCTCGTGTGATCGTGAATCACCATCGGAACCTGGTCGCGGGTCAACTGCACGTCGAACTCGAGATTGCCTGCACCGGCGTCTATAGCCGCACAAAAACCGGCCAGCGTATTTTCCGGGTAACTTGATGGCCACCCGCGGTGTGCCACCAGGCTTTTGGGGTCAAGCGTCATTGCAGCAGCGAGGCGTTCTCGCACAGCTTGAGGATGATTGCCCGTGCGTTTTTCGGTTTGTCGAGCAGGTCTCGCATCGCGCTGACCACCGGAAAATCGGCAAACTCGATCAACTTGTGCTGATCGAGCATTCGCAGCGCGTGAAATCCTTCGCCGCGAATGTTGGTGCCGCTGGCCAGCAATTCATCGGTCTGACCGGCGGCCAGTTTCATGCCGGCGTTGCGATGGTGGGAGCCCGAACTGGTCGCCGTCGTGATCAGGTCGCCGGCGCCGGGCAGTCCATACACGGTCTTCACCTCGCCACCGAATTTCTGCACGATCCGCGCCAGCTCGTTCAATGCCGCGGCCAGCAAAAAACCGCGAATGTTGGCCCCCAGGGCCAGCTCGTCTGCTGCGCCGACCAGCGGGACATAGACATTCTTGAGAATGACCGCCCACGACGCACCGACCACATCGTGGCTGCCTGATACGTGCAGATGACTGCCGGCAAACAGCTCGAGAACCAGCGAAATGACCGCCTCGGATTGCGCAGCGACCGTGGCAAAACCAGGCAGGCCGGCGAGCATGTTCTCTGCGATCATGGGCCCATAGAGCACGCCGAATTGTCGCTCGTTGCCAAAAACAGCCTGCATGATGTCCGCGGGTGTATGGCCATCGGCATCGAGTCCCTTGGCAATGGTCAGGCAGGCCACCTCATGCGGCGCCGCTCGATGGACTCTTTCAGCGATTTCCCGATGCGGACTCGTGGGGATGGCAAACAGGATCAGATCGCAACCTGGCTCAACCACTTCCTCGAGAGGGATATTTTCCACCCCGGTATCCAGGTCTTTCTCCCAGATCGATATGCGGTGTCTTGGCACCAGGGCGGACTCGAGGGCGCGGCCGATTTCACCGTGACCGAGCATGACGATTTCACGTTGGCCCATGGCAGTCCCCTCTATCGACGATTCAGGCGATCAATAGTAATCGTTGGCCGTACCTTATAGGTAGCCCGGCGGGGTGTTTAGGATACTGATGTGGGTCAGGCGCGTTTGGACTTGCCTGCCGGTTTGAGCAATGCGGCCAGCGATTCCAGTTCCTCGGCAAGCGGCCGGGGCCTGGCGATGCCATAACCTTGCACATAATCGACGCCGATTTCTTTCAGGTGCGCTTTGATGGAATTGTTTTTCACGTATTCGGCGATGGTCTGCACACCCATCGCATGGCTCATCCGGGTAATGGCTTCGACGATCGCACTGGAAGCCTCGTCATCGAGAATTTCCGTGATGAACTGGCCATCGATTTTCAGGAAATCGATGGGTAGTGTCTTGAAATAGGAAAAGGAACTCAGGCCGGCGCCGAAATCATCGAGTGAAAAATGACAACCGATCTTCTTCAGCGCAGCCATGAATTCTGCCGCGCGATTCATATCGAGAATCGCCGCTGTTTCGGTTATCTCGAAGCAAATCGCTTGCGGGGGAATATCGGCGCGCGCGAATTCGCCGGCGACGAAATCCAGGAAACCGCTGTCGCAAAGCGACTGGCCGGACAGGTTGATCGCGAACAGGCTTTTCGATTCTGTGAGTACCACGCGATGTTTGCCGAGCAGATCCAGGGTCTGGCGTATCACCCAGCGATCGATCGCGGGCATCAGCCGGCTATGCTCGGCGTGCGACAGGAATTCGCTGGGTGCAATCGGCTTGCCGTCGTGGTCTATGCCGCGCAGCAGGATTTCAAAATGCGGACTTTTTCCGCGCCCCCTTAACGGTTGGATACGCTGGCAGTAAAGATAGAAATTGTCATCGCGTAACGCCTGTTGGATGCCCTCGACGCCCTGCATGCGTTCCAGGCTGTGCAACAACATGGCATCGTGATGCTGATACAGCGCGACCCGGTCGCGGCCGCGATCCTTGGCGACGATGCAGGCGATTTTTGCCGCCGCCAGGGCGCTCTCGACAGTATCCGACTCGGCGGCCAGCCGCGCCACGCCGATGCTGACCGTCAGCTTGATGGGGCGGTCATCCCAGACGATGCTCAGATCGCCGATGGCTCGCCGAATGTCCTGGCCGATGCACCAACCCTGATCGAGCGAGCAGTCGCCAATCAGGATGCCGTATTCGTCATCGCCGATCCGCGCCACCGGGCCCATCCCGTCAAGGTCTCCGGACAACAGCAATGCGACTTGCCGGATCACCTGGTCGCAGGCCTGGTGGCCGAGCGATTCCTCGATGGTTTTCATGTCGTCGAGATCCAGGTGGAGCACGCAATGGCTCGCCGACTTGCCGTTCTTGCCGGACAGTATTGTTCCGAGACGGTATTCGAACTCCATGCGGTTGATCAGACCGGTCAGATTGTCATAGCGAGCCTGCATGATCCGGGCGATATTGGCGGCGATCGCCTGCAGCAAAGTCTGTTCGCGTTTGCCGAAATCCGGCGAGTCGGGGCCATTGGCGACAAACAGTATGCCTTCGACCTGGTTGCCGCTGACCAGGATCGGGGCGGCCAGGCTCTTGCACGAACCACCCGGCAGGATTTCTTTGCGCCTCGCTGAAGACCGGTCGCTGACCACCACGTTTTTGTTCGCCACTTGCAGCCAGGCATCGAGATCCCTTTCCAGTTCACGGATGACCCTGGCCGCGTTATCCAGCGAATGCGCGCTGCTGTCGCGGCGGATGTTGATCCCCTTGTCGCGCAAAATAACGATTGCCAGCGAGACATCGAGATGGTTTACGCAGCGCTCGACCAACTCTGTCAATGCGTTTTGCACGCCACGGATCTGCAGGATCTGTTCGTTGCTGTGGCAAATCAGATCCAGTTCCTGGTAGCGTTTGGCCAGCTGCACTTTTTTCCGTGCAACCGGCTTTTTGATGTCCGACATTCTGCGTGCCATGTCTTTGTCCTGGCGCCATGTCGAGGCGCAATCGTATAAATTTCAATGACTTCTCATTGAATTTTCGTTTTCAATCGGAATACTCTCGCATTGCAAGACCGGGACTTCCGTGACCGGCGTCACGGCATGCAAGGTGGCCTAAAATCGTCCAAAAGCGTAGGGTTGTACCTAGCGAAGGGCGGGGGAACCCACTGATGTCCATTTTTCGCGAACTCAAGCGGCGTAACGTATTTCGCGTAGCAGCAGCCTATGCGGTTGTGGCTTGGTTGTTGATCGAGGTCACAGCCACGGTCTTTCCTATCATTAAGCTTCCCGAGTGGTCGGTACCTGGTGGTTCAGCGGATCCGGGCCACACTTGAGGGCGCGGTTCGCGAGTTTGAAAAGGCGATAGCGCTCGACCCCGATTATGCGCTTGGCCATGCGGAGTTGGCCATTGCCATCCTCTTGCTAACACGCGAGCAATATGGCGCCTTGACCATCACCGACGCCATTGCCAGAGCCGCACCTTATGCCGAGCGGGCGATAGCCCTTGATCCGACCCTCGCCGAAGCCCATGCCGCCACTGGTTTTGTCTTGTGGTTCCAGAAGAATCTGGAAGAAGCCCAGATACACTTCAGACAGGCCATTCAGATCAACCCCAACTATTCCATCGTTTACAACTGGATGGGACTCCTCCTCGGTCAAAACCTCGGACGCTATGCCGAGGCCTTTGCCGCGTTCGAAACGATGCTGCGGCTCGATCCGCTGTCGATCCCGACTACAGGTAATTACGTTTTTGCACTGATCGACAGAAACCGGCTGGACGAGGCCGACCGGGAACTGGAAAAGATTGCTGCCATTTCCCCGACCCGTTACGCGTTTGTGCGTAGCTACCGGGCGTCTCTCGGCGGGCATTGGGCCAATGCGGTCCTGGCCAACCTGGATGCCTTGCGAATCGATCCGCAGCACGTACTTGCCAAGCTTTTCCTCACCTGGCAGTTTGCCGCCATCGACCTTGAGAAAGAAGCGCTTGCCATTGCAGAAGCACCGCGGCCCTTTGCATGGGGGTGTTGGGAAAACCCGGAGACGCGGTCACGACCGCAGAGGCGCGCCGCTCTCGGCCATCCTTGGCCTTCGCGGCATTTGCACATCCACGTGCTACGGAATTTCACGCGCAACGCGGGTTCTCATCGATGTCGCCCAATAAAAAGCCCGCCATAAAGGCGAGCTTTGTTTTTGGTGGAGGCGGCGGGAATCGAACCCGCGTCCGCAAGCACTCTGCTCAGGGATCTACATGCTTATCCGGTCTATTGATCTTATTATCGGCTACCCGACGGGCAGGGAAAACCGACAACCAGTTCAGAACTTGTTAACGCTGAAACCCTGAACAAATTCCAGTCGCGATCTTGTGTAAGGTGACGCCCGAAACATATCCACAAGAAAATATTGTCGCGGACGCTAGCGGGATTTAAGCCGCCAGTGCGTAGTTGTTGTCGTTTGCAACTATACAGTTTGCAGTTGGATTAACGAGGAACCCTGCACCTCGGCATGCACCCGGAGGTTCGCTACCCACGTCGAAGCCAGGTCGCCCCCCAGATTGTCTATTCTACACCTTTGCCGTGCCTGAAACGGGGTCTGGCGCGCAAAATTAAAGATCGGCTAGCTGTGCTTCAGGATGCGTTCTTTTTGCCGCTTCCAGTCGCGGTCTTTGTCTGAAGCGCGCTTGTCGTGCTGTTTCTTGCCCTTGGCGAGACCCAGGTCGAGCTTGGCGCGGCCTTTTTTCCAGTACAGGCTCAGCGGGATCAGCGTATAGCCTTTGCGCTCGACGGAACCGATCAGCCGGTCGAGTTCGCGGCGGTGGAGCAGCAATTTCCGGGTCCGGGTCGGGTCGGTCTTGACATGCGTCGATGCGGAACTCAGCGGAGAAAAGTGCGCGCCCAGCAACCACGCCTCGGCATCTTTGATGACCACGTAGCTTTCCTTGAGCTGGGCACGGCCGGCCCTGAGGCTTTTTGCCTCCCAGCCCTGTAGTGCCAGTCCGGCCTCGAGGTTGTCCTCGATGAAGAAATCGTGCCGCGCCTTGCGGTTGGTCACGATGACTTTCGAGCCCGTACCTTGCTTTTTTTTCCTTGCTGCCATGGTTTCTAAGTCCTGTTCGCGCGCATTCTACCGGGGAGTGGCCGGAAAATATTGCTTTGCATGCATTTTGCGGAGGCGGCCCATTCGATGTTGAGTTGTCTGCGGATTGAATTTCATCCAGAATCGCGGATTTCGCGGTAGGTTGGAATAAGAACTATGAATAATCAAACGGCTGCCAACGGAAAGCGCCAATCCCTGCAGGGCCAGTGGTCGACGCGCATGGCCTTTATCCTCGCGGTTACCGGCTCGGCGGTCGGTCTGGGAAATATCTGGAAGTTTCCCTACATCGCGGGTGAAAACGGCGGTGGCGCCTTTGTCCTGATTTACCTGCTCTGCGTTTTCGCGGTCGGTCTGCCGATCATGATGTCGGAGATCCTGATCGGCCGGCGTGGCCGGCGCAACCCGGTCACGACGATGGGGATCGTCGGCGAAGAGGAGGGTGGCAGCCGCAACTGGGCCCTGGTCGGCATCATGGGCATCATCGCCGGCGTGTTGATTCTTTCTTTCTACAGCGTCATCGCCGGCTGGGCGATGTCCTATGTTTTTTCGACTGCCAGCGGCACCTTTGTCGATGCCGACGCGGCTCAGGTCAAGTTGATATTCGACGAGCTATCGGGTAGCTGGAAAATCTCCGCTTTCTGGCACACGGTTTTTGTTGTAATTACGGTCGCTGTCGTGGCGCAGGGGGTGCAAAGAGGTCTGGAGCGCCTGGTGAAAATCCTGATGCCGGCCTTGCTGGTGTTGCTTTTGGTGTTGCTGGCGTTCAGCATGAATTCCGGCTATTTCGGTCAGGCCGTCGAGTTCATGTTCTCGCCGAATTTCAGTGCACTGACGCCCAACGGCGTGTTGATTGCACTGGGCCATGCCTTCTTCACGCTGAGCCTGGGCATGGGCGCGGTGATGGCCTATGGCGCTTATTTGCCGGAAGGTACATCGATCACCAGTACTTCGATACTCGTGGTGCTGGCGGACACGGGGATCGCCTTGCTGGCGGGGCTGATTATTTTTCCGGTGGTTTTTTCCTATGGCCTGGAGTCGGATGCCGGACCCGGGTTGATCTTCCAGACCCTGCCGCTGGCTTTTGGGCATATGCCTGGCGGCGTGTTTTTTGGCACGCTGTTTTTCATCTTGCTGAGTTTCGCCGCCTGGACCTCGTCGATCGGCATGATCGAGCCTGCGGTCGCCTGGATGACGGAGAGCAAGGGCATCAAAAGAGGCGTAGCTGCCAGCATACTCGGCGGATTTACCTGGGTGATCGGTTTTGGCACGGTGTTTTCGTGGAACCTGTGGCAAGACAAGACATTCTTTAAAGGGACTTTTTTCGACAACCTCGATTACCTGATCAGCAATATTGCACTGCCGCTCGGCGGCTTGATGATCACAATATTCGCCGGCTGGGTGATGTGCAGGAATTCGACCAGCGACGAACTGAGCTGCGGTACCGGGCTGATGTACAAGAGCTGGCGCTTCCTGGCGCGCTATGTCGCACCGGCCGCGGTGATCCTGGTGCTGATCGAAGCATCGAGTGGCGGTATAGTTTCGGACTACCTGGCAAAGATCGGAGATTAATCGGGGCGTGAAACGAATCCGCCGAAGTGCGCTGGTGCCGTTCAGCGCCCGGCAAATGTTCTCGCTGGTGGACGATATCCCGCGATACCCGGAGTTTTTGCCGTGGTGCAGCGATTCGGAAGTGCTGAGTCGTGAGCCCGGCCGGGTGCTGGCCAGGCTGGAAGTCAGCAAGGGCACATTTCGCAAAAGTTTTACCACCACCAACCGGATGGAACCTTACTCGGGTATTTACATGGTGCTGGAAGAAGGGCCATTCAGCATGTTCGAAGGGAACTGGACCTTTGCGGAACTTCGCGACGACGCCTGCAAGGTCGAACTGGACCTCCAGTTTGATTTTGCCAGTCCACTCATGTCGATGATCCTGAGCCCGTTATTCGAAGATATCGGCAATACCCTGGTCGATGCCTTCTCGAGACGCGCTGAGTCCGTCTATGCCTGACACAGACTACATCGCTATCGAAGTCGCCTACGCGAGACCGGACAAGCAACTGATCCTGCGGGTCAGCGTGCCTGCCGGCACCACCATCGAAGAGGCCATCGCGTTGTCCCGGATAACGCAGAAATTCCCGGAAATCGATCTTGCCAAGCTGGTCGTGGGGATATTCGGCAAACGGGTGAAGCTCGATCACCGGCTCGCTAACGGCGAGCGCATCGAGATATACCGCCCGTTGCAAGCGGACCCGCGGGAGATTCGGCGGCACCTGGCCGCGCAGGGTAAAACCATGGGCAGGACCCGGAAAACCGATCAGTAGCCTGACGCTTTCCCAGTTGATGTTTTCCCGGCCGGCGCTTTCCCGGTCGATGCTTCCGCAGCCGATGCCTCGGTGACCGACGCTTCCTCGGCCAAAGGCTCCCCGCCTGGCCTGTCAAAATGACTTACCTGGTCGCCGTCAAAGAAAACCACAAAATGCTGGGTGGTTTTTTCGCGGGTTTTCCCCGCTTTGAAATAGTAATAATAATCCCAGCGGTCCTTGTCGAACGGGTTGCTGACCAAGGGCGTACCCAGCAAAAACCGGATTTGTGTGCGGGTCATGCCGACTTCGACTTGCTCTATGAGATCGGTATCGAGCAGGTTGCCCTGCTGAATATTGATGCGATAGACGCAGCCGCCGGTCAAGGCAGCAGCGACGAGCATCGCCGCAACCAGGCTCAATCGGCGAACCCGCGGAATATAACTATAATGGTCTGTATGCGTATTCATTTACCGGTCAGCTCATGTCCTGGGCACAATTATTGTCGGCCACAGGCTGCCGCAAGCCTGCAGGCGTGGCATCATAGCGTATCAGACAGGCTCGCAGGCGAGAAATTCGATGGAACGCAGTGAACTGAGGAAAGCGGGACTCAAAGTAACGCTGCCGCGGATGCGGATTTTGACCATCCTCGAAAGCAGTGGCCATCGCCACATGAGCGCCGAGGATATCTACAAGTCTCTGCTGGATTCGGGCGAGGATATAGGCTTGGCAACTGTCTATCGGGTTCTTACCCAGTTCGAGACGGCCGGCCTGGTGTCGCGGCATAATTTCGAGGGCGGTCATTCTGTTTTTGAGCTGGATACCGGCGTTCATCACGATCATATCGTGTGCAACGATTGTGGCCGCATCGAAGAATTCATGAACCCGGTAATCGAAAACCAGCAGGAGAAGATCGCGAAGGAACATGGCTTCAGCCTGGCCGCGCATTCCATGATTCTTTACGGCCGCTGCCTGACCCCGGACTGCCCGCACCTGGACAAGAAATAGTCAGTGCCGGAAACCTAGCTGCCGGTAGCCTGGGAGATCATTTCCCGCGCATGTTCCCGGGTCTTGGTCGTGATCTCCACGCCGCCGAGCATGCGTGCGAGTTCTTCGACTTTTTCTTCGCCTTCGAGGTGACTGAGCGCCGTTCGCGTGGTCTTGCCATCGGTGATCTTGATGATGCGCAGGTGCTGGTGGGACTGGCTCGCCACCTGCGGGAGATGAGTTACGCACATCACCTGGCAACGCGCGCCGAGTTCGCGCAGACGCCGACCGACAATTTCCGCAACACCGCCGCCGATACCGCTGTCGACCTCATCGAACACCAGGCTGGGGACGCGGCTGCTATCGGCCAGTATTACCTGGACCGCCAGGCTGATACGCGACAGCTCGCCGCCTGAGGCGACCTTGGCTATCGCTTGTTCGGGCTGTCCCGGGTTGGCGGTGACCAGGAACTCGATGTCATCCAGGCCCTTGGCCGAGTAATTCGATTCAGTTACTTCCGTCACCTGGCAAACAAAGCGTCCGCCGGGCATGCCGAGTTTTTGCATCACCGCGCTGACTTCGCTGCCAAGCCGGGTGGCGTTGCTGACCCTGATTGCCGACAGCTTCTTGGCAGACTCCAGGTAATTGCTTTTCGCCCGGGTGACTTTTTCCGTCAGCTCTTCGAGGCGGCTTTCAGCATTTTCAAGGTTTTCCAACTCGGTCTGCATCGTCGCGAGATGTGCCTGTAGCTGGTGGGGTTCGAGCCGGTGCTTGCGCGCCAGCTCATGCGCGCTGTCGAGCCTGGATTCCACTTGCCGCTGTCTCTCGGGGTCGATTTCCATGCCATCGAGATAGCGGCGCAGGTCTTCGGCCGCTTCGGAAATCCTGATGTCCGCTTCGCCGATCATCTCGAGCGTCGCCTTGAGCGACGGATCGAGTTCCACCGCACCGCCGACCAGGCTCGCGGCCTGGGACACCAGGGACTGTGCGGATCCGTTGTCGTTCTCATACAGAAGTTGCAATGCCTGCCGGGTTCCTTCCATCAGCTTGCCCGAGTGCGCCAGCTTTTTTCGCTCGAGCTCGAGTTGCTCCAGTTCGCCGTCTTGCAGCGCCAGTGCATCGAGTTCGCGAACCTGGTATTGCAACAGGTCCAGCCGCGCTTCACGGTCCTTTTGCTGATCCCGCAGCGAGCCCAGATCCACCGTCAGCGACTGCCATTCGCGGTAGCGCCGCGCGACATCCTTGCCCAGGTCTGCATGACCGCCGTGCGTATCCAGCAGTTCCATCTGGGTGGTTTTGCGCAGCAGCGACTGATGCGCGTGCTGTCCGTGAATATCGACCAGTTGCTCGCCGAGTTCGGTCAGCGAGCGCAGCGGGACCGATTGACCGTTGATAAAGGACTTCGAGCGGCCTTCACGGCTGATTACCCGGCGCAGTACGCATTCATCCTTGGAATCCAGCGCCTGCTCGCGCAGCCAGGCATGCGTGGGCGAGTCCCGGTCGATTTCGAAACTCGCGGTAATCTCGGCTCGCTCGGCGCCATGGCGGACCGTGGCGCTGTCGGCGCGATCACCGAGCACGAGTCCCAACGCGCCCACCAGGATGGATTTCCCGGCGCCGGTCTCGCCGGTCAGTACGGTCATTCCCGGGCTCAGTTCCAGTTCGGCTTCGTCAATGATCGCGAAGTTGCGGATCCTGATATGGCTCAGCATGGTGCGTTCAGCTCGGTGTCTCGCGTTTGCTCCGACCGCTGTCTCCCCAGCGCAGCTTGGATCGCAGCATGCGGTAATAATCGTAATCGGCGGGATGAATCAGCGTCAGGCGGTCCTTGCTGGCGCGAATCGACAGCGTCTGGTTCTCGTCCATATTCCCAAGCAAGTGGCCATCGCAAAAAATCGGCACCTTGCCGCCCGGCGATCGCGCCAGCCGCAGACTGATCGCGGAGTCTGCGGGTATCACTATCGGCCGGTCGCTGAGCGTATGCGGGCAGACAGGAACCAGCAACAAGGCGTCGAGAGACGGCTGGATAATGGGTCCGCCGCAGGAAAGCGCATAGGCTGTCGAGCCGGTTGCGGTCGCGACGATCAGCCCGTCGCCGGTATGGGTGTTGACGTATTGGCCCTCGACCGTGGTTTCTATATCGATCATGCGACCGGTTTCGGAGCGCTGCAGGACCACATCGTTGAGTGCGTTTAGCGTCCGTTCCTGCGCACCGTTACTCAGGGAGACCTCGAGGTACAGCCGTTGGTCCTTCTGGTAATTGCCGGCCAGGACCTCGTCTACTTTCGGCAGCATGTCGGCCTGACCGATATCGGCCAGAAAGCCGAGCCGGCCGCGATTGATGCCCAGCACCGGCGTCGCAGTGCCGGCGACCAGCGAAGCGGCGTCCAGCATGGTTCCGTCACCGCCGATGGCGATCAACAGATCGGCGGTTGCAGCGAGTTTTTCCGGGGTGCATGCCTGTGCGCCCGGTAAGTCGATTTTCCCGGCGGTCGCCGCCGCCAGCAGCACTTCGCGGCCGGTCGCCAACAGGTGTGCGCCCAGCATCGCCATGGCCTCGGCTTCGGCGCTCTCTCGATGCTTGCCGACCAGCGCGATGTTGTGGAATTGCTCGTTCATATCGATTCCGCGCTTTGTAGCACGTTGCTGATTTTGTGGCCAGAGGCGGGTCTTTCGCGATCAGGCAGTTTAAGCTTGACAGCCTGTTCGGCGCATTGATAGGTTGATCTGACAATCCCACTGAGTCCAGACCGGTGATGAATTCGGAAAAGCACGACGAATTACCCAATGAACGCGCTCGCCAGCTGTTGAAAGTCCTGGTCGAGCGGTATATCGAAAAAGGCCTGCCGCTCGGTTCGCGAACCTTGGCCAGGGGATCGGGCATGGATCTCAGTCCGGCGACGATTCGCAATGTCATGGCCGATCTCGAAGAGCATGGTTTCATCGTCGCACCGCATACCTCGGCCGGCCGCGTGCCCACGCAAAAAGGTTATCGCCTGTTTGTGGATATGCTGGTCAAGCTCAAGCCGCCAACCGGAAAAGAAATCCATAGCCTGGAAGAGCAACTGTCCGGGCGTTGTGAAGACATCAAGAGCCTGGTGGAGTCGGCGAGCACCATTTTATCGAGCCTGACGCACCTGGCCGGTGTCGTGACCGTGCCACGACAAACTCATCGGGCCTTGAGCCAGATCGAATTTTTGCCCTTGTCCGATCGACGGGTCCTCGCGATCATGGTGGTCAATAATGAGGAGGTCCAGAACCGCATTCTGCACCTGGACCGGGATTTTTCGGCCGACGAGTTGCGGCGGGCCGCCAATTACCTGAACCAGGAGTTTGCCGGTCGTGACCTGGACGATGTGCGCCAGCGGATCCTGGAAAAGCTCCGCGAAACCCGTGCAAACATGAACCAGCTGATGGCCGATGCGATCCAGATCGCCAGTGCGGCACTGAGCCCGGAGGAGAGCGATCAAAAGGCCTACATCCTGGCGGGCCAGACCAACCTGATGGATATCGCGGATCTTTCCGATGTCGACAAATTGCGGGAATTGTTCGACGGGTTCACGCGCCAGCGGGATATCCTGCATTTGCTGGACCAGAGCCTGGCGGCCGGTGGCATACAGATTTTTATCGGCCAGGAGTCCGGTTATCGCATGCTCGACGAATGCAGCCTGGTGGCGGCGCCTTACGAAGTGAATCATGAAGTGGTTGGCGTACTCGCCGTGATCGGTCCGACCCGGATGGCTTACGAGCGCATCATCCCGATCGTGGATGTGACCGCCAAATTACTGGGTTCCGCCTTGAACTCCAGGTTCTGAGCCCCATAATCAATGCGCAATCGGTGACGGGCCGGGAGGCCTGTGACGCATTATTCAATCCGGAGCGGGAACATAATGAGTGCAGGTAAGAAACAGCCGGATGAAGTGCCGGATTCGGAAAAAGCGGATGCGGACGGCCAGGATCTGAAGCAGGATGCGGACGGTCAGGATCTGAAGCAGGATGCATCCTCGGAAACGCCACAGTTGACCAAGGCGGAGCGCGAGCTGGTTGACGCCCAGGACAAGGCGGAAGAGAACTGGGAACTGTATCTGCGCACCGCGGCGGAGCTGGAAAATGTCCGCAAGCGCAGTCAGCGGGAACTGGAAAACGCACGCCGATACGGCATCGACCGATTCGCGCAGGAATTGCTGGCCGTGGCGGATAGCCTGGAAAAGGGGCTCGAAGCGGCCAGCGAGAAACCCAGCGTCGATGTCCTGATGGCGGGAAAGCAAGCCACGCTGAAGCAGCTCAGGCAGTTGATGGAGCGATTTGGCATCAGTGAACTTAACCCGCTGGGCGAGGCCTTCGACCCTGAATTACACGAAGCGATGACCACCCAGCCCAGTGAGGAATATGAGCCGGGACAGGTCATGGCGGTGATCCAGAAGGGCTACCGCATTCATGACCGGCTGCTAAGGCCGGCACGCGTGATTATCGCTGCAGAGGCCGAAAAACAGGAAACGTCAAACTCTTGAAGTTTTGCCGGCCGGCACCATCTACATCGTTAATCGGTTTTTGAGAATTTTTTTGGAGACAACGCAATGGGCAAGGTAATTGGCATCGACCTGGGGACCACGAACTCGTGTGTGGCCATCATGGACGGCAACAAACCCAAGGTTATTGAAAACAGCGAGGGCGATCGCACGACCCCGTCCGTCGTGGCGTTTACCAAGGACGACGAAGTCCTGGTGGGCCAGGCGGCGAAACGGCAGGCGGTAACCAACCCGACCAACACCTTGTTTGCGGTCAAGCGGCTGATCGGCCGCCGGTTCAAGGACGAAGTCGTGCGGCGTGATATGGACATGGTGCCGTACAAGATTGTCGAAGCGGACAACGGCGACGCCTGGGTAGAAGCCAACGGCAAAAAGATGGCGGCGCCCGAAATATCCGCCAGGATCCTGATGAAAATGAAACAGACTGCCGAGGATTACCTGGGCGAGAAGGTGACCGAGGCGGTCATCACGGTGCCGGCCTATTTCAATGATTCGCAGCGTCAGGCGACCAAGGACGCCGGCAAAATCGCCGGTCTGGATGTCAAGCGCATCATCAATGAGCCGACCGCGGCCGCGCTGGCTTATGGCATGGACAAACAACGCGGCGACCGCAAGATAGCGGTCTACGACCTCGGTGGCGGCACCTTCGATATCTCGATCATCGAAATCGCGGTCGTCGATGGCGAACACCAGTTTGAAGTGCTCGCCACCAACGGCGATACCTTTCTCGGTGGCGAGGACTTCGATCATAGAGTGATCGAATACCTGGCAGACGCGTTCAAGAAGGAAAGCGGTGTCGATGTGCGTCAGGATCCGCTGGCCATGCAGCGCCTCAAAGAAGCGGCAGAGAAAGCCAAGATCGAGTTGTCTACGGCGCAGCAGACCGAAATCAATCTGCCGTACATCACGGCGGATGCCAGCGGTCCGAAGCATCTGAACATCAAGATGACGCGGGCGAAACTCGAATCGCTGGTCGGAGCGTTGATTGAACGCACCGTTGGCCCGTGCAAGATCGCGCTCAAAGACGCCGGTTTGTCGGCCAGGGAGATCGACGATGTGATCCTGGTCGGTGGCCAGACTCGCATGCCGAAGGTCCAGGAGGCGGTGAAAGCATTCTTTGGCAAGGAGCCGCGCAAGGACGTCAACGCGGACGAAGCGGTGGCCGTGGGTGCGGCCATCCAGGCCGGCGTCCTGGCTGGCGATGTCAAGGATGTCTTGCTGCTTGACGTGACGCCGCTGTCGCTGGGCATTGAAACGCTCGGTGGCGTGATGACGCGGTTGATCGACAAGAACACGACGATTCCGACCAAGGCCAACCAGGTGTTTTCGACCGCCGATGACAATCAGACCGCGGTAACGATTCATGTTTTGCAGGGCGAGCGCGAGCGCTCGGTCGACAACAAATCGCTGGGTCGATTCGACTTGTCCGATATCCCTCCATCGCCGCGCGGCCTGCCGCAGATCGATGTGACTTTTGACATCGATGCCAACGGTATTCTCAATGTATCGGCCAAGGACAAGGCGACCGGCAAGGAGCAAAAGATCATCATCAAGGCTTCGAGCGGTCTTGCCGAGGATGAAATCGAGAAAATGGTCTCCGATGCCGAAGCGCATGCCGAAGAGGACCGGAAATTCCGCGAACTGGTCAATGCCAGGAACCAGGCCGATGGCCTGGTGCACGCGACGGAAAAGTCTCTGGAGGACTTGGCAGACAAGGTCGAGGCAGACGAGAAGGAAAAGATCGAAGCGGCGATCAAGGACCTCAAGGAGGTGCTGGATGGTGACGATCTGGAAGCCATCGAAAATGGCGCGAAGGCCCTGGCCGAAGCCTCTTCCCCGTTGATGCAAAGGATTTACGAGGAACAGGTCAAGGAGGCGGCGGCCGAGCAATCGCAGGCCGGTGACGGCAGCGAAGCGACGGCGGATGAGAATGTCGTCGACGCCGAGTTCGAGGAAGTGAAGGACGAAGAGTCCAAAAAGGACGATTGATTCATCGCTGACCGCGATGCTTGCGTGTTGCCTTGAGACTGAAGGGCTGTCGGCTGGAAACGGTCGGCAGCCTTGTCTGTATACGACCGGCACGCAGGCATCGGGGTATGCGCCACGGGAAACAGAATGAGTAAACGGGATTATTACGCAACTCTTGCTGTCGAGCGGGGCGCATCGGCGGCCGAGATCAAGAAGGCCTACCGCCGGCTCGCGATGAAGCATCATCCCGACCGCAACCCCGACAATGCAGACTCCGAAGAGCACTTCAAGGAAGCCAAGGAAGCCTACGAAGTCCTCAGTAACCAGCGCAAGCGGGCAGCCTATGACCAGTTTGGTCACGCGGGTCTGGATGGGGCCGCGGGCGCCGGCGGGTTCAATCCCGGCGACGCATTCAGCGATATTTTCGGCGATGTATTCGGGGACATTTTTAGCGGCGGGCGGCGCGGTGGCCGTCACCAGGTGTTTCGCGGCGCCGATCTTCGCTATCAACTCGATCTCGATCTTGAACAGGCGGTTTTTGGCGACGACGTCGAAGTCAGCTATTCGACGCTGAGCGAATGCGAGAGTTGTCACGGCAGCGGCGCGCGGACGGGCTCGGAACCACAGACCTGTCCTTCCTGTCGCGGCCATGGGCAAGTCCGCATGTCACAGGGTATGTTTTCCATTCAGCAGACCTGTCCGCGGTGTCGCGGCACCGGCCAGCAGATCGTCGATCCCTGTGATGAGTGCTCTGGACAAGGGCGCATCAACAAACGCCGGACCCTGTCCGTGAAAGTGCCAGCCGGTGTGGACACCGGCGATAGAATCCGGTTGTCCGGTGAGGGTAAAGCCGGGCGCAACGGCGGGCCCGCGGGCGATCTTTATGTCGAAGTCAGGGTTCGCGCCCACGAGATTTTCCGGCGTGACGGCGCGCACCTGCATTGCGAAATACCGATCAGCATGGCGACCGCGTTGCTGGGTGACACGGCCGAGGTTCCCACGCTGGCTGGCGAAGTATCCCTGAAGATTCCAGCCGGAACGCAATCGGGCAAGGTTTTCCGCTTGCGCGGCAAGGGCGCCTCCCCGGTCCGCGGTGGACCGGCCGGCGATTTATTCTGCAAGGTCAAACTGGAGACACCGGTCAACCTGACCGATGAGCAGCAGGAACTGGTGCGCCAACTCGAAAAAAGCCTGAGCGCCGGTGGCAAACGCCATCATCCCCGTTCCCGTTCCTGGCTGGACAGCGTAAAAAAGTTTTTTGACAAGCTTGGAGCCTGAAATGGGTGGAGCGCGCGTGAAAGTCGCGATACTTGGCGCGAGTGGCCGCATGGGCCAGGCCCTGCTTGACGCTCTGCGTCTCTCGGACGACCTGGAACTTTGCGGCGCCCTGGTCGGTCCGGCCAATGGGCGGATCGGGCAGGACGCCGGCGCCGCGCTGGATTGGTCCAGCGGGGTGAAATACAGCGCCGGGCTGGCAGACGTCCTGTCGCCTGCCGAGGTCGCCATCGATGTGACTTTGCCGGCGGTCACGAGCGATATTATCGAGGCATGCCGATCGTCCGGGTGCCCGCTTGTCATCGGGACCAGCGGATTGAGCGCCGGGCAACGCGCCGCGTTGGCGGATGCCGCAAATTCGATCGCGGTCTTGCCGGCGGCGAATTTCAGCATTGCCATGACGTTGATGACCGGCATGGTCCGGGAAGCCGCCGCCAGGCTGGGTCCAGGCTGGCAGGTCGACATCCTGGAAACCCATCACCAGCACAAGATTGACCGGCCATCGGGTACCGCGCTGGCCTTGGCTGAAGCCATCGCCGGCGCACGAGGCAAAACGCCGGCCGAGACACGCGAGTGCATCGCGACCGATGGCGAACGCAAGGACCCCGACAGCATCGTGATCCAGTCCGTGCGCAGCGGAGAGGTCGCGGGTGAGCATGCGGTGACTTTCGCAGAGGGTTCGGAGACACTCGAATTGGTGCACCGCGCAGGCAGCAGGGCTGCGTTTGCCCGCGGAGCCTTGTTGGCGGCGGCCTGGCTGGCGACCCAGGACCCCGGTCTTTACCGGATGGACCAGGTGCTGCCTGACAAGCGCAGATAGCATAGACACCCGTGGGCCGGCTGAGTACAATTTGCTTGCCAGGCAAGTTACGGGTGCCCGGTAAGCGGGAGGAGTCCGGTTCGGACTCATCCCGCTTAACTTATGTGGAACTTTTATTTCTTAAAACAATTAGTTAGTGCAAATAATTAAAGTCTTTTCTCGACTACTGAACCTGGCCACCGGGAGAGAAAGACGCTTTTCGTGGCTGCAGATCTGCGGCGGGGGAACCGGAACGTGAGTATTCCGGCAATTCTGGCTCTCGCCGACGGCACCATTTTTCTCGGCAAATCGATAGGCGCCAACGGGCAGACCGTCGGCGAAGTCGTATTCAATACCGCGATGACGGGTTACCAGGAGATTCTCAGCGACCCCTCCTATGCCCGCCAGATCGTTACGCTGACTTATCCACATATCGGCAACACCGGTGTCAATGCGATGGATATGGAAGCTGACCGCCTTCATTGTGCCGGCCTGATAATCCGCAGCCTGCCGATTCGGCCGAGTAACTGGCGGATGGAAGAGAGCCTGCCGGATTTCCTGGCCCGTCATGGCCTGATCGCGCTGGCGGACATCGATACCCGCAAACTGACCCGCATCATTCGCGAGAACGGCGCCCAGGCCGGTTGCATCATGAGCGGTGAGATCGACGAAGCCGCAGCGCTGGCGGCGGCCCGTGAGTTCCCGGGGCTGACCGGCATGGATCTGGCCAGGGTCGTCAGCACCGAGGAGTCGTATTCGTGGGACGAAGGCAGCCTTTGGCGCGCGGCAGCAAGCAAGGAAACCACGATTGATCGTTTCCGGGTCGTGGCATACGACTACGGGATCAAGCGCAACATCCTGCGTTTGTTGCATGACGCCGGTTGCGATGTGACGGTGGTCGCCGCCCAAACGCCAGCCAGCGATGTCCTGGCGATGCGTCCGGATGGGGTTTTTCTTTCCAACGGGCCGGGCGATCCGCAGCCATGCGACTATGCGATCAGGGCGATCGGTGAAATCCTGGATGCCGGGATTCCGACCTTCGGTATCTGCCTCGGCTACCAGCTGATGGCGCTGAGCAGCGGCGCGCGCACGGTCAAGATGAAATTCGGTCACCACGGGGCCAATCATCCGGTGGTCGATATCGAATCGGGGAAAGTTTTTATCAGCAGCCAGAACCACGGTTTTGCGGTCGACGAAAAAAGTCTGCCGGACAAGCTGGTCGCGACTCATCGCTCACTTTTTGATGGTTCATTGCAGGGTATCCGCCGTACCGATTGCCCGGCATTTGGTTTTCAGGGTCACCCGGAAGCCAGCCCGGGGCCACGCGAACTAAGCCCGATGTTTGCCCGTTTCACGGCGATGATGGAAGCAGCCAGAACCCAGGCGGGTGCTCAAAACGCCGGCACCAAAAGAGCTGCCGGCTGAGGCAGTGCAATGTTGAATAACCTGACATGGCTGGCTTGAGAGTCGGCTACAGATACTGATGCCAAAAAGAACCGACATTGAGACCATCCTGATCATCGGCGCCGGGCCCATCGTCATCGGCCAGGCCTGCGAGTTCGATTATTCGGGTGCACAAGCCTGCAAGGCGTTGCGCGAAGAGGGCTACCGGGTGGTCCTGGTCAACTCCAACCCGGCGACCATCATGACGGATCCGGAAATGGCGGATGCCATCTATATTGAACCGGTGCAATGGCGCACAGTGGCCAAGATCATCGAAAAGGAAAGACCGGACGCCCTGTTGCCGACCATGGGTGGGCAAACCGGGCTGAATTGCGCGCTGGATCTCGCTCGCGAGGGCGTGCTGGAAAAATTTGCCGTGGAATTGATCGGCGCATCGCGGGAAGCGATCGATATGGCCGAAGATCGTGAGCAGTTTCGCGAAGCCATGAGTGAAATCGGCCTGAACAGCCCCCTGTCGGAAATTGCCCACAACATGGAAGACGCGCTCGTCATCCAGAAAAAACTCGGTTTCCCCATCGTTATTCGACCGTCGTTCACGATGGGCGGCAGCGGCAGCGGTATCGCTTATAACAAGGAAGAGTTTGAAGAAATTGTCTCCCGCGGGCTCGATTTGTCGCCGACCACCGAAGTATTGCTGGAAGAATCGGTGCTCGGCTGGAAAGAATTCGAAATGGAAGTCGTCCGCGACCGCAACGACAACTGCATCATTATCTGCTCGATCGAAAACCTGGATCCCATGGGCGTGCACACCGGCGACTCGATTACCGTGGCGCCCGCGCAGACCTTGACCGACAAGGAGTACCAGGATCTCAGGGATGCATCGTTCGCGGTGTTACGCAAAATCGGCGTCGAAACGGGTGGTTCGAACGTGCAGTTTGCGATCAATCCCGATGACGGGCGCGTGCTGGTCATCGAGATGAATCCCCGGGTCAGCCGTTCCTCGGCGCTGGCGTCGAAAGCCACCGGTTTCCCGATCGCCAGGGTTGCCGCCAAACTCGCGATCGGTTATACGCTGGACGAATTGCGCAACGAGATTACCGGTGGCGCCACGCCGGCATCTTTCGAGCCGACGATAGACTATGTCGTCACCAAGATACCGCGTTTCAACTTCGAGAAATTCAGTGGCAGCAACGATCGGCTGACGACGCAAATGAAATCGGTCGGCGAGGTCATGGCGATCGGGCGCACCTTCCAGGAATCGTTGCAAAAAGCGTTGCGCGGCATGGAAACCGGCACCACCGGTCTGAACCCGAAGCTAAGCGGTCCGCTGAGCGATGAGCAGTTTCGCGATCTTCGCCACGAATTGACGATGCCGGGTCCTGATCGTCTGTTGTTTCTTGCCGACGCGATGCGCCTGGGTATGGCCGATGAAGAACTCTCGGCGCTAACCGGGATCGACCCGTGGTTCGTTGCGCAGATTTCGGACCTGGTCAGGGCAGAAACCGAGTTGCTCGGCAAAACCATCAACGATCTTACGATCGACCAGTTGCGGGGGCTCAAGCGCAAGGGATTCGGCGACCTGCGCCTGTCGGAAGTCCTGAAATGCTCGGAAAAAGAGGTCCGCGAAAGACGCATGGAGCTCGGCATCCGGCCGGTCTTCAAGCGGGTGGATACCTGTGCCGCCGAATTCGCGACCAGCACGGCATACCTGTATTCGACCTACGAGGATGAATGTGAGGCCGATCCCAGCGACCGGCGGAAGATCATGATTCTCGGTGGCGGCCCGAATCGGATCGGTCAGGGTATCGAGTTCGATTATTGCTGCGTGCATGCGGCGCTGGCGCTGCGCGAGGCCGGCTATGAAACCATCATGGTCAATTGTAATCCTGAAACCGTGTCCACCGATTTCGATACCTCGGACCGGTTGTATTTCGAGTCGCTGACTTTCGAAGATGTCATGGCGATTATCGATATCGAGAAACCGACCGGCGTCATCGTGCAATACGGCGGCCAGACGCCGCTGAAACTGGCGCGTGCGCTGGAAGCGGCGGGCGCGCCGATTATCGGCACATCCCCGGATTCCATCGATCTCGCCGAAGATCGCGAGCGTTTTCAAAGACTGGTCGACAAACTGGCGATACGCCAGCCGCCCAACGGCACGGTCCGCAACGAGAAAGAAGCGCTCGAGGTGGCCGCCGAAGTTGGATATCCGCTGGTCGTGCGTCCCAGCTACGTACTCGGCGGGCGCGCGATGGAGATCGTTTTTAACGATGGGGATCTGCTCGGTTATCTCAAGGACGCGGTGCAGGTGTCCAATGACAGCCCGGTGTTGCTCGATCGCTTCCTCGACCTGGCGGTCGAAGTGGATGTCGATGCCATTTGCGATGGCGAGCGGGTTTTTGTTGCCGGCATCATGGAGCATATCGAACAGGCCGGTGTGCATTCAGGCGATTCGGGTTGCTGTCTGCCGCCAAACACCCTCAGTGAGGAGACCCAGGCCGAGCTGAAAAAGCAGGTCGTGGAACTGGCCTTTGCTCTCGGCGTGAAGGGCCTGATGAACGCGCAATTCGCGATCCAGAACGGCGCGATTTTCATTCTTGAAGTCAATCCCAGGGCATCGCGAACGGTGCCATTTGTGTCCAAGGCGATTGGTCTGCCGATCGCGAAAATCGCTGCCCGCGTCATGGCTGGCGAAACCCTGGCGGATCAGGGGGTCGGGGGCGAGCGGCGGCCGCCGTTTTTCTCGGTCAAGGAATCGGTATTCCCGTTCAATAAATTTCCCGAATCCGACCCCATACTCGGGCCGGAGATGCGCTCGACCGGCGAAGTCATGGGTAGCGCCAGGAGTTTCGGCGAGGCCTATGCGAAGGCGCAGCTCGCCTCGGGCGTCGTGCTGCCGACCTCGGGTACCGCCTTGCTCAGCGTCCGTGACCAGGACAAGCCAGCCGCGGTTGAACTCGCGCGTGATTTGATCGGCAGAGGTTTCGAAATTGTCGCGACCCATGGAACGGCGAGTGCGCTGGAAGCGGCCGGCGTGGTCTGCCGGCATGCCAACAAGGTTCACGAAGGGCGGCCGCACATTGTCGACATGATAAAAAATCATGAAATCACATTGATCGTGAATACGACGGAAGGAAAACAGGCGATCCACGAATCGCGTTCGATTCGCAGTGAAGCGGTGCACCAGAAAGTCACTTACTACACGACGATATCCGCGGCCAGGGCGACCTGCGATGCCATGGACCATCAACACGAGCTCGAAGTGTTATGTCTGCAGACCCTGCACCAGGAGTTGCTCGCATGAGCAAAGTTCCGCTGACCCTGAAAGGCGCTGAAATGCTCCGCGCAGAGTTGAAAAAACTGAAGTCCGAAGATCGACCGAGGGTTATCAGGGCGATCGCGGAGGCGCGGGCCCATGGCGATCTGAAAGAGAATGCCGAGTACCACGCGGCCAAGGAACAACAGGGCTTCATCGAGGGCCGGATCAAGGACATCGATGGCAAGTTGTCGCATGCGCAAATTATCGATGTCACCGAACTCCCGGCTTCTGATCGCGTCGTTTTTGGAACCACGGTCAATCTGGTAGACGAAGATAATGGCGAAAAAAAGGTTTACCGGATTGTCGGCGAGGACGAGGCGGATATCCGTGCCGGTCTTTTATCGTATACCTCACCGATTGCCAGGGCGCTGATCGGCAAGGAAGTCGGCGATATAGTCGAGGTGCGGACGCCGGGCGGCGATCGTTGCTACGAAATTGCACAGGTGCAGTACGTCTGACAGCGGAACATCTCCAGGTCCAACGGGGTCTGGCATTCCCGTCGCCCGCCGGGTCGTGTTGAGCCTGTGGGTAGGCAGCCTTTGGACAGTCGGCTACCTGGTTGCGCCCATGCTGTTTGCGGTGTTGGATGACCGCCGGCTTGCCGGTGAAATCGCCGGCCATTTATTTTACGCGGAAACCTGGCTCGGCCTGATTTGCGCCGCACTCATCCTGCTGCCTGAATTCATTGGTGGCATTCGCCGCGCCATTTTACAGCCGGACAATATTCTGCTGATCGCGTGTGTGGTTTTCCTGGTCGGTGCGGAGTGGGGCGCGCGGCCGCTAATGGATGCAGCGCGCACTGCCGATGGCAGCACCGGGCCGGATTTCGCGATGTGGCACGGCGTAGCCGCCGGGATGTACCTGCTGGCCAGCCTCTGCGGGCTGCTGGCGCTGTGGCGATCGGCTTCAGGCCGATAGGATCAGGCCGGCAGGATGATGCCGGTCAGATCCGGGTTGGCGCGGTAGAATACCGCGGTGTTGCCGATACGCTGCACCAGCTCCGCGTTGCGCTCCCGGCAGATTCGCTGAATGATTTCGTTTCGTGAATCGCGATCGCCGACCCTGATGCGCGTCTTTAGCAGTTCGTGGCTGGCCAGCGCCTGCTCGATTTCCGTGTCGACCGCCTCGCTCAGACCGCTGCCGCCGATCCATACCACCGGCTTGAGACTGTGGGCGCGCCCGCGCAGAAATTTTTTCTGTGTTTCATTTAACATGCCGGGGATTATAGGGGCGAGGATGGCAAAACGCAGCAAAAGCAGTTCCCGCTGGATGCAGGAGCACCTGAAGGACGAATATGTCCTGCGGGCGCAAAAAGAAGGCTGGCGATCGCGCGCCGTCTACAAGCTCAGCGAAATCCATGAACGGGAGAAACTGATCCGCCCGGGAATGACGCTGATCGACCTGGGGGCGGCGCCTGGCAGCTGGAGCCAGTATGCGACCAGCCTGCTCGATGGACGCGGGTCGATCCTGGCGCTGGATCTGCTGGCCATGGATTCGCTGCCGGATGTCGAATTTATCCAGGGCGATTTCACCGAGCCGGCCGTTCTCGATGAGTTGCTGGAGCGGCTCGGCGACCGCAAGGCCGACCTTGTAATGGCGGATATGGCCCCCAATATGAGCGGTATGAGCGCTGTCGATCAGCCGCGGGTGATTTATCTCGCGGAATTGACGCTTGATCTGGCGCACAAGGCACTAAAACCGGGCGGTTTCATGCTGGTCAAACTGTTTCATGGTCAGGGATTCGATGCCTACGTGGCTGCGGTGAAACATTGTTTTGGCAAGGTGAAAGTCAGGAAACCCAAGGCTTCCAGGCCACATAGCCGTGAGACCTACCTGCTGGCGGGAAACTATGGCTTGTAGTAGGGTCTAATTAACTGAAAGCGGCCCAAAAAGGCTGCAGCGGGCCGGGTGGCCCAGGGACTTGTTTTGAGCGATTTTACCAAACAATTACTGCTATGGGTCAGCATCGCCATGGTGCTGGTCATGGTGTTCAACAGCTTCAGCACCACCCAGCAGCAGACTGTCGAAGTCGGTTACTCGGATTTCCTCGATGATGTCGAGGCTGGCAATGTGCACGAGGTCGTCATCGATACCAAGATAATCAGCGGGACCTACAAGGACGGTCAGCGCCAGTTCTGGACCAGTAATCCGGAAACCGAGAATACCGAGCTGATCGAAGTCCTGCGCAACAACAATGTCAAGATCAAGGGAGCACCACCCGAGCGCAAGTCCCTGTTGATGGAATTATTCCTCTCCAGTTTCCCGATCCTCCTGCTGATCGGGGTCTGGGTCTACTTCATGCGCCAGATGCAAGGTGGCGCCGGTGGTCGCGGCGCGATGTCATTTGGCAAGAGCCGCGCCCGGTTGCTCAGCGAAGACCAGGTCGGCGTCACTTTTTCGGATGTTGCCGGTATCGAGGAGGCCAAGGAAGAGGTCAGCGAAATCGTGGATTTCCTGCGCGATCCGTCAAAATTCCAGCGCCTCGGCGGCAAACTCCCCAAGGGCGTGTTGATGGTTGGTGCGCCGGGCACCGGCAAGACCTTGCTTGCCCGCGCCATCGCTGGTGAAGCCAAGGTCCCGTTTTTTGCCATTTCCGGCTCTGATTTTGTCGAGATGTTTGTCGGCGTCGGCGCTTCGCGTGTGCGCGACATGTTCGAGCAGGCGAAAAAGACCGCACCATGCATTATTTTTATCGATGAAATCGACGCCGTCGGCCGTCATCGCGGCGCCGGTCTGGGTGGCGGGCACGATGAGCGCGAGCAGACTTTGAATCAGTTGCTGGTCGAAATGGACGGGTTCGAAGGCAATGAAGGCGTCATCGTTCTTGCTGCGACCAACCGTCCCGATGTGCTCGATCCGGCATTGCTGCGGCCCGGCCGCTTTGATCGCCGGGTGGAGATCCCGCTGCCCGACGTTCGCGGCCGCGAGCAGATCCTCAAGGTGCATATGCGCAAAGTACCGATAGACGATGACGTACGCCCGAAAATCATCGCCAGGGGCACGCCGGGCTTTTCGGGGGCCGATCTGGCGAACCTGATCAATGAAGCTGCGCTGATTGCCGCGCGGACGAATCACCGGACAGTCGACATGGAGCAGTTCGAGAAAGCCAAGGATAAAATCATGATGGGCGCCGAGCGGCGCTCGATGGTGATGAGCGAGGAAGAGCGCAAGCTCACCGCGTATCACGAGTCCGGGCACGCCATCGTGGGGTTGAGCGTGCCCGATCACGATCCGGTGTACAAAGTCACGATCATCCCGCGTGGCCGGGCGCTGGGCGTGACCGTTTTCCTGCCGGAAGAAGATCGCTACAGTTTCAGCAAGCGCCGTCTTGAAAGCCAGATTTCCAGTCTGTTTGGCGGGCGCATTGCCGAGGCGATGATATTCGGCAAGGACGCGGTAACCACGGGCGCGGCCAACGACATAGAGCGGGCGACCGCCCTGGCCCGCAACATGGTCACCAAGTGGGGGCTGTCGGATGGCATGGGCCCGCTGACTTATAGCGAAGACGATGGCGAGATTTTCCTGGGACGCAGCGTCACCCAGCACAAACATGTATCCGATGAAACCGCACATGCGATCGACCGGGAAATCCGCGTGCTGATCGATCGGAACTATGCGCGCGCCGAAAAAATCCTGCAAAAGGAAACGAAAACGCTGCACAAGATGGCCGAGGCGTTGATCAAGTACGAAACCATTGACGAGGGGCAGATCAAGGACATCATGGCGGGGCGCAAACCGACTCCCCCCGCGGACTGGGAAGACAGCGCAACCAGTGGCTCCGCCAAGGGCAAAAAAGGCCGGAAAAAAACCAAGAGCAAAATCGGCGGACCGGCAGAACAGCTCTAGTATCCGGGCCGGCCACGGGCTAAAACATTGATCCCGAAGCATTTGCAGGACCCGCGCCCATTGGTCATGGGGGTTCTGAACGTGACGCCGGATTCATTTTCGGACGGGGGCTGCTACGTCGATCCGGGCCTGGCCATGGCCAGGGCGAAGGAAATGGTCGACGAGGGAGCCGATATCATCGATATCGGTGGAGAATCCACGCGGCCGGGTGCACCGGCGGTCCCGGCGGCGGAAGAACTGGAGCGGGTGATCCCGTTGTTGCGTGAAATCCATGACACGCTCGAGGTCATGGTTTCTGTCGATACCAGCAAGCCGGAAGTCATGCGGGCGGCTGTCTCAGCGGGCGCCGGCATGATCAACGACGTTCGCGCATTGCGCGCGCCGGGGGCTATCGAGGCAGTTGCCGATTCATCGGTACAGGTCTGCCTGATGCATATGCAGGGTGAGCCCAGGACCATGCAGGACAATCCGCGCTACTCGAACGTGGTCGCCGAAGTCGGCGATTTTCTGGTCGCGCGCGCTACAGCATGTCTGGCGGCGGGAATCGGCCGGGAGCGAATTTTTTTCGATCCGGGCTTTGGTTTTGGAAAAACCCTGGCGCATAATCTTGAGTTGATGGCGGGGCTCGATAAACTGCTGGAGTTGGGTTTTCCGCTGCTGGTCGGTGTCTCGAGAAAATCGATGTTTGGCGCCTTGCTTGAACGCGAAGTGGACGAGAGGCTGGCCGGAAGCGTCGCCATGGCGGCCATCGCCGCCTGGTCCGGCGCCAGCATTATCCGGGCGCACGATATTGCGCAGACTAAGGACGCAGTGCGGGTCGCCGCGGCACTGCGTGGCGCGCGCCAAAAAACAAGGAACGGGGCATGAAATATTTTGGTACCGATGGGTTGCGGGGCAGGGTCGGTGAACCACCGATGACCGTGGATTTTGCATTGCGCCTGGCCAGCGCCGTCGCTCGAGTGCTCGTGCCAAACGGCGGTACGGTAGTGATCGGCAAGGACACCCGGGTTTCCGGTTACATGTTCGAATCGGCGCTGGAAGCCGGTTTCGTGGCCGCCGGTGTCGACGTCAAACTGCTCGGTCCATTGCCGACACCGGCCATCGCCGTGTTGACCCGGAAATTTGAAGCGGATCTTGGCGTGGTTATCAGCGCTTCGCACAACCCCTATTACGATAATGGCATCAAGTTTTTCGACGGTGAAGGCCAGAAATTATCGGATGAAATCGAACTTGCCATCGAAGCCGAACTGGACAAGGCGGTTACGACCCGGGAATCGGCCCTGCTTGGCAAGGCCGAACAAGTGGTGACGGCACGCCTGCAATACCAGGAGTTTTGTTTGTCGACGGTCGAGCCGGGTCTGGATTTGTCGGGGCTGAAGATTGTTCTCGATTCCGCCCACGGCGCCGCGTACAAGGTCGCGCCGATCGTGTTGGCCCGGTTGGGCGCAGAGGTCGTACCGATCGGCAGTTCGCCCAATGGCCGCAATATCAATGACCGGTGTGGTTCGACCCACCCCGATCTCCTGCGCAATGTGGTTACGGCCGTCGGCGCGGATCTGGGTATCGCGCTGGATGGCGACGGCGACCGGGTCGTCATGGTCGATCACAACGGCGTCCTGGTAGACGGCGATCAGCTGATTTACATTATTGCGCGCGATCGAAAAAGCAGGGGTGAGTTGCGCGGGCCCGTGGTGGGCACCGTGATGAGCAACCTGGGCCTGGAAAACGCCTTGCGCAGCCAGGGCATAGAATTTCTGCGCGCCGCGGTCGGCGATCGAAAAGTTCTGGCCATGCTGCACGAGCACAATGGGATACTCGGCGGTGAAACCTCCGGCCATATCATCTGCCTGGATAAAATAACGACTGGTGACGGGCTGGTTGCCGCGCTGCAAATCCTGGAAGTCGTAAAACGCACCGGCCGCAAGCTGGCGGAGCTGGCCGCGGAAATGCCGCGCTACCCGCAAACGATGATCAATGTTCGTGTTGCCAGCAAGCCAAACCTGGACGAGCTGCCGGCGATCAAAAAAGCCGTAGCGGGCGTCGAGGCGGTCCTGGGCAGCGCCGGCCGCGTCGTACTGCGGCCATCCGGTACCGAGCCTGTTATTCGCGTCATGGTGGAAGGCGAGGACGCGGCGCTGGTCAAAAATCTGGCCGGCGAGCTTGCCGAGTCAGTGGAACTGGCTTGCTCGACCTGACATTTCACATTGCTATCGGGCGGTCTCGCGTTTAAGATTGCGCGCGATTTTTGCCTCTATAAGCCCCTTCACGGATTAAAACATGAGAAAAGCATTTGTTGCCGGGAACTGGAAAATGCATGGTTCACGACAGGAAAATCAACAGCTTATCGCCGATCTGATCGATAAGCTGCCGGCCCGGATCGACAGCGAAGTCCTGGTTTGCGCGCCGTTCGTGTATTTGCAGGAAATCGAGCGCCAGATCCGTGACAGTGGCATTCAACTGGGCGGACAGAGCGTTTGCGCGGATGCGGCCGGTGCGTTCACCGGTGAAATATCCGCCGGGATGCTGGCGGACGTTGGCTGTAGTCATGTCATTGTCGGTCATTCGGAAAGGCGTGCGTTGTACCACGAAGACGATGCGCTGGTCGCCAGGAAATTCGTTGCGGCCCAGCAGGGCAACCTCGTTCCGATACTTTGTGTCGGAGAATTTCTGGCTGAACGAGAGGCCGGGCAGACCTTTGCCGTGGTAGGCCGCCAGCTCGATGCGGTCCTCGATGTGGCAGGGATAGAGGCTTTTGAAAATGCGATTGTGGCTTATGAACCCGTGTGGGCCATCGGTAGCGGTTTGACTGCGACCCCACAGCAGGCGCAGGAAGTTCACGGGTTTATCCGCGAGCGGCTGGTCGCTCAGGATGCTACAATCGGCGGTTCCGTACGCCTGCTTTACGGGGGCAGCGTCAAGGCTGTCAATGCGGCGGAATTGTTCGCCGAGGAGGATGTGGACGGCGGTCTCGTCGGTGGCGCATCGTTGAAAAGTGGCGAGTTCGCGAAGATTTGTGCCGCGGCCGGTTGAATTGACATTTTAGAGAGACATCATGCTACAGACTGGAATACTGATACTTCATGTTTTCGTTGCGGCCAGCCTCATCGGCCTGGTTTTGCTGCAAAGAGGAAAAGGGGCGGAAGCCGGGGCGGCGTTTGGCGCCGGAGCGTCCGGCACCGTGTTTGGCGCGCAGGGCTCGGCGAATTTCCTGTCCCACACGACAGCCGTCCTGGCGGCCGTATTTTTCATGACCAGCCTGACACTTGCCTATTTCAGCAGCCAGACGACTGAGCCGCTCAGCATCCTGGAGCAGGAAATATCGTCCCAGGAAGCGCTGTCTGATGCGCCGGTCGAAATGTTCCCGGTGGAGCAAGCCGGTGACAGCCTGCCGGCGTTGCCGGACATCGAACAAGACGACGATATACCGGCGACTCCTGACCCGGAGGATGCCGGTTAAAAGACTGCCCTGCGGCCGATGTGGTGGAATTGGTAGACACGCTGTCTTGAGGGGGCAGTGGCGAAAGCCTTGCCGGTTCGAGTCCGGCCATCGGCACCAAGCAGGGACTTGCCGAAATATCATTGCCTGAACGCTGTGGCCTGTTAAAATCTGCTGGTCCGGCAAGCCTTTGGCTTGAACGGCGGACCAGGTCACTAAATATAGGACATCCTTGCATGCTGGCGAATTATCTTCCGGTGCTGATTTTTCTGGCGATAGCCGGCGGTCTGGGGGTGATGCTGCTGTTGCTGGGGTTCCTCCTCGGGCCGCACCGGCCGGATTCCGAAAAGCTGTCGCCATACGAATGCGGCTTCGAAGCGTTCGAAGATTCACGCATGAAGTTCGATGTTCGCTATTACCTGGTCGCCATACTTTTTATTATTTTCGACCTCGAAATAGCTTTCTTTTTCCCCTGGGCGGTCAGCCTGGATAAGGTCGGCTTGTTCGGTCTGGCTTCGATGGGCGTGTTCCTGTTCCTTCTGACCATCGGTTTCATCTACGAGTGGAAAAAAGGTGCGCTGGAATGGGATTAGAATCCGGCGCCGTTGCCGTTGCCACAGACCTGGAGCAAGGCCTGCAAAACCACGGTTGGGTTACGACCAGCCTTGACGCGGTCATAAACTGGGCGCGTACCGGTTCACTGTGGCCGATGACCTTCGGTCTGGCGTGTTGCGCGATCGAAATGATGCATGCCGGCGCTGCGCGCTACGATCTCGACCGCTTTGGCGTCATCTTCAGAGGCAGCCCGCGCCAAGCCGATCTGATGATCGTCGCCGGGACCCTGGTCAACAAGATGGCGCCGGCCCTGCGCAAGGTTTACGACCAGATGGCCGAGCCGCGCTGGGTAATTTCCATGGGTTCGTGCGCGAATGGCGGTGGGTACTATCATTATTCCTACTCGGTGGTCAGGGGCTGCGACCGCATCATTCCCGTCGATGTCTACGTGCCGGGCTGCCCGCCGACGGCCGAAGCGCTGATTTACGGAATTCTGCAACTTCAGAACAAAATCAGACGCACGAATACCATCGCCCGCTAAGGCCAAAAACGAGAATGAGCAAAAAAACCGTCTCTCTCATCGATAATGCTGAGCAAAAATTCGGTGACAGGATCTTGCGGATCGAATCATCCACCGGGGAAGCGGTGTTCGAGGTCGAGCCTGAAAATCTTCTGGATGTCTGCCAGGTCCTGCGCGATGAGGATCCGTTTTCTTTTGACACCTTGATCGATGTCTGTGGCGTGGATTATCTGCATTATGGAAGCATCGAATGGCAAACCAATGAGGCGACGGATTCCGGGTTCAGCCGGGGGGTTGACAGCAGCACCGGTGCGGAGTTGCGCAAGGTAAAAACCCGCTACCAGCCGCCAAGGCGGTTCGCCGTGGTTTATCACCTGCTGTCGGTGGAACGGAATCACCGGCTCCGGTTGAGGTCTTTCCCGCGCGATGAGGTCACCCCGGTCATCGATTCGGTGTACCCGATCTGGAATTCCGCCGATTGGTTTGAGCGCGAAGCTTTCGACCTGTTCGGCATATTGTTCGATGGGCACCCGGATCTGCGACGGATTCTCACCGATTACGGCTTCATCGGTCACCCCTTCAGAAAGGATTTTCCGCTGATCGGCAATGTCGAGGTTCGTTACGATCCCGAGCTTGGCCGGGTCGCGTATGAGCCGGTGTCCATAGAACCACGCACGCTGGTGCCGAAGGTCATTCGCCACGACGACCGGTTTGCGTCGCTCCGGGAAAAAGAGCAGCGCGATGACTGATATCCGGAATTTCACGCTCAATTTCGGACCGCAGCACCCGGCCGCGCATGGCGTGCTTCGCCTGGTCCTGGAAATGGATGGAGAGGTCATCCTGAAGGCCGATCCGCATATTGGCCTGCTGCACCGGGCCACCGAAAAACTCGCCGAGAGCAAGCCGTACAACCAGACCATCGGTTATATGGATCGTCTGGATTATGTATCGATGATGTGCAACGAGCACGGTTATGTACTGGCGATCGAAAAACTGATGGGCATCACGCCGCCGATACGTGCGCAATATATCCGCGTGATGTTCGATGAAGTCACTCGCCTGCTCAATCACCTGATGTGGCTGGGGACGCACGGCCTCGATATTGGCGCGATGACCATTTTCCTGTATTGCTTTCGCGAGCGCGAAGACCTGATGGATTGTTATGAAGCGGTCTCGGGTACCCGCATGCATGCGACTTACTATCGTCCCGGTGGCGTCTATCGTGATTTGCCGGAGGAAATGCCCCGTTTCTCGCGCGTCGAAAAAATAAGAAACGAAAAAGAAGTCAAGCGTCTGAATATGAACCGCGAAGGTTCGATGCTCGATTTCCTCGAATCTTTTTGCGAGCGGTTCCCGGCGCGTGTCGATGAATACGAAACTTTGCTGACCGATAACCGGATCTGGAAACAACGGACCGTCAACATCGGCGTGGTATCGCCCGAGCGGGCCATGCAACTGGGATTCACCGGCCCCATGCTCAGAGGCTCGGGGGTGGAATGGGACCTGCGCAAGAAACAGCCGTACGAAGTTTACGATCGGGTCGAATTCGATATACCGGTCGGCGTCAACGGCGATTGTTACGATCGCTACCTGGTTCGGGTCGAGGAAATGCGTCAATCCAACCAGATTATCCGGCAATGCATCACCTGGCTGCGGGAGCATCCCGGCCCGGTCATGATAAGCGACCAGAAAGTCGTGCCACCGACCCGCGTGGAAATGAAGGACGACATGGAATCGCTGATCCACCATTTCAAACTGTTTACCGAGGGTTATTGCGTGCCAGAAGGCGAAGCCTACGCGGCGATCGAACACCCGAAAGGGGAGTTCGGCGTCTACCTGATTTCCGATGGTGCGAACAAGCCATATCGAGTCAAAATCAGGGCGCCGGGTTTTGCCCATTTGTCATCGATGAGCGAGATGGTGACCGGTCACATGCTGGCGGATGTTGTCGCCATCATCGGCACCCAGGATATCGTATTTGGCGAGATCGACCGTTGATGGGCGCTGACAGCAAAAACCAGGACGGGATTTTGTCGGCGCACGTGTGCTTGGAAATCGATCGCTGGGTAGCGAAATTTCCCGAGGGCAAACAACGCTCGGCGCTGATCGGCGCCTTGCAGGCGGCACAGCATCAGAACAAGGGCTTTCTGAATGATGAACTGATGGCGGCGGTGGCTGATTATCTCGATCTTCCGGTGATCCAGGTTTATGAAGTGGCGACTTTTTACTCCATGTTCGAAACCAAAGCGGTTGGCCGCCACAGCATTTCGGTTTGCACCAATATTTCCTGCATGCTCAATGGTTGCGATCGCATCGTCGATCACCTGGAGAAAAAACTGGGAATCAGGACCGGTGAGAGCACCGCCGATGGCAAGTTCTATCTGAAACAGGAAGAAGAATGTCTGGCCGCCTGCGATGGGGCGCCGATGATGATGATCGACCACGTCTACTACGAAAATTTGTCCCCGGACAAAGTGGACAGCATCCTGGATGGACTGGAATAGTGGCGATGGAATTTAACCAGGTCTGTTTTACTACGCTGCAATTCGACGAGCCGTGGACCTTTGAGAATTATCTCAAGGTGGGCGGGTATGAGGCCTGGAAAAAGATTCTTGCCGAGCAAACCCCGCCGGAAGAGCTGATCGAGATTATCAAGGCATCGGGTTTGAGAGGGCGCGGCGGCGCCGGGTTCCCGACCGGTCTCAAATGGAGCTTTATGCCGAGGAAGGCACCCGGTCAGAACTATGTCGTGTGCAATTCGGATGAAAGCGAACCGGGTACCTGTCACGATCGCGATATCCTGCGCTACAACCCGCACTCGGTCATCGAGGGCATGGCGATTGGCGGTTATTGCATGGGTGCGAGCATCGGCTACAACTATATCCGCGGCGAATTCATGGCCGAACCGGTGCCGCGTTTTGAGGCGGCGCTGGTTGAGGCGGAAGCGGCCGGGCTGCTCGGGGAAAATATTCTCGGCTCCGGTTTCGATTACACGATTCATACTTTCGTCGGCGCCGGCGCTTATATCTGCGGCGAAGAAACGGCGATGCTGGAGTCTCTGGAAGGCAAGCAGGGCAGGCCGCGCTACAAGCCTCCGTTCCCGGCCAATTACGGCATCTATGGCCGACCCAGCAATATCAACAACACGCAAAGCTATGCCTCGGTACCGAGCATTCTGCGCAACGGCGCGACCTGGTTTGCCGACCTGGGCAGCGAAGGCTCGGGCGGCCCGTGCGTATTCTCGGTTTCCGGGCATGTCAACAAGCCGGGCAATTTCGAAGTCGGGCTGGGCATATCGTTCAGGGAATTGCTCGAACTCGCCGGCGGCGTACGCGACGGCAACGAACTGAAGGCGGTGATCCCCGGTGGATCATCGGTCAAGGTGCTGCCGGCGGAAATTATTCTCGAGTGCGATATGGATCACGGCTCGTTGCAGGGAGCGGGTTCATCGCTGGGCTCCGCCGGCGTGATTGTGATGGATGAAACCACTTGCATGGTCAGTGTGCTCGAGCGCCTGTCGCGATTTTATTTTGTCGAGCAGTGCGGCCAATGCACGCCATGCCGTGAAGGCACGGGCTGGATGAACCGGGTGATAAGGCGAATCATGAGCGGCAAGGGGCGGCCCGAAGACCTGGAAATGCTGCTCGATGTCGCCGGTCGCATCGAAGGGCACACCATTTGCGCGCTGGGCGATGCGGCGGCCTGGCCGGTGCAGAGTTTTATCGAACACTTCGGGCATGAATTCAAGTACATGCTGGAACATCGTGGACGCAGCATCGTTGAGCAAAGCAGCAAAGTCGCGGCCTGAAACAGGGGCAGAAGAAGCGGAACAAAACTGAATGAGCGAAGATTTTGTCAACATCGAGATAGACGGCGTACCGACCACGGCACGCAAGGGGCAAATGATCATCCAAGTGACCGATGAGCAGCGCGTCTATGTGCCGAGATTTTGTTATCACGAGAAACTGACGGTCGCCGCCAACTGCCGGATGTGCCTGGTCGAAGTCGAGAACGCGCCCAAGCCTTTGCCTGCCTGTGCGACACCGGTCGCCGATGGCATGAAAGTGTTTACCCGCTCGGAATATGCTCGCGGCGCGCAAAAAGCGGTCATGGAGTTTTTGCTGATCAACCACCCGCTGGATTGCCCCATCTGCGACCAGGGCGGCGAATGCGAACTCCAGGACCTGGCGATGGGTTATGGCAAGGACTCGTCGCGATTTACCGAGCGCAAAAGGGTGGTCAAGGACAAGAACATCGGTCCGCTCATTTCGACCGATATGACGCGCTGTATCCAGTGCACGCGTTGCACCCGGTTTACCGAGGAGATCGCCGGGTTCCAGGAACTCGGCACGATCGGGCGTGGCGAGACCATGCAGATCAGCACCTACATCGGCAAGACTGTCGATCATGAATTGTCCGGCAATGTCATCGATCTATGCCCGGTCGGCGCGCTCAACAACAAGCCGTTCAGATTTCGGGCGCGAAGCTGGGAGATGCAACAGGTTCCGCTGGTGTCGCCGCACGATTGCACCGGCGCCAACTTGTTTGGCCACGTGCTCAGGGGAAAGCTGTTGCGCGTGGTGCCGCGAACGAACGAGGCAATCAACGAGACCTGGATTTCCGATCGCGACCGTTATGCATGTTATGGCATTTACGCCAGCGACCGCGTCGAGCAGCCGCTGGTCAAGAGCAAGGGTGAGTGGCGCGAGGCCAGCTGGGAGGATGCGCTCGCACGGGCCGCGGCCGGCCTGAAGAAAATCTCGACGGAAAAAGGGCCCGGGCAGATCGGCATGCTGGCATCGCCAAACAGCACGCTCGAGGAATTTCACCTGTACTCGCGCCTGGCCGATGGTTTGGGCACGAAAAATATCGATCACCGTTTGCGGCAGACCGATTTCTCGGATCAGGATGCGGACCCGGTATATCCATGGCTGGGAACCGATATCGCCGGCCTGGAGAAACTCGACGCCGCCTTGATCGTCGGTTCGAATTTACGCAACGAAGTTCCGCTGCTGGCCCACCGGATCCGCAAGGCGGCGGTCGCTGGTGCGGGCATCAGTTTCCTGAATCCGCGCGAGTACCGCTACCTGTTTCCGGTCGCCGCTTATCTTGTTGCGAATGACCTGGCGGGAGAGTTGGCGGCGCTGGTGGCCGCCGCGGAAGGCGGTAAGTCCGCCAATGCCGAACAGCGCAAAATAATCGCCAGCCTCAATGACGGGACCGCCGGCATGATTTTGCTGGGCCACCTTGCCCAGCGTCACCCGGCCTGGGCCGGTATCCGGGCGCTGGCGGCGAAACTGGCCGGCCTGACCGGTGTTAGCCTCGGTTATATTCCCGATGGCGGCAATGCCGTCGCCGGCTGCCTGGCCGGCGTGCTGCCCCATCGCGATGCGGGCGGCAAATCGACGGCGGATGCGGGCCTGGATGCACACGCCATGCTGGCGAGCAATTTGTCGGCTTATTTGTTGCTCGGCTGCGAGCCGGAATTCGACTGCGCAAATGGTGAAGCCGCGCGCAAAAGCCTGGCGGCAGCCGACCTGGTGGTCGCCATCGGCAGTTTTGCCAGCGATACGATGAAGGAATATGCCGATGTAATCCTGCCAATTGGCAGTTATGCGGAATCGCCCGGCACCTATGTCAACGCAGAAGGGCGCTGGCAGAGCGTGACCGCGGCCGCGGCGCCGGTCGGGCAATCCAGGCCGGCGTGGAAAGTGCTGCGAGTCCTCGGCAACCTGCTGGATCTGGATGGTTTCGATTACCAGGATTCGCAACAGGTCAGGGACGAACTGGCGGAAATCCTGGGGCAGATCGGGCCCGACAATGCCTATCATGGCGATTACGAGCATGCAGATGCGGCGGGCGGCGCCGGCGAGGCGCACGATGTGCCGATGTATCGCACCGACGCCATCGTGCGCCGGTCCCGGCCCCTGCAGGAAACCGAGCAGGAGTCTCCGGCGAGTCCGGCGGTGGTGAGTTTCTGAGATGGGCGGGTTAATGGATTCCATGCTTGCCACATGGCTGGGTATTCCGGAGTGGGTCCGGGAACTGCTGATCATCGTCCTGAAGATCATCGTCGTGGTGCTGCCATTGATCATTTGTGTCGCGCTGCTGACTTTTTTCGAGCGTAAAGTCATCGGCTATATGCAGAACCGCATCGGCCCGAACCGCGTCGGGCCAATGGGCTGGGGACAGCCGTTTGCCGATACGCTCAAGCTGATGCTCAAAGAGATCATTATTCCGACCAATTCCGATCGCTTTCTTTTTCTGATCGCGCCGGTGTTGTCGATCACGCCGGCGTTTGCCGCCTGGGCGGTTATCCCGCTGAACCCGGAGTTCGTGATCGCCGATATCAATGCGGGTTTGCTTTACTTGCTCGCGCTGACCTCGTTTGGCGTCTACGGCGTTATTCTTGGGGGGTGGGCGTCCAATTCGAAGTATGCGTTGCTGGGGGCCATGCGTACGGCGGCGCAAATGGTCGCCTATGAAATAGCCATGGGTTTCGCGCTGGTGGGTGTGCTGATGGCCGGCGGCAGTCTTAATCTTGGGGAAATCGTAATGGCCCAGCAGGGGGGCATGTCGCAATGGTTCATGCTGCCGTTGTTGCCGTTATTTTTTGTGTTTTTTATATCCGGTGTGGCCGAGACCAACCGCGCGCCGTTCGATGTTGCCGAGGGCGAGTCAGAGATCGTCGCCGGGTTCCATGTCGAATATTCGGGCATGGCGTTCGCGATATTCTTTCTCGCCGAATACGCCAATATGATCTTGATAGCGGCGTTGACGTCGATATTCTTTTTGGGCGGTTGGCTATCGCCGTTTGAAGGTATGCCGATCGTCGGCGACAGCTGGCTCGCGGAGCCGTCGTTTTTCTGGTTGTCGCTGAAGATCGGCTTGTTCCTGTTTTGTTTCCTCTGGTTTCGCGCAACCTTTCCGCGTTATCGCTATGACCAGATCATGCGGCTCGGCTGGAAAGTTTTTATACCGATCACGATAGTCTGGATTTTTGTCGAGGGCGTCATGGCGGCGATGAAAATCGGTCCGTGGTCGGTCTGAGGTGGTGAGATGAATCAGGTCCGTAGTCTGCTCAAAACCTTCTTCCTCTGGGAGCTTTTCCAGGGCTTGAGCGTGACCATGCGCAATCTTTTCGTCAAAAAATTTACGCTGATGTATCCCGAGGAAAAAACGCCACTATCCCCGAGGTTTCGCGGTTTGCACGCACTGCGGAGTTACCCCAACGGCGAGGAACGCTGCATCGCCTGCAAACTGTGCGAGGCAGTCTGCCCGGCATTGGCCATCACTATTGAGTCGGATGTTGCCGAGGACGGCACCCGCAGAACGACCCGTTACGATATCGACCTGTTCAAGTGTATTTACTGTGGTTTCTGTGAGGAAGCCTGCCCGGTGGATGCCATCGTCGAGACGCGGATTCATGAATATCACATGGAAAATCGTGGCGAAAACATCATGACCAAGGACAAATTGATGGCGATCGGCGACAAGTACGAAGCGATGATCGCCGCGGACAGGGCGGCGGATGCCCGCTACCGGTAACGGACAGCTTTTCGGGATCAGGAACTGACACTGTGTTTCAAAGTATTTTATTTTACTGGATTGCGTTTGTGGTGGTGGTTGCGGCACTGGGCGTGATATCGGCCCGCAATCCAATCCACTCGGTGATGTTCCTGGTGCTGGCATTCGTCAGCAGCGCGGTGTTGTGGATGTTGCTGGAGGCGGAATTTCTGGCGATCGTACTGGTGCTGGTCTATGTCGGCGCGGTCATGGTGTTGTTCCTGTTTGTCGTGATGATGCTGGATATCAACGTCCAGCGCATGCGCGAAGGCCTGACCCGGTATGCGCCGCTGGGTATCGGCGTCGCCGTGGTGGTGATCCTGGAAATCGCGCATGTCGTCTGGTTCAAGGCGCAGGGATTCAGCCTGGGGGTGGCGCCACAACCCGCGCCTGCCGATTATTCGAATACCGAAGCGTTGGGCGCGGTGCTTTATACCGAGTACGTCTATCCGCTGGAACTGGCCGCGGTGCTGCTGCTGGTCGCGATTATCGCAGCGATAGCGCTGACTATGCGGCAACGGCCAGGGTTGAAAAAACAGAATATCGCGAAGCAGGTTGCGGTACGCGCTGAAGACCGGGTGCGCCTGGTAAAAATGAAAACGGAGAAAGAGGAATGAGCATAGGTCTGACTCATTACCTCTTGCTCAGCGCAATTTTGTTCAGCATCAGCGTGGCCGGAATATTCATCAACCGGAAAAACGTCATCGTACTGCTGATGTGCATCGAGTTGATGGTGCTGGCGGTCAATTTTAATTTCATCGCGTTCTCACATTACCTCGGCGACCTCTCCGGTCAGATTTTCGTATTTTTCATCCTCACGGTCGCGGCCGCCGAATCGGCGATCGGGCTGGCCATCCTGATCTTGTTGTTTCGTAACCGCAGCAGCATCAATGTGGAAGACATGGACGGCATGAGGGGCTGAGCTTGGAAAATATTTATCTGACCATCGTTCTCGCCCCGTTGCTTGCCGCCATCGTCGCCGGCCTGTTTGGACGGCAAATCGGCCGTGCGGGCGCTCACTGGGTGACCATCCTGGCGGTCGGTCTGTCCTGCGGGCTTTCGCTCTATGTGCTCAAGGGGATCGTCGTTGACGGCGATCCCGTATTCAATGGCGCGGTTTACACGTGGGCCGATATCGATGGCCTGCACATGGAAGTCGGCTTTCTGATCGACCGTCTTGCCGCGCTGATGATGGCGATCGTGACCTTCATATCGTTCATGGTGCATATCTACACGATTGGCTATATGAGAGACGACCCGGGCTACCAGCGGTTTTTCAGCTACATCTCGCTGTTTACTTTCTCGATGCTGATGCTGGTGATGTCGAACAACTTCGTCCAGCTGTTTTTCGGCTGGGAAGCGGTTGGCCTGGTGTCTTATCTGCTGATCGGTTTCTGGTACAAGCGGCCGACCGCGATTTTTGCGAACCTCAAAGCATTCCTGGTCAATCGGGTCGGTGATTTCGGTTTTATACTCGGTATTGCCGGGATCTATTACTACACCGGCAGCATGGATTACTGGCAGGTATTTCAACAAGCGCCGGCATTGACATCGCAAACCATGCAGATTTTCCCGGGGATGGACTGGCAAGTCCTGTCCGTGATCTGTATCTGTCTGTTCATCGGCGCCATGGGCAAGTCCGCGCAAGTTCCGCTGCATGTCTGGCTGCCCGATTCGATGGAAGGCCCAACCCCGATTTCAGCGTTGATTCACGCCGCTACCATGGTGACCGCAGGCATATTCATGGTCGCGCGGATGTCGCCGCTGTTCGAGTTGTCGACGACCGCACTGGGTTTCGTCATGGTAATCGGCGCATTGACCGCGTTTTTCATGGGGCTGCTGGGCGTCGTGCAAAACGATATCAAGCGGGTGGTTGCCTATTCGACGATCAGCCAGCTCGGTTACATGACCGTCGCGCTCGGCGCTTCAGCCTATGCGGCGGGCATTTTTCACCTGACGACGCACGCGTTTTTCAAGGCTTTGCTGTTCCTGGTTGCCGGCTCGGTGATCATCGCCATGCATCATGAGCAGGACATACGGAAAATGGGCGGTCTGCGCAAGTACATGCCGGTCACTTACTGGACGGCGGTGGTTGGCAGCCTGGCGTTGATCGGTTTCCCCGGGTTCTCGGGTTTTTTCTCGAAGGACGCTCTGATCGAGGCGGTTCATTTGTCCCAGGCGCCTGGCGCCGGTCTCGCGTACTGGGCCATTTTGCTCAGTGTTTTTGTGACCGCGCTGTATACCTTCCGGTTGCTGTTTTTGACTTTCCATGGCGAGGAACGCATGGACCGGCACACCCGCGAGCAGCTCAAGGAAAGCCCGCTGGTGGTGACCGTGCCGCTGGTCCTGCTGGCCATCCCATCCGCGATGATCGGCTGGTACACGATCGAGCCATTGTTGTTCGACGGGTTTTTTGGCGGCTCGATCATGGTGTTGCCGGCCCAGGATGTGCTCGCCAGACTGGGACACGAATTCCACGGTCCGGCCGCGTTTGTACTGCATGGCATCAAGGGCCCGGCCTTCTGGCTGGCGATGAGTGGCATCGCTACCGCCTGGTGGGTCTATCTGAAGAAACCCGGGCTCAGTGCGGAGATTTCCCGGCGCAGCAACCGCCTGTATGAATTACTGGTCAACAAGTATTACTTCGACGACTTCAACGAAAAAATCGTCGCGGCAGGCGGGCGCGCCGTGGGCAATTTCCTGTGGCGAATTGGCGATGAGAAAATCATCGATGGCGGCCTGGTCAACGGTACCGCGAACGGCATAGCCTGGATTGCCCAAAGGGTGCGCGGCATACAAACCGGTTACCTGTACCACTATGCCTTCACGATGATTTTCGGTTTCGCAGTCCTCGCGGGCTGGTTGCTGTTGCGTGGTTGACCGCGATGGGCCAGGGGCAATACGGACTTTATAGATGAACTATGCCGATTTTTTGTTGAGCTTGCTGATCTGGGTGCCGGTCGCCGGTGGCATCCTGGTGCTGGCGGTCGGTGAGCAGCGGTTGAACGCAGGTCGCTGGATCGCCGTAGCAACCGCAGGCGCCGCGGTGTTGCTGAGTGTTCCCCTGTACAGCCAGTTCGACAGCGGGACCGCGGCGATGCAATTTACCGAGTTCCATCCGTGGATCGCCGCCATCAATGTGAATTACCACGTCGGTGTCGATGGGATCTCGATGCCGTTGATCCTGCTGACGACTTTTATGACCGTCCTGGTCATCGTTGCGGGCTGGCAAGGCGTCAAGGCCAATGTCAGCCAGTATTTTGCCGCGTTCCTGATCATGGAAGGGCTGATGATCGGGGTGTTTGCCGCTCTCGACGCCATGCTTTTCTATGTGTTCTGGGAAGCGATGCTGGTGCCGATGTTCCTGATCATCGGCATCTGGGGCGGCCCGCGCCGCGTTTACGCGACCATCAAGTTCTTTTTGTATACCTTTCTGGGTTCAGTCTTCATGCTGGTTTCGCTGATCTACCTGTACCTGCAAACAGGCAGCTACGAGATCCTGGATTTCCACAAGCTGTCGCTGGGGATGAACGCGCAACTGCTGATCTTCATCTCGTTCCTGCTTGCGTTCGCGGTCAAAGTGCCGATGTGGCCGGTGCATACCTGGTTGCCGGATGCGCATGTGGAAGCGCCGACCGGCGGGTCGGTCATCCTGGCGGCCATCATGTTGAAAATGGGCGGCTACGGGTTTTTGCGCTTCAGCTTGCCGATTACACCAGACGCCAGTCGCAGCCTGGATGGATTGATTATCGCGCTGTCGCTGATCGCCGTGGTCTATATCGGCTTCGTCGCGCTGGTGCAGCGTGACATGAAGAAATTGATCGCCTATTCGTCGATCGCCCACATGGGTTTCGTGACGCTGGGCTTTTTCCTGCCGTTTGCCATTTACGCCAACACCGGGAGCCTCGCCGGCGCAGTGCTGGGTATGGAAGGCGGGATGGTGCAAATGATTTCGCACGGACTGATCTCCGGCGCGCTGTTCCTTTGCGTCGGCGTACTTTACGATCGCATGCACAGCCGGCAGATTGCCGATTATGGCGGGGTGGTCAATACCATGCCGTGGTTTGCAACCTTGCTGGTATTTTTTGCGTTGGCCAACGCAGGTTTGCCCGGTACCTCTGCTTTCGTCGGTGAATTTTTCGTGATCCTGGCCAGCTTCAAGGCCAGTTTCTGGATTGCCTTTGCCGCGGCCTCGACTCTCGTGCTGGGTGCCGCGTATACCCTGTGGATGGTGAAACGGGTTGTTTTTGGCGAAATCGCCAACCCGAAAGTCGCAGAATTGAAAGATATAAATACAAGGGAATTCATAGTACTAGCGACATTAGCTCTTGCAGTACTTTTACTTGGCGTGTGGCCCGATCCATTGACCGAGGTCATGGAGGTCACGCTGGATAATTTGTTGCAACACATTATGCAATCGAAGCTGTAAGGAATAACAAACCCGATATGACTCTGAGTACACTCGAACTGAGCCTGGTCGCACCGGAAATTTTTGTTCTGGCCATGGCCTGTGTGGTGCTGATGGCGGCGGCGTTTGCCGGGGAAAAAAATCAAACGCTCAGTTACATACTGAGCATCCTGACATTGATCGGGGCCGCCTGGCTGAGTTATCGCTTCGTACCGGCGGGCCGCGAGATTATTTTTTCCGGCATGGTGGTGGCGGACCAGCTGGGTACGACTTTGAAGCTGTTTTGCTATGCGGTGCTGGCGGTGGTCTTTTTGTATTCGAGAAACTATCTGCAGCAGCGCAATCTTTTGACAGGCGAATATTTCGTACTCGGGCTGTTTGGCTTGCTGGGGATCATGGTCATGATCGCCGCGAACAGCCTGATTACGATCTACCTCGGCCTGGAGCTCCTGTCGCTGTCACTGTACGCACTGGTCGCGATCAATCGCGATTCGGTGTTGTCAACGGAAGCCGCGATGAAATATTTCGTACTCGGCGCGATCGCCTCCGGCTGCCTGCTTTACGGGATGTCGCTGCTATACGGGGCGACCGGGACGCTTGACTTGAGCGAGTTGAAGATAGCCCTGGCCGGGGCGGACCCGCTGGCCATCCAGTTCTTGCTGGCGCTGGCCTTCCTGCTGGTTGGCATCGCCTTCAAGTTCGGCGCGGCGCCGTTCCACATGTGGGTGCCGGATGTATACCAGGGCGCGCTGAGTTCGGTCACGCTGTATGTCGGCACGATCCCGAAAATAGCCGCGTTCGCCCTGTTCATGAGGATTCTGGCCGAAGCGCTGGGCGACATGTATGGCAGCTGGCGGGACATGGTGATGGTGCTGGCCATTTTGTCGATGGGCATCGGCAACCTGGTTGCGATCGTGCAAACCAATATAAAACGCATGCTGGCCTATTCGACGATTTCCCATGTCGGTTTTATTCTAATGGGTTTCCTGGCGGGCGGGCCGGTCGGTTACCAGGCGGCCCTGTTTTATACGCTGGCCTACGTGATCATGGCGACCGCCGCTTTTGGCATGATTATCCTGCTCAGCCGCAAAGGTTTTGAAGCCGAGAATCTCGAGGACTTCAAGGGTCTGAACAAGCGCAGCCCGTGGTTCGCGCTGATCATGATGATCGTCATGTTCAGCATGGCCGGCGTGCCGCCGATGCTCGGTTTCTACGCCAAGATACAGGTCATCATGGCCGTTCTGGATGCCGGTCTTGCCTGGCTGGCCATTCTTGCCGTCTTGTTCTCGGTGATCGGCGCTTTTTATTATTTACGGATCATCAAGCTGATGTATTTCGATGAGCCGGAGGGCGTGGAGCCGTTGCAGGCGGAAGTCGATATGCGCCTGGTTTTGTCCGCCAACGGACTGCTGGTCCTGTTTTTGGGGTTGTTCCCGGGCGGTCTCCTTGCACTATGCGCCAGCGTTTTGCCGTGATTCTCGCAGGCCAATGAAATAGGAGCCTTTGGTGGGTTCCGGCAGCCCGATTTTGGTTGCAAAAAGCGCGAAGGGTTTGTAGAATGCGCGCCTTAGCGGATGCGGGGTGGAGCAGTCTGGCAGCTCGTCGGGCTCATAACCCGAAGGTCGCAGGTTCAAATCCTGCCCCCGCTACCAAGAAAACTAAAGACCCGGCCATGTGCCGGGTTTTTTATGCCCACCATCCACTCATTCGGTGTGTGCTTTACCCCTGCGATTTCAACCGGTCGATGCAACACTTTGTCTAAAACGCAGAAGATGGCGTGCACGCCAATGAATCAAAGGACTCGTCGAGGTTTCATGACGGCAGAGAAAGCGGAGTTGTGGAACCGCTGGAAGCGAGCAGGGGCACTGAAGTC
>JADFSO010000045.1 GCA_022560735.1 Pseudomonadota bacterium
GAATTGATTCATAGCTAACGGTGATTCCACGTTCAGCCAGCAAATCTTCAATATCCCGATGGCTCAGGCTAAAGCGATGATAAAGCCATACAGCATATTGAATAATTTCCGGTGGGAATCGGTGGCGTTTGTACATCGTAGTGGATCTTTTCATCCAACAATTACGCTTTATCACCATTTAACTTGTCAATACCGTTCAGCCGGATCGAGTTGTATTACGTGGTGTTGGCGATCGTGGTGTTTCAGCTGATCATTAGTCCGATCTGGTTGAAGTATTACCGCTTTGGTCCGTTGGAGTGGGTTTGGCGGTCGTTGACGTATTTGAAGAGGCCGCAGTTGCGGCGGTGAGAAAAATCGGGCCTGAAGGCCCTGCTACGGGATTTTTGGAGTTTCGTGGAAAACCGATCGGGCCTGAAGACCCTCCTACGTGCGGTTTCGTTTCATTAATTTTCTCGAAAAATAGATAAGAGATTGATTATTAAGGTCTTTTAGTTCTTTTTTTGTTTCTTGTTTTGTTGCATAATTTATCTCATGCAACAACGTCTACTCAATATCCTCCGCGACGAAGGCGTCGTGTCCGCCGATCGCCTGATCCGGGAACTCGGTATCAGCCGTGCGACCTTGTCGCGGCTGATCCGCAAGGCGCCGATCGAGGTCGTGCGCCTGGGCAGAACGCGGGCGATTCAATATGGGCTGGCGCGCGCCCTGCCCGGCCTGCGCTTCAGGATTCCGGTTTATCGAATCGACGAGGCGGGCGAGCTGGCGCCGGTCGGTACTTTGATGGCGCTGCACCAGCACTGGACGGTGCTGGAACCTGGGCCGGAGTTGTTTGAGGGCTTACCGCCCGAGGTTGCGGACATGGCGCCGCAGGGATTTATTGGCCGGGCCTTCCCTGGGAGCCATGCTGATCTGGATCTGCCGCACCGAATCCAGGACTGGTCGGATGACCATGTGCTCCTCGCCGTTGCCAGGCGCGGCGAGGACCTGCCCGGGAACCTGATCGTCGGCAGTGAAAGTGCCGAGCGCTGGCGCGATCAGGAAATCAGGCCGACCGATCGGTCGCAGTACCCGGAGCTGGCGCGGCGTGCACTTGCTGGTCAGCAGGCGGGCTCGTCGGCCGGCGGAGAACAACCGAAATTCACTGCCTTCGTCGATGGCCGGCACTGCATCGTCAAGTTCGCCGTCGCGGGCGATTCGCCTGCCGAGCTTCGTTGGCGGGATTTGTTGTGGTGCGAGGCGATTGCGCTTGAGGTGCTTGGCAATGCCGGCGTGACGACCGCTGCGGCGTCTATTTATGTTGTTGGTGGAAACAGTTTTCTGGAAGTGGAACGGTTTGATCGCATCGGCGAGCGTGGCCGGCGTGCCGTACTAACGCTGGCGGGCGTGGATGACCCTCGCCATGGATTACGCGATAGCTGGTCTGAAGCCGCGCAGCGCTTGGTCAAAGACCGCTTGATATCGCCTGCCGATGGCCGGCGGATACGGCTGCTGGAGGCATTTGCCAGGCTGATCGCCAATACGGACCGGCATTTCTATAACCTGAGCTTTTTTGTCAATGACACCTTTGTGCTGGCGCCGGTGTACGACCAGTTGCCGATGCTGTTTGCTCCGGTTTCCGGGCAGATTGTTGAGCGGGAGTTTAAAACGCCGATACCCGATGAACTTGGTATCGATGTGTGGGACGAGGCTACGCGGATTGCGCAGGTTTTCTGGGAGCGTGTTTCTGGTGATCAGCGGATCAGCCACGATTTCCGGCAGATTGCCCAATCGCTGGGGAAAAAATAAATCTGTCCCCTTTTATTATCTCGCGTATATCGTCACTGGCGCCCCTGAATCGAAAAGACGAGGTGCGTGAGGCCACCTGCAGGTTTTCGACCCGGGTCAGCGCGTTGAGGATCGCCTCCGCCACGCCATCGCAGAAATAGCCCTGGTCCTGCGCTTCGCTCATGTCGGTAAAGGGCAGCACGGCGATCGACGGCATGTTGCCGAATTGCGTTGCCGGCGCGTAGGTCGTGTATTCGCCGGTTGCCTGCAGATCGTAGGGGTCGCGTTTGAGGCCATGACGGGTCAGGTCGAAAAACCAGGCTACCACCAGCGTGAACGGGAAACCGAATATGATTGCGTAGATCAGCGTTCGCAACACCCAGGTCGGCATTTCCAAGGGCTCGAAGGCCACGTCGCCAATCTGCAACAGCGCAAAGGCGGCGATCGCGTAGAACATCCCGACGCGAATCACCTTGCGGCGTTTCAATTCGCTGTAAAAATGGATGAGCTCTTCGGGCATGCGCATGCTCATGATCATTAATATATCTATTATGTGACTATCGGAGCGGGCGAATGGATGCAGGGAATACGACAGGAGGTTGAAATCTGCGGTCGAGGCGAGGGTCAGGGCTCCAGGCCGGCTCGCGCCATCAAATCCACGAATCTTGGGTCATCGCGAATAAAATCATACAGCGGGTTCACTTTCATGCTCAAAACGCTCCGCGAGCCTGATCTTTCCTCGACCGCACGGTCGAGGGCGATCAACGTGTTTTCGGCGTCCTGGACAAACGCGTAAACCTGGCCGATGTCCGCCAATCCGAATCCGGCGCGTTCGAGAAGATCGGCCGGCAACTCCATGCGCTCCCCCGTTTGTTGATACTCGAGAAATAGCTGTCCCACACGACGAATCGCCTCCTGGTCGCGATGCGTGGCCACCGCCCAGATCTGCATGGCCTCAATGGCTTCCTCTACCCGGCCGCCCCGTAACAGGGCCAGCCACAGATTACCCATCGCTTCTGACAGACCTGGATCTCTTTCCCAAACCTCATACGCCAACTTGATCGCCTCATCGAAGCGGCCGTTGTCTACCAGGATGTAGCTGAGATTCATCCCCATTAAAGGAGACAGCGGATCGACTTCAACGGCGCGCTCGGCGTATAGGAGCCCCTCTTCCACTCGACCCTGCCATGACAAGACATGTGACAGCCAGTGCAGTGCATTGGCGTTGTTCGACTCGATTTCCAGCGCCCGGCGCAAAGACTGTTCGGCGCCGGTCCAGTCATAATGATGAATCATCTGGTCCCAGCCTCGCGAAGCCAGGACTTCCGGGATATTCGGGTCAAGCTCAAGGGCGCGGTTCACCGCGGCGATGGATTTCTGCTTGACCATATCGAGATCGAGGTTCTCGTCGTACTCCGGCAAGATCATATAGGCGTCGGCAAGCCCGGAGTGGCCGAGCGCAAAATCGGGGTCGAGTTTGATCACTTCCTCAAAATACTCCACCGCCGCCATTAACGATTCCCTGTTGCGTCTTTCCAGCAATTGTTTACCGAGAAAATAGGCGTCCAGGGCCGCAAGACTTTCAGTCGGCACTCTCGCCAGCCTTTGTTGCTCGCCCTCGGTCAGGGTCGCCTCCAGCGCCTCGGCAATCGACATCGCAATCTCGGTCTGGATCGCAAAAATATTGCCGGCGGTGAGCTGGCGGTCGTAGGTCGCCGCCCAAAGATGGGTGTCGGTTTCCCCGTCTATAAGCTGTGCATTGATCCGGATGCGATCGCCGGACCTTTGCACGCCCCCTTCGAGGATCGTCGCGACACCCAGTTCCCTGGCGATCTGCGGAATGGTTTTCGTGGTATTCCGGTATTGCAGCATCGAGGTTCGCGAGATGGTCTTTAGCGAACCGATCCTGGAAAGCTGGGTCAGCAGGTCGTCGTGAATACCGATGGTAAATGGATCGTTGGCCGGGTCCCCGCTGATGTTTTCGAACGGGATAACCGCTATGGATTTTTTGTCCCGGGTGATGGCTGTCTCGATCTCCTGGTCGCCGGCGTCAAATTTGTCCAGCGCAAAGAAAACAGCCGCAATACCAAGCAGCGCAATGGTGATGACATTGAGTTTGTTGCCGGTTTGCACGGCGACCGACTCAGCACGCTCGACATCCTTTTCCCGTTTCAGGCCGTCTGGCGTCATCTCGAAAGCCCAGGACAGCAACAAGGCGATCGGGAATCCGATTACCAGCAAAAAGGCGACGAAGGTGATCGTCCATGCGGGCATCTGGAAAGCCGGGAACATCGTGTCGGCGATTTGCATGACCAACCAGGCCGTGACCACGTAGACCGCTGCAACCCTGAAAACGTTGCGCCGCCGTAACTCCTGGATGAATCCCGATAAAAACGACATGTCACCTCCCCGGCCCGAAGAATAGCAGGTGAAACCGCAGGATGCCCTTGCCTGTGGGTTGAAGACATTGCGCCGTTGATTACCTCGTCTGTCGCTGAAGTGACGCTATTACTGACCTTGAGCGGTTTATGCGCTGCACATGGCGAATTCAAATTTTTTGACTATATTTAGTCATATCCGACAGATGGCAATTGCCCAAAGCCAGCGACGCAAGGCTACGGGTTCTGATCTCCTCCGTCACGCCTCACCTATCGGCATCCCGAAGGATCCAGGACCGCTCGGTCGGCGGACCGTCATTTGTTCGTGTGAGTTGTACTTAGATCAGGAGATCGTCCACAAGGATGGTGACAACAAGAAATAATATCCATAACTAAGGAAATAACAATGAGAATTAAATCGAGCTTTAGCGGCTTGGCAGCCGCCTTTTTGGTGGTGGCGCTGGGCATGCCATTGACGGCAAGCGCGGATCCCCGATCGACCTATCAGACGGCTGATTTCGAAAGATTGTCGGATGGCGGCGTGGTGGGCAGTGCCGGCACATTGATTCGATCGAGAAAGGCAGTCGATGCAAACCTGGCGTTAAGTGGATTGGATGCGGATTCCGCGTACACGATATGGTTTGTTATATGGAACGACCCGTCGGAGTGCGCCACCAATCCCTGCGATTCTGTAGACGTAGGGGTGCCAGGCAATACGATTTTCTATGCGGCCGGATTCGTGACCGACGATAGTGGCACGGCCAACCTGAGCGTACATTTGCGATCGGGCAAGCTTCCCGATGGTCTTCAGGTACTGCGTCCAGGTAATCTGCGTAAAAACAATGGCTTCGATGCAGAGATTCACATGATCGTGCGAACGCACGGCCCAATTCTGCCAGGCTTGGTTGGCGAGCAGATTAGCATGGTCGTGGGTGCCTGCAATCCGACTTGTGCAGACCAGATAGGAATCATGTTCTTGCCGACAGGAAAGGGCAATGATTCTGATTCCGATTCAGATTGAATGAATCGACGAGTCGGGGCCGGATCCACTCGGATCCGGCCCCGTTTTTTCTGAATTATCTGTGGAACTCAGGCCAGGAACGAATACTTGTTCTTCAATTGCCCATCCAGGCCATAGACGTGCCCGGCTTTCATCAATGCCAGGACCAGCAGGATGCTCAGCCACACGACGTCATGGTTCATCGCACCGAAAAAGCCCAGGCCCTTGGCGAACCAGAAGTTGATCACCAGGAACACACCGGCAAAGGCCGCATAGCGCGTCGCCAGACCGAGGATCAGGGCGATTCCGAGCACGGTTTCTCCGAAAGCGACGAGGTATGAGAACAGCCCGGCATTGGGCAGGACCACCGATTCGATAAAGCCACGATAAAAGCCAAAGGTATTTTCCTGCGCGTTCAGGAAGCCGGACATGCCATCGGCAAACGCCCCGCCGCGTTGCAGCTTGCCAAAGCCGTAGATCAGGAAAAAAACACCGGTATAAACGCGTAATACCGCGAGAGGCCAATGCGCTTTGTTACCGACAAAGCCTGAATGATTTCCGTCAGTCATGATTCGTTCCTTGTCTGTGGGTAATTCGCTGGATTGGGAGATAGGACAACGCCACGGGCAAGTGGTTTAATCGAAGGATCGCAGGAGGGTCAACCCAATCCTGATCGGGCTTGAAGACCTTCCTATGCAAGAAATTAATTTTTCCAGGGCATTTAATCGCACTCGAAATCGTCATCGCCCAGTGGCCGGCAAAAATCCGGCCAACCGTGTTTGCGCCAGTAGGCTTCCATTCGTGTTTGTCGAACGTAACCCTTGAACTGCGCTGAGGAACGATACTCGGCCAGCGCCGGGTTCCAAATGCGCGTTCTCCAGCCTGGATTTTGATAAAAAATTTCGGTCGCTCTATCGAAATCTCCCATAGCCCCCGTAAAAAGTGGGTTATCGTAGGTTTGCCGATCATCCGGTCTGAGTAACTTGAGTTTCTCCCAGAATCTGTTGATCAATTCTTGTCTTTCGCTTGCCTCATGCTGGCCTTCGAAAACTGGCATCAGATACTGCAACATTTCATGACCTCCAAACCGGCGCATGGCGTCCAACCGTGCATTGAGAAAATCACCGTTATGCAAGTTGTGAAAAAATAGTATCGAGTATGTCTTACGGCCACTATCTATTGACTTGCTTAAGTAAGGATAGGCTTCCTCAAATCTTCCAAGATTAAGCAATGTGGAGCCAAAATGATCGCTGTTTATACCTACATCGGGAGCCAAACGATACGCTTCCCGGTAATATTTGAGCGCCTCTTCAAGATAACCGAGCTCTGCCATTTGCATGCCCCGCCACATCCAGAATGTTGATTCTCGTCTATCCAGTTTGATCGCCGTGTCGAGTTCCTTCAGGGCTGTCTCAAAGTCAGAGGACCATGAATAAACCTCTCCCATTGTCGCGTGTGGCATCGCCAGCGTTGCATCAAGCTCCAACGCTTTGCGCGCTGCCGGGATGACTTTTTCCGCGGCCTCGTCAAAATCTATCCGCGCATATCCTTCAGGCGTATACGATGGAATGACCGCATAAACTGCGGCAAGACCTTCATAAGCCCTGGCAAATCCGGGGTCGCGATCGATCGCCTGTTGGTAGATTTCCAGGCTTTGGCGCAATGCCAATGCGTCGCGTGACAAAAACAACTCGCGGGCTTTTAGAAATGCTTCATAAGCATCCATATTGGTGGTCGGGACGCGGGTCGATGTGGTTTTTTGTATGTCGATACCCAGTGTCGTGCGCAGCGCCTCGACGATGCTGACGGATATTTCATCCTGGATCGCAAAAATGCCGGTCAGTTCCCGGTCATAGGTTGCCGACCAGAGATGCCGGTCGGTGCTTGCATCGATTAACTGGGCGGTAATGCGAATGTTATCGCCGTCTTTGCGCACCGATCCTTCGAGTATGTAATCCACGCCCAGTTCACGGGCAATTTCGTCGAGACCCAGGCCCTGGCCTTTGAAGGCGAACGCCGAAGTGCGCGAGGCTACGGACAGGCCTTCGACACGAACGAGCTGGTTGAGAATTTCTTCCGAAATTCCGTCAGAGAAATATTCCTGTTCGGGATCGGACGACATGTTGATAAAGGGCAGGACGGCTATGGAGACGGTTTGATCCTGTGTTTCTGCCACAGGGCTTTCGGATTTTTCGGGCTGTTCCGGTTGCTGCCCACCAAAGCGGTCGAAAAATAAAAATGCAATCGCGATGGCAATGGCCGCAAACATGATCGTATTCAGTTTTTGACCGGTCCGCTGTGTAACCGACTCGCTGCGATCGACTTCGTGTTCGCGCTTGATGCCTTCGGGCGTCAGTTCGAAGGCCCAGGCCAGGAACAGGGCCAGCGGGAAGCCCAGGATAATCAGGGTCGTGTAAACCTTCATGACCCAGCCGGGCGCTTCAAAAGTGGCAAACAGCAAGCCGCCGATCTCGGCCAGCAACCAGCCGATCGCGGCATATGCCGCGGCCACGCGGAAGACGTTGCGGCGTTTGAGTTCTGTGAAGAGATTACTCATTATTCAATCGCACTCGAAATCGTCGTCACCGAGCGGTCGGCATAAATCGGGCCAGCCGTGTTTGCGCCAATAGGTGTCCATTTTTGTTTGCCGAACGTAATCCTTGAACTGCGCCGAGGCACGATACTCAGCCAGCGCCGGATTCCAGACGTGGTCTCTCCAACCAGGTTCCTCAACGAAATATTTTGTCGCCTGGTCAAAAACACCCATTGCGGCGAGTAGAATCGGGTCGCGGCGAGTATCGACAAATTGAGGCCTGGGCTCCAACAATTCAATTTTCACAAAAAACCTGTCAACCAATTGTTGACGTTCGCTGACGCCATGTGGACCTTCGAAAATCGGCATAAAGTATTGCAACATCTCTTGACCACCGAACACGTACGTCGCAATCATTCTCGCGTTCAGGAAATCGCCATTCTCTACGTCTAGCAGGAATAGCAACTGGTGTATTGAGCGTCCTTGGTCCAGCGCATTTACCAAGTAAGGATAGGCTTCCTCATTTCTTCGCAAAGCGGTCAATGCGGCTCCCAGGTGATCGCTGTTTATGCCGGTAACCGGGTCAAGGCGGTAAGCTTCCTTGTAATAATTCAGTGACTCTTCGAGATAGCCCAGCATGGACGTCCTCATCCCTCGCCACATCCAGGCAGTGGATTCGCGCGGTTCCATTTCGATCGCCGCGTCAAGCTCCCGCAGGGCAATTTCATGGTCATGGGCGTCTGAGAAAATGATGCCCAACACAGCGTGCGGCATGGATAGCGTGGGATCCAGATCCATTGCCTTGCGTGCCGCCTGCGTGGTCAGCCGGTAACTCTTTTCATAATCGATCACTTCATAACCTTCCGGCGATATATAGCCTGGAATGACCGCGTAAACCGCGGCAAGACCTTCCCAGGCTCTTGCAAAATCGGGATCTCGGTCGATCGCCTGTTGGTAGATTTCCAGGCTTTGGCGCAACGCCAACGCGTCGCGTGACAAAAATAGTTCGCGCGCTTTCAAGAAAGCAGTGTATGCGTCCATGTCGGTGGTTGGTGCGACGGTCGAAGCGGTTTTCTGTATATCGACGCCTAGTGTTTCGCGCAGCGCAGTAACAATGCTGGCGGAAATTTCATCCTGGATCGCAAAAATGCTGGTCAGTTCCCGGTCATAGGATTCCGACCAAAGATGCCGGTCGGTACTTGCATCGATCAACTGGGCGGTGATGCGAATGTTGTCGCGGTCTTTGCGCACCGATCCTTCGAGCACGTAATCCACGCCCAGTTCACGGGCGATCTCAGCCAGGCCCAGGCCCTGGCCTTTGAAGGCGAATGCCGAGGTGCGCGAGGCAACCGACAAGCCTTCGACGCGAACGAGCTGGTTTAGAATTTCCTCGGAAATCCCGACGGAGAAATACTCCTGCTCGGGGTCGGAGGACATGTTGACGAACGGCAGGACGGCGATGGATACGACTTCGTCCTGTGCTTTTTTCGCAGCGCTTTCGGACTCTGCAAGCTGTGCTGATTGTTGCCCGCCAAACCGGTCGAACAACAAGACCGCTACTGCGATGGCAATAGCCAAAATAATGATGGTGTTCAGTCTTTGCCCGGTTTGGTGAGTCATCGATTCGCTGCGATCGATTTCGTGCTCCCGCTTAATCCCCTCTGGCGTTATTTCGAATGCCCAGGCCAGGAACAGGGCCAGCGGGAAGCCCAGGATAATCAGGGTCGTGTAAACCTTCATGACCCAGCCGGGCGCTTCAAAAGTGGCAAACAGCAAGCCGCCGATCTCGGCCAGCAACCAGCCGATCGCGGCATATGCTGCGGCAACGCGAAATACGTTGCGGCGTTTGAGTTCAGTGATTAAGCCAGCCATAGCCAGCCGAAAGATAGCACTCGCCACCGGTTGAGGCGAAATCAGCGAGACGATGACAGCGTCGGGACTGCATGGGTTTATTGTTGCGCAGCAAATTAGCGCGCATTATCGATTTGTATTCGACTACGGGCAGGCGATCCGGCGGATCGCCTCAATCGCAATGCAGCAATCTTTTTCCCCTTGTAAGACAAATGGTTTGCAATTTTCTTATGTGGTTTTTGCTGCAATACAGCAGCCATTATTATTGTTGCCATTTGCTTTAACGACTAAACTTCGGCGGCTGAAAAATAATTCTCAAGAAAACAATAAGGGAGAAAAACATGGGTCCAGCAAAAATTGTTCGTATGGTCGCAACAGCAGCAGCGGTTGTTTTTGCGTTTTGGGAGTTTGAATGGGCAGGGTTGGTTTTGGCGATTCTCGGCCTGGGGATTGGCTATTTCGTCGAAGCAGAACGCAGAACGCTTTATCTGGTCACGGTAGTTGTGTTGGCCACAGCGGGTGTTACTGGCGCTCTCGGTGATATTCCGACACTTGGTGATTATATCGAAAAGATATTTAATAACGTCAGTTCGATCCTGAACGCAGGCGCCTTGGTCGTGATCGGCACCGGCATCTATGAAAAAGTGATGGAATAATCGAACCTCGTTCGTTATTCGTTCCCGAAAAACCGGGAACACCCAAAGGGACCCCAAGAGGGTCCCTTTTCATATACAATACGGCGCCTCGGAGGGGTGCCAGAGTGGTCGAATGGGCTTGACTCGAAATCAAGTGTACGGTTTGCCGTACCGTGGGTTCGAATCCCACCCCCTCCGCCAAGAAACGCCCCGCTGCGCCAAACAGGAAACAAACAGCCACATGGCCGATCCGGAAGACAGGAAAAATTTCTATACCCGGGAAGAGCTGGAGCTCTGCGGTACCGGAGATTTATTCGGTGACGATACGGGTAAACTGCCATCCGGCAACATGCTGATGTTCGACCGCATCGTTGAAATTAACAGCGATGGCGGGCTGCACTCCAGGGGATTCATGGAAGCGGAACTGGATATCAACCCGGAGCTGTGGTTTTTCGGTTGCCACTTCGATCGTGACCCGGTCATGCCCGGTTGCCTGGGTCTCGATGCGCTGTGGCAGTTGGGTGGTTTTTTTCTCGCCTGGCGCGGTTGCAAGGGCAAAGGGAGAGCGCTGGGTGCGGCCAAGGTAAAATTCAGCGGTCAGGTCCTGCCGACGGCGAAAAAGGTGACTTACACCTTGAACATGAAGCGAGTGATTACCCGAAAATTGAGCATGGTTATCGCCGATGGCACCGTTGCCGTGGATGGGCGAACCATTTATACCGCAGACAGCCTCCGCGTCGGGCTGTTCATTTCCACCGATAATTTTTAGGGTCGAGCGCATGCGTCGTGTAGTGGTTACGGGTATGGGTCTGGTTTCCTGCCTGGGGAATACCCAGGAAACCGTTGTCGATTCATTGCGCCACGGAAAATCGGGTATCAGCTTCAACGAAAAATTCCAGGAAATGGGTATGCGCAGCCGCGTCTGCGGCTCGGTGGAGATCGACCTCCGAGAGCACATCGATCGCAAGGTTCTGCGCTTCATGGGCGATGCCGCCGCTTACGCATACGTCGCCATGCAAAACGCCATCGATGATGCAGGCCTGGCTGATGAGCAGGTCTCGAATCCGCGCAGCGGAATCATCGCCGGTTCCGGCGGCGCATCGAGCGCCAACCTGGTCTGGGGCGCCGACAAGCTGCGCGAAAAAGGCGTGCGCCGTGTCGGCCCGTACCTGGTCCCACGCACCATGAGCAGTACCGTATCCGCGTGCCTGGCTACCCATTTCGGTATCCGCGGCCTCAATTATTCCATTACTTCCGCCTGCGCGACCAGCACCCATTGCATCGGCGCAGCGATGGAGCAAATCCAGTGGGATAAACAGGACTTGATTTTTGCCGGCGGCGGTGAGGAAGAAGACTGGGTCCTGGCGATGATGTTTGACGCCATGGGTGCACTGACCTCCAGGTATAACGACACGCCTGCGACCGCATCGCGTGCCTTCGACGTCGAGCGCGACGGGTTTGCGATCGCTGCGGGCGGCGGCATGCTGGTCCTGGAAGAGCTGGAGCACGCGAAGGCTCGCGGTGCAAAAATTTATGCCGAGCTGGTTGGTTATGGCGCAACATCCGATGGTGAGAACATGGTTGCGCCATCCGGTGAAGGCGCGGTGCGCTGCATGCGACAGGCCATCGCCACCGTCGATGCGCCGATAGACTACATCAACGCCCATGGCACGAGTACGCCAATGGGGGATATCGCAGAGCTCGATGCCATTCGCGAAGTATTCAAGGCAGAGATGCCGCCGATCAGCTCGAGCAAATCCCTGTGCGGCCATTCGCTTGGCGCAGCGGGCGTACAGGAGGCAATTCATTGTCTGCTGATGCTGAAAAATAATTTCATGGCGGGTTCGGCCAATATTTTCGAACTGGACCCAAAAGCCGAGGGTTTTCCCATTTTGCTCGAGAGCAAAGACAACGCCGACCTGAATACGGTCATGAGCAACAATTTCGGTTTCGGCGGCACCAATGCTTGCCTGGTGTTCCAACGCTACTGATTTCGGGAGACGGGCCCGTTCAGGTTCATACAAGAAAGCTGCCCTCCTGCAGACAAATTTGAGACAAAAAAATGGCCCGGTTTCCCGGGCCATTTTTCGCTTTTCAGCCAACCACCAATAAAAGTGGTCTCCGTTTTTACAGATCCTGCGTGTAACGAATATACGGTACCCGACCGAATATGTCGTGCAGCCGGTTGCTGTAGAACGGGTTGCCAAGCTGAGCGTTTAACGGTGGATCCTTGTCGAACAGGTTCCGCGCGCCGACCGTCAGCCGGCCATTCCACGGGGTGGCCCAGTTCAGCTGCAGATCCCAGGTGGTCCAGTCATCCAGCGTGGCGCCACCACCGATTGGCGTAGAGTTAATGTAGTTGCCAATCAGCGTCGCCGAGTAATCGGACAACGACCAGTTCAGGTTCCATTGCATACGATCATCCGGCGTAAACGTTTGCTGCTGGAAGCCCTGGCCATCATCGGCGTCAAACACGAAGTTATTGACATGGCTCCAGGTCAGCTGGGTCGTGAAGTCGCCCACAGCGCCAGCCGAGAAGCTGTAGCGCAGATCGAGATCCAGACCGCTGGTCTCGGTACCCCCCAGGTTCTGGTTGTTGGCCAGAATCGAGAGGACAGAGCCACCGGCACTGCGGTTAACCTGCGCGGTGCCCGTACCGCCGGCATTCACAACAGCCAATTCCGAATCCAGGAGAACCTGTAATGGCAGCGCTGAAATCTGATCCGAAATTTCGATCGAATAATAATCGAGGCTGATGGACAGATCGTCGATCGGGTTGAAAACTATGCCGACGTTAAACCCTTCAGATTGCTCGGCATCCAGATCCGTGTTGCCACCGGTGAAGTTCTGAAACTGCGTCGTCAGACACGGATGGCCTGGCGGCAGGTCCGATGACGGACCTATCGACCTGCCGGTGGTCGGATCACCTTCCACTGTGGCCGCACAGCTGACCGCATCGATGGCGTTGTTGAAGCTTTGCGCAGGCG
>JADFSO010000023.1 GCA_022560735.1 Pseudomonadota bacterium
GCGCGGGAGAAAGTCCGGGTGGCCCATTGCCTGGCCGAGCTGCCAAAAATCAGCGCCACCTTGGAAAAAGGCGAGATCAGCTATTCCAAGGTGCGGGCCATGACCCGGGTCGCGACCACCGAGAACGAAGATTTTCTGTTGATGATCGCCAGGCACGGCACCGCCGATCATATGGAAAAACTGATATCCAGGACCCGCTGGGTCAAACGATTGCAAGACGCGTATAACTCCAACCAACAGCACGAAAAACGGGAATTCACCTATTACCATGATCATGACGGCTCCGTGGTGATTCACGGGCGGTTACCGGCAGAACAAGGCGCACTGGTGATCAAAGCCCTGGAAATGGCCGTGGACCGAGCGGAGGCCGACGCCAATGAATCAGAGCTTGCCCCGGCAAAATTCAACGACCCCAATCCCTCAGAAAGAATTCCCTTTGCCGCCCGCCGGGCCGATGCCTTGATCGAACTGGCCGAGACCTATCTCAGCCACGGTGCGAAAACCTCAACCACCGCCGACCGCTACCAGGTCGTGGTCCATGTTTCCGCGGAAACACTCAAAGACGGCAGCGGCGATATCTGCGAACTCGAACACGGACCCAATGTTTCCGCGGAAACATCGAGGCGCATCGCTTGTGACAGCAGTGTGGTGAAGCTATTCGAAGACGAAACCGGCGAACCGGTCAATATCGGCCGCAAATCCCGGGTTATTCCATCGGCCATGCGCCGGATATTGAAAGCCAGGGACAAAGGCTGCCGTTTCCCCGGCTGCACCCATCAACATTACATCGATGGCCACCACATCAAACACTGGGCCGCGGGTGGCGAAACCAGTATCGACAACCTGGTACAGCTATGCCGCTATCACCATCGATTGGTGCATGAAGGCGGCTTTGGCTGCGAAAAGACCGCGGATGGACGCATTGTTTTCAAAAACAAACATGGCGAGGCCATCCGCCGTGCCGAATATCATCCCCCGATCCCGGCAAACACCGACGCGGTGGACTTGTTGCGCCAGGAAATACCCGGGATCGAGATCGATGCCAAAACCTGCGTGACCTGGTGGGAAGGCGAGAGGATGGATTACAGCGTGGCGGTTGGGGAATTGCTGGGGTAGCGGTGAGGCTGCGCTGCTGTCAGTCTTTTGTCCGCTTCCCAACCAACTCGATCGCCAGTCCTATCGCCGCCTGCAAACTGCCGCTGTCGGCTTTACCGGTGCCGGCCAGGTCCAGTGCGGTGCCATGGTCTACCGAGGTGCGGATCAGCGGCAGCCCGAGGGTGATGTTGACGGCGTGGCCGAAGCCGGCGTGTTTTAGCACCGGCAGGCCCTGGTCGTGATACATCGCCATGACCGCGTCGCATTGTTCCAGTTGTTGCCGGGTGAACGCGGTGTCCGCCGGTAACGGGCCGCGGATGGCCAGGCCTTCTGCGCGTAGCCGCTTGACCGCCGGTGCGATGATCTCGTCGTCTTCGCTGCCGAGGTGGCCGCCTTCGCCGGCGTGAGGGTTCAGGCCGCAGACGAGGATTCTCGGTTCCTTTATGCCGAACAGCTTGTGCAGATCCCGGTGCAGCACTCGCAGGCTGTTCTCAAGTTTGTCCGTCGTAATTGCGTCGGGGACTTCGCGCAGCGGCAAATGGGTGGTCGCCAGCGCGACCCGCAGATCACCGGCCAGCAGCAGCATGACGACATCGGACGCATGGCCCGACAACTCGGCGAGCATCTCGGTGTGACCGGAAAACGGGATGCCCGCTTCGTTGATGATGCCTTTGTGTACGGGTGCGGTGACCAGCGCATCGAAGGCCCCGGCCAGGCATTCCTTTGCGGCGTGCCGGATGCATTCGACGACCTGGGCCGAGTTGGCCGGGTCAAGCTGACCGGGAAGCGATTCCTTGCTCAGCGGAATGGAGATGCACGGCAGGTGGCCGGGCTGGTGGGTTGCCTCGTCGGGCGGATCGTAAGCGCCGATCTCGACGGTCGAGCCGACCATGGCCGCCCGCTGCCTGAGCAGATCGGGGTCGCCGACGGCGACCAGCAGCGCGGGCCATTCCAGGCGCGCTATATCCAGGCAAAGCTCCGGGCCGATGCCGGCGGGTTCGCCGGTCGTCAACAGGATGCGGGGATGGGCCAAAACCAGGGCCTTGACTACAATCGGTATTCCACGAACGCGTCATCGCGCAGGCGCTGAATCCAGACCTCGGTTTCCTCGGATGCCCTGGCGGCGCGAATTTCCTGGAATGCCAGTTGCCGCCGGAGGTCATCGGTGTTGTCGTGCTCGCGCTGTTCCAGCAACTGGACCATGTGCCAGCCGAATTGACTCTTGAATGGCTCGGATATTTCGTCGATCTCCAGCGTGGTCAGCATCTCCTCGAATACCGGGACGAAGGAGCCGACTTTCTGCCAGCCCAGATTGCCCCCGTCGCGTGCCGAAACCGGGTCTGCGGATACGGCGGTTGCGATCATCGCAAAATCCTCGCCATTGGCGATTCGATCCTTGATCTCCAGCAATTGCCGTTTGGCCGTCTGGTCATCGACGATGGCGTCCGTAACGATCAGGATGTGCCGGCTGCGGTGCTGGGAGATTATCGATTTTTTAACTTCCGTGCGGCGGATTTCGTTTACCATGATGATGTGGAAGCCGCTTGGGTTACGTGCCGGTTCGGAGACGTCACCCGGTGTCATGTCGATGACGAGTTCATTCAGAAAACCCGCTAACTGGGCGCCCTTGCGCCAGCCCAGGTCGCCGCATTCCAGTGCTTTTTGTCCATCCGAGTAAGCCAGCGCCAGCTCGCAGAAATCCTCACCGGACTGGAGTCGCAGATAAATATCGGTGGCTTTTTTCTCCAGTTGTCTCACTACTTCCGGCGTCGACGATGGCGAAACGGCAATCAGGATATGCGATAAAAGGAATTCATTGCTGGCGCTCTCGGCCATTCTCTGCGCTTCCAGATGCTGTTCGATCTCTTTCGGCGAAACCCGGATGCGGCGCAGGACGTCACGCTGCTTTAGCAGATCAATCGTAATTTCTTCGCGCATTTCCTCGCGGAACTGCCGGTAGTCGACACCGCTTTTTGCCAGTTCCGCCGGCAGATCGGCAAAAGAAATCCGTTTTTCCAAGGCGATACTCTCAAGGTAGGAGTTGAGCATCGGGTCAGAAACGGAGATGCCGCTCATCTCCGCAAACTGGGTCTGAATTTTTCTGACGACGAGCCGCTCCAGCACCTGCTGCTCGATGATGTTTCTTGGCGGCAATTTGGTCTGGTCCTTCCTTAGCCGGTCCAGGATCAAGGTCATTTGCATGTCGAGTTCGCTCTGCAACACGACGCCATCGTTGACCACGGCCACGATACGGTCGAGCAGCTGGCCCTGGTCGCTGAGCTGTCGGTTTTGAGCCTGAATCGAGGTAGCCAGCATCAGGCAGGCGATGCCGGTCAGGGTAATTAATTTCCTGGAAAGCATGTTTGCTGATCAGTTGCCACGGTAACCAAGGATACCATTGTTCAAGACATTGCTGGCGCGGCTGCCAATTTTGCTGAGACCCTTGAGTTGGATCTGCAGGATGAATGAACTGTCGGATTCTCCCGATCGCCTGGAAATAAACTTTCTCGAAACCAGTTGCAGCCCCCAGCAGCAGCTTTGGTATTCCAGTCCGATCAGTCGTTCGAGGGTCGCGTCGTCCCGCAGGGAGTAATTGAGGCGCCCAAGCAGGGTCCAGCGACTGGTAAAAGGCAAGACGAACGAGAAATCTGCTTCTTCGAGGACACCCTTCTGGAAACGATGCGTCAGGTTGATCACGCTGGCTTCGGTGGGCAGGTATTGCACGCGGGTCTGTGAAATTGCGGTCGCGTCAGTTTCCGGGTCCCATTGATAAACCAGGTCCAGGTTCCACTTGCGATACAGCGCCAGGTCCAGTTCGGCGACAATCTGGGAGTTGCTTGAAGTGAGCGGCGCCTGGCCCGGCAGGGTGACCCGGCGGTCGCTGAGAAAAAAAGCCTGGCCCAGGCTTGCGGATAATATCTGGCGGCCCTGGTCCCCATCGAGAATGCGGGTAGTTACGCCGATGCTGACCTGGTCGGTCTCACCCAGCCGGTCGATACCGATAAAGCGGTTGGCGCGGAACAGTTCGACGGTGTTGAAAGTCGGCAGTTCACTGTCAAATACCGGCAGGTCATTCTGGTTTCGAAACGGTATATGCGCATAGAAAATTCGCGGCTCGAGCGTTTGTACGAATGCCCTCTTGCTGTTCACCGGGCGCTCAAAAATCAGGCCGCTGTCCAGTGTATAAATGGGCGTCGAGCGGGTCGGTTTCCGCTCCTGGCCCGGCGCGGTGTCAGAGAGATCGTATGCCGTGTAGTCCCAGGCGACGCTTGGGGTCAGATAGTAACTGGGTCCGCCAAAGGTGAATGACAGGTCGGGCCGAACATTCATCCGCTGACCGGTCACGCCGGTATCGCGGTGGAAATTCACCAGTTCCAGGTCCAGTTCCCAGTCGAGGGCCGACAGGCCGGTATGACCCTGACCGCGAACGAGTATCTGGGGCAGCCGTTCGTATGGCCGTTCATCGTCGGCCAGCGTCGGATCGATGGTGCGAAAATTTTGTGCACGGGTGGATATCCGCCAGTTGTCGTTGACGTAATCGAGCTGAACGTTGCGTTCGAGGTGGGTTTTGCTGGTGGTGTCGATGTCGCGGCCAAAGTCCTCGAAATAAACCTGGTCGGATACATCCTCGATATGGGTGGTAAACCGCCAGCCGTTGTCCCAGGTCGTATTGTGCCGCCACAAGCCGTAACTGCGCTCGGATCGCACGCTCCGGTCCTCGCCGATGTACTCGAGTTCGATCGTCCCATGGCTCTTCGGGCTCAGATAACGAAAATCGGCGTTGTGCTGCCAGCCACGGGAACTCATGAACAGCGGCGTATAAGTGACGTCATAATTTGGCGCGATGTTCCAGTAATAGGGCAGGCCAAATTCCGTGCCGCTGCGTTCGGTACTGCCAATGGTCGGCAGCAGCAATCCGGATCTGCGTTTGTCGGTGACCGGAAAAGACAGGTACGGGAAATAAAATACCGGGATCTTGCCGAATCGAATCTGCACGTTGCGTGCTTTGCCCCAGCCCTCTTCCCGGTCGATTTCCAATGATTTAGCCCGCAGTGTCCAGTCGTTGTTGCCTTCCGGGCAGGTCGTATAGACGATGTCCTCCAACAGCAATTGGCCTTCGCTGATGATTATCTCGTCGGCTGAACCGCGGGCCGGTTGCTCGGTGAGCACGAATCTGGAGCCTGCAAAGACGATGTTCTTGCCGGCGCCGCTGATGCGTCCCTCGGTACCGGAGATACTGACGCCTGGTTCCCTGTACTGGAAGTCGCCGCTGATGCTGAAAGATTCTGTTTCCGGGTCGTACTCTACCTGGTCGGTGCGGACAAAACGCTCGCCCATCCTGACTTCGACATCGCCGGTAACGGTGATCTTGCCGTCACGGTTGACCCGGCCTTCGCGGGCACGAAATTTGACCTGACCTTCCGTTTCCTGGCTAAACACAGGCGCCTGCGATTCCGGCGGGGAATCCAGCGGGGAATCCAGCGGGGGAATAATACACAGGCTCTCGTCGGCGGTGGCAGCAGTGGCCAGCAACATCCCCAACCAGGCCAGGTGCTTGAAGCCGGTATTCAGAATCTCAATGCTCCGCGCTTGGGCGGCCGTTACAATGGCACAGATAGCCATGGCCTTCAATTACAATGCCGGCTCAAATAAGTGGACTGCAGCCAGGAGATTTTGTGCCCGAAAGACTGGAACTATTGAGACTATGGCTGGGTCGGCAAACCGCAATTGCGGGTATCGATGTCCGGACCATCGAGCCGGCATCCGGGGACGCCAGTTTCAGGCGTTATTTCAGGGTATGGTCCGGACAGAACAGCTACATCGTCATGGATGCGCCGCCTGCACAGGAAGATTGCCGGCCGTTTGTGCGGGTGGCGCAAATGCTGGCCGCTGCGGGCGTCAATGTGCCGCGCATTTTCTGCACCGACCTGGATCAGGGCTTTCTGTTGCTCGGTGATCTCGGTTCGGAAACTTATTTGCAGCGGCTGAATAGTGAAATTGATCCCGATACGCTTTATCGGTCGGCGATTGGCGCGCTGGTTTCCATGCAGTCCGGTTGCCGCTCGGGTCTCGATCGTTTGCCGCCTTTTGACCGAGCCTTGCTGATGCAGGAAATGGCGCTGTTCAAAGACTGGTTGCTCGCGGCCCATTTGGATATCAGCCTGTCATCGCGGGAAGCGGAAAAACTGCAGCAATGTTTCGACTGCCTTTGTGCCTCAGCGCTTTGCGAACAGACGGTTTTCGTCCACCGGGACTACCACTCGCGAAACCTGATGTGGTGCGAACAGCCGCCGGGCGTGCTGGATTTTCAGGACGCCGTTCGCGGTCCGCTCACTTATGACCTGGTCTCGCTACTCAAAGACTGCTATCTGAGCTGGCCGCGCGCGCGGGTGCTGGGCTGGATCGACGACTACCGGCGCCAGGCGAGCGAGCAAGGCATACCTCTGCCGCGAGCCGCCGAATTTCTGCAGCGCTTCGACCTGATGGGCGTGCAACGTCATCTCAAAGCCAGCGGTATTTTTGCCAGGCTCTGGCATCGCGATGGCAAGTCGTCCTACCTGGGCGACATACCGCGTACGCTGAAACACATCATCGAAGTAGAGTCCGGCGGCCCGCAGCTGGTCTTCCTGCAAGCGCTGATTCGTGAGCGTATTCTGCCGGCGCTGGAGACGGCTGCGTCATGAAAGCGATGATCCTGGCCGCCGGCCGCGGCGAGCGGATGCGCCCGCTGACCGATCGCACGCCAAAACCGCTGCTCGAAGTCGCCGGTCGTCCATTGATTCATTACCAGCTGGAGGCACTCGCAAAAGCGGGTGTCAACGATGTGGTGATCAACCTGTCCTGGCTGGGTGGACAGATTCGCGAGGCGCTGGCTGACGGCCGCGATTGGAATCTGACCTTGCATTTTTCGGAGGAGGGGCATCCGCCGCTGGAGACCGGTGGCGGAATTTTTCGCGCAATGTCCATGCTGAGTCCGGATCCGTTCCTGGTGATCAATGGCGATGTATGGAGCGACTTTCCACTCGGCAGCCTGTCGCTGGCGGACCGCGACCTCGCGCACCTGGTGCTGGTCGATAATCCGGCGCACCACCCGCAGGGTGATTTCACGCTCGCCGATGGTCGTGTTTCTGACGACGATCAGGCCGCACCGAGACTGACCTTCTCCGGAATAGGTATGTATCGGCCCGGGTTGTTCGCGGGTTGCGCCGATGGCGCATTTTCCCTGATCCCCGTGTTAAAAGCGGCGATGGCCAGGGGCCGGGTATCCGGCTTGCATTATTCCGGCAATTGGCTGGATGTTGGAACGCCTGAGCAGTTGACGGCGCTCGAGCGGTTGATCGCGCAGACCCCTTAGTTGGTGAAGGTCCCGTCCGCCTGCCGGTCGGCGTGGTATGAGGACCTGACCAGCGGTCCGCTGGCGACATGGGTAAAGCCCATCGCGTAGCCGTCTTTGCCCAGTTCGCGGAATTCCTCCGGCGTCACATAGCGGCTGACCGGCAAATGGTACCGGGTCGGCTGCAGATACTGGCCGATGGTCAGCATCTCGCAGTCGTGTGCGCGCAGATCGCGCATGACTTCGCGTACTTCGTCCAGTTTTTCACCGAGGCCGAGCATCAACCCGGACTTGGTGGGTATGTCCGGATGCGCGGCCTTGAACTCGCGGATCAGCTGCAGTGAATGCTGGTAGTCTGAGCCTGGCCTGGCCTGGCGGTACAGGCGTGGAATGGTTTCGAGGTTGTGATTGAAAACATCCGGCGGGCTGACGTGCATCAGTTTCAGCGCGACCTCCATGCGGCCGCGGAAATCCGGGACCAGGATTTCAATCTTGATACCCGGGCATTTTGCGCGGATCGTGCGGATGCAGCGAACGAAATGCTCGGCGCCGCCATCGCGCAGGTCGTCGCGATCCACCGAGGTGATCACCACGTAGCGCAGTTTCATGTCATGGATGGTTTGCGCCAGGTGCGCCGGTTCCTGCTCGTCCAGCGGCGCCGGCCGGCCGTGACCGACATTGCAAAACGGGCAGCGCCGCGTGCACACGTCGCCCATGATCATGAATGTCGCGGTGCCGTTGCTAAAACATTCGGCGAGATTGGGGCAACTGGCTTCCTCGCATACGGTGTGCAGGTTCTGATCGCGCAGCATGGTCTTGATTTTTGCAACCGCATCCGAGGTCGGCGCCTTGACCCTGATCCATGGCGGCTTGCGCAGCGGCGTCAGGGTCATTTCGATTTTCACGGGAATCCGCGCCATTTTTTCCTGGGCGCTGAGTTTCTTCCCCGGTTCGAGCCGGGGGCGTCTTTCTGGGTTGGGTTGGTTCATGTGGTGTATTTTAGGTTTTTCAGCAAATATTGTTCAAGCTCTGTCGCAACTAGTTCCAGATCGGCGGGTCCGCCAAGGTCTTTTAATTGTGTCACTTCGAGGTCTTCGAAGCCACAGGGGTTGATGCGGCTGAAAGGCTCGAGATCCATGTCGATATTGAACGCCAGGCCATGGTAACTGCAGCCGCGGCGAATCCGCAGCCCGAGGCTGGCGAGTTTGCGGCCAGCTACATAAACCCCCGGTGCATCCGCCCTGGCCTGCGCGTCGATGCCATGGTTCGCGGCCAGGTCGATCACCGATTGTTCCAGCGCGCTGACCAGTTCGCGGACCCCGAGGCTTTGTCTGCGCAAATCGATCATCGGGTAGACCACGAGTTGGCCCGGGCCGTGATAGGTGACCTGCCCGCCGCGATCGATGTCGATGACCGGAATATCGGCCGGCGCCAGCAAATGTTCGGGGTTGCCGTTCAGACCCAGCGTGTAAACCGGAGGATGCTGCAGCAGCCAGATTTCATCCGCTGTCTGCGCATCGCGACGATCGGTAAAAGTCTGCATGTCGCGCCAGGTGGGCTCGTACTCGACCAGCCCCAGCCGCTTGATGACGAGATCGGCCGGCGGGTTCACAATGCCATCAGGACTTGTTCGGTGGCGGTCAGTTCCAGGTACAGCGCATCCAGTTGCTGCTTGCTTTGTGCCCTGATCACGATGGTGACCGCGACAAACTTTCGGTTACTGCTTGGCCGCGAACTGACCGCTCCCGCCGGCAGTGCGCCGACATGACGCTCGGCGATCTCCGTGACCAGGGCCTCGAAATCATCGGCATACTTGCCCATGACCTTGACCGGGAAATCACAGGGAAACTCGAGTAATGTGTCAGCAGGTTCTTTTGGCAATTTGAAAAGCCCGGTAAACTTTTTTCCACACCGGTCCCGGCAATCCATCGCCGACCGCCCGGCCATCCAGCCGGGTCACCGGCAACAGCTCGCGCAATGCACTGCAAATCCAGACCTCCGCTGCCTGGTATAACTCGGCCTTGCCGATTCCCTGGCTGACCACCGTTATGCCCTGGTCGCGGGCAACATCGATGACCCGGTCGCGCGTCGTTCCCGGCAACAATGTCGGGGCGTCCTCGGGTGTGCGCAATGTGCCGTCGATCAACGCGAATACACTGCTGGACGCGCCCTCGGTAATCATCCCGTCTCTTTCGAGTATGGCTTCATCTGCATCCTGATCGGCCGCTTGTTGCCGGAGCAGCACATTGGCCAGCAACGATGTCGCCTTGATGTCGCAGCGCCCCCAGCGAAAATCCGCGCAGATTGTCGCCGATAGCCCGCTTTCCATCGCCTTTTCCGATGGCGCCGGGAAGTCCTGCGTCATCGCAAAAACGGTTGCCTCCATGGCCGCCGGAATCAGGTGATTTCTTTCCTTTGGCGCACCGCGGCTGACCTGGATATAAATCGCCATGTCGCCGCCGCCATTTTGTTCGATCAGCCGTGCAACCAGGTTGGCAAAATCGAAAGCGCAGCGCATATGCACGGCGGCCAGGCTGTTGGCCAGCCGTTGCAGGTGTGAATCGAGGACGAACGGCTGGCCATCGTAAACCGGAATGACTTCGTACACGCCGTCGCCGAACAGGAAACTTCGGTCGAGCACCGATACCTTCGCATCGGCCAGCGGCAGCATCTCGCCATTGAGAAAACACAGCCGATGTCGATCGCTCATTGCCTGCGCCGCCAATCAGTCGAACCAAAGCCTGATTTCATCGATGGCGCGATCGAAAAAACCACCCAGGGGGATATCGGCCAGCGGGTACAGGGCTTGTTGCGCGATCAACTGCTCATCCAGCGAGATTCGTATTTCGCCGATTGCCTGTTCGGTACTCAGCGGAGCCAGGATTTGCGGCGGCAGGTCGATTTCCGCTCGCAGGTCGTCATAGCGGCCCCTCGGGATGGTGATAAAAAGCCCCTGCTTTACGCCCAGGCCGGTTCTTTCGCGGGTCCCCTTCCAGACCCTGATGTCGTTGACGCTTTGCCCGGCGGCATACAATTCGTGAGTTTCGAAAAAGCGAAAGCCATAGTTGAGCAGCGCCTGGCTGGCATCGCTGCGCGCCCTTGAACTGGGTGTACCCATAACCACCGATATCAACCGCATCGGGCCGCGGCTTGCCGACGATACCAGGCAATAGCCGGCCGATTCGGTATGCCCGGTCTTGATGCCGTCAACCGTGGCATCCTGCCACAGCAGGGCATTCCTGTTGCGCTGGGTAATGCCGTTGTAGGTGTATTCTTTTTGCGCATACCAGCGGTAATAATCCGGGAATCGTTCGATCAGCGCGCGGGCCAGGATCGCGATGTCGCGTGGCGAGGTGTAGTGGTCCTTCGCCGGCAAGCCGGTGCTGTTCTGGAAGCTGGAATTGACCATGCCGAGTTGTACCGCGTACTGGTTCATCATTTCGGCAAAAGTTTCTTCGCTGCCGGCAACGAATTCGGCCAGCGCCACGCTCGCGTCGTTCCCCGACTGCACGATCATCCCCTGCAACAGTTCCTCGACCGAAACCTGGCTGTTTACCTCGATAAACATCCGCGAGCCAGGCGTGCGCCAGGCTTTCTCGCTGATCTGTACTTTGTCATCCAGCGAAATGTTGCCATTTGCCAGCTCATTGAAAACCGCAAACGCGGTCATTAACTTGGTGATGCTGGCTGGCTCGATATGCCGGTTCGGATTTTTTTCACCAACCACGAACCCGGTATGCGCCTCCATCAGTATCCACGCCGTCGCGTTGATCGCCGGCGGCGCGGGGATCGGTGTGTCTTGCGCTGCGAGCGGCATGGCGATCAGCGCCAACAGAACGAATGGCAGGAGTCCTGGTGATTTTCTGGTCATGGTTCTTTCCTGGAAACAGTGCTTGGCTGGTGAAAAAATGAATTGTAATTCGGCTGCAGCGGAGTTGACAGCTTTGCCGGCGGCCCGGGCATAAAAAACCGCCGGGCTATTCGGTCGCCAGGTAGGCGTCGCTGACGCCGAGCTCGCCAACCCGCTCAACGGTGGCATCGAATTCTTCGACACTCGCAACCGGGCCTATGCGGACGCGGTATATGCGCCGGCCGTTGACGCGATCCTTGCGGATGACCACATTCTTTACATCGGCGTCGATCAGCATGGATCGCAGGCGGGTTGCGTTGCCGCGGTCGGCAAACGCGCCAACCTGTACATAAAGGGTGCCGGGGACCATGGCTGGCCGGCGGCCGCCTTGTTTCCGGCGCTGGGATCTTGGGCCAACGACCTCGACTTCGACAAAACTGGTTCCGTTCCTGATCATATCCAGCTCCACGGCGGCGCCATAGGAAAGATCGATCAGGCGGTTGGCTACGAAGGGTCCGCGATCGTTGATGCGAACGATGACACTGCGGCCATTTTCCAGGTTGGTTACCCGCGCATACGCCGGCAACGGCAGCGTTTTGTGCGCGGCGCTTGCCGCGTACATGTCGTATCGCTCGCCGTTCGCCGTTTGGCGGCCATGGAATTTTTTTCCATACCAGGACGCCACGCCCCTTTCCCGGTAACCGCTTGCGTCATCCAGCACGTGATAGCGTTTGCCACGGACTTCATAGAATGGCGGGTTGCCGCTGGCGCTCCTGGGCTCCGCTTTTGGAATGACTACCCGAATCTGCCCTGGCGCCACTGGCGTGGACGGCGCGCTGTCTTTGCGGCCCGCACACGCGGACAGGGCCGGCAACAAGACGGCGATAGCCAATAATGTCGGGACCTTATTCAGAATCTGCCGGCTGTCGTTTATTGATTTCGCTGGCCAGCTGGAATACTGCCATCGCATACATCCGACTGCGGTTGTAACCGGTAATCGCGTGGAAGTTGGCAAACCCGACCCAGAAAACCGGCCCATTTTCGCTTTCCAGCTGGATCAGGACGGCCGGCGTATCGTCATCCATTCGCCCGCTGTCGAAACACACGCCCTGTGCGCGTAGCCGGCCCACGCTGGTGTCCAGGCCCAGCGCTTGCCCGGGCGCCGCGGCCACCAGCTCTGCCGGGACTTTCGCCGGCACGGCAATGGTCGCCTCACTTTTCCAGCCGTGATGTACCAGGTAATGACCGACACTGGCGGTGACATCGGCGATGTTCTCCCAGATGTCTTTCCTGCCGTCGCCATCGCCATCCTCGGCATAGGCCAGGTAACTGCTGGGCATGAACTGCGGCATACCCATGGCGCCCGCATAGGACCCGACCGGGGTGAGCGGGTCGATGCCCTGTGCGCGGGCCAACTCGAAGAATCTGGCCAGTTCCCGTCTAAAGAATTTTTGCCGCGGCGGGTAATCGAAAGCCAGTGTACTGAGCGCGTCGATGATCCTGTTCTTGCCCGGACGGTCGCCATAATAGGTTTCCACACCGATGATCGCGGCGATAATTTCCGCTTCGACGCCGGAAGTTTCTGCTGCGGACAGGATGGCTGCCAGGTTGTTTCGGTAAAACTCCTGGCCGCGTCTTATGCGTTCACCGGTCAGGAATATCTGCCGGTATTCATGCCACGGTTTCACTTTTTCTGCTGGCTGGCTGATCAGTTCGATGATTCCCGGTTTGGATTCCGCCTGGCTCAGCCAGCCTTCCAGTTGTTCGTTATCAAAGCCATAGTCACGCCGCATTTCCTGGATAAATGCGCGTATGTCCGCTCTTTCGATGTCGATGGCGTTGGCTGGCGCAACCAGCACCAGCAAGAAAATAAAAATCAAAAAACGAAAACTGATGTTGTCAGGTCTGGTGAGCGTTGCAAAAAATGGTCGGGTCACGTTGGCAGCAGTTTTCGATGTGACTGGAAAGACATCAGCATACCGAAACCCACCATGAGGGTCACCATCGAGGTTCCGCCATAGCTCACCAGGGGCAATGGGATTCCGACGACGGGTAACAGTCCCGTGACCATGCCGACATTGACGAAAACATAGATAAAGAAGGTCAGGCTGATCGACCCGGCGAGCAGCCGGCAATAGGTGTCCTGCCCGTTTACGGCGATGTACAAGCCGCGGCTGACCACAAAAAGATAAGCGATCAGCATCGACAACAAGCCAAGCAGACCGAATTCCTCGCCGAGCACGGCGAAAATGAAATCCGTCGATCGTTCGGGTAAAAACTCCAGGTGGGCCTGTGACCCGTTTAGCCAGCCTTTGCCAAATACGCCGCCGGACCCGATCGCGATTTTTGACTGGATAATGTGATACCCGGAGCCGAGCGGGTCGGTTTCCGGGTTGAGAAAAGTCAGTACGCGTTGCTTCTGATAATCCAGCATGAAATGCCAAAGTACCGGCAGTGCGCCCATCGCGAGTCCGCCGGCCAGCAGGATGAAGCGGACCGACAAACCGGCGAGCATGACCAGCAGGATGCCCGACGCACAGATCAGTAAGGCGGTGCCGAGATCGGGTTGCGTGGCAATCAGGATCGTCGGCAGCATAATGATCACCAACAGCTTTAACAGGTCCCTGGCGTCTGGCGGCAGGCGCCGGCTATGCAAGACCCACGCGGCCATCATCGGCACCGCGAGTTTCATGATTTCCGCCGGCTGAAAGCGAAACAGTCCGAGATCGAGCCAGCGCTGCGCTCCTTTACCGCTGGCGCCGGTTACCAGTACCAGGATCAGCATCAGCATGCCGGCCAGGTACAACCATGGCGACCACATACGCAGGTATTTTGGCGGTATCTGGGCCACCACCAGCAAGGCGGCGAGGGCAACGCCGATCCTGAGCAATTGGCGTAACACCAGGTCGACTTGCTGGCCGCCCGCGCTGTACAGCACGAACAGACCGGCGCCGGCCAGCAACAGCAAGGCGATCAGCATTGGGCCATCGATACATAGCTTGCGCAGGAGACGCCCCGCAAAACTCAGCGCGCGGTTGGGTCTGAATTGTTCGGCTTCCGAAAATATCACTGGCGGTGCTCCTCGAACCAGGCATCGAACACCCGCCGGACCACCGGCCCGGCGGCTCTGCCGCCGCTGCCGCCGTTTTCGACCAGCACAGAAATGGCGATTTGCGGGTTCTCCATGGGCGCGAAGGCCACGAACAGCGCGTGATCGCGCAGGCGTTCGTCGATTTCCTCCTCATCGTATTCTTCATCCTGGCCAACGCTGAATACCTGTGCGGAACCGGATTTGCCGGCCATTTTGTACCCAGCGCCCAGCGCCACCGCCCAACCGGTGCCGCGCGGCGTGTTCATCACCGCCCCCATGGCCCGGTGTATATCGTCCCAGTACCGGTCGTCTGCCAGTTCCACCGGCGCCAGTTCCTGCGGTGGAATTTCGGTTATCTGGCCGCTCAGCGGATCGCGAAAAGCGGTAACCAGCCTGGGTTTGAACCGCTTGCCCCGGGTCGCCAGGGTTGCCGTAAAGTGGGTGAGCTGCAGTGGCGTGACCAGCATATATCCCTGTCCAATACCGGTAATTACCGTCTCGCCGGGAAACCAGATTCGCTCGGAGCGTCTGTCAAAGGCGCCGCGCTTCCAGTCCCGCGAAGGCAACAGGCCGCTTTTCTCGCCCGGCAGGTCTACCCCGGTGGGTTGGCCAAAACCGAAATCCGCCAGCATCGCGTGAATGCGGTCAATGCCCAGTTCCATCGCCAGCATATAGAAAAAAACATCGCAGGATTCGGTGATTGCAGCGTGTAAATTGATCTCGCCGTGACCTTCTTTTTTCCAGTCACGGTAACGATGCTCGTTGCCGGGGATGGAATAATAACCCTCGCAAAAAATGCTGTGATCCGGGGTGACCGCGCGGTACTCGAGGCCGGCCAATGCGATAAAGGGCTTTACAATCGATCCGGGCGGGTAGGTACCGCTCAGCGCTCGATTGAACAGCGGTTTGTCGATATCGTTCTGCAGGGCCAGGTATTCTTCATTGCTCATGCCCCCGGCGCTGAACCGGTTTGGATCGAAACTGGGCTGGCTGACCAGTGCGAGAATGTCGCCGTTGTTGACATCGATGACGACCACGGTACCGCGCCGGCCCGCAAGCGCGGCTTCGGCAACGGCTTGCAGGTGGCTGTCCAGGCTCAGGATCAGGTCGCTGCCCGGCACCGGTTCCTGGCGATTGCGCAGCAATTCCTCACGTGCTTCGCCCCTGGCATCCATCTCGCGGCCTTGCGCGTTGACCAGTAACTGCCGGTGGCCCGGTTGACCATGCAAGCGGTCCTCGTACTGGCCCTCGATGCCGATTTTGCCGATGTGGCTGGTTGCCGCATAACGGCTCGTCTCCACCCGTTGCAAATCGGACTCGGACAAGGCGCCGACATAGCCCAGCACATGCACGGCGGTGGATCCCAGCGGGTAACTTCTGACCAGTGCGGCCTGAATATCGACGCCCGGCAGTTCGTGCCGGTGAACCGAAAGCCTTGCCAGTTCCTCGTCATTCAGCCGGTAGCGCAACGGCACAGCTTCAAAACTTCTTTTGCCGCGCTTGCGCCGAAAAAATCGCTGTCTTTGCTGCTCATCGATCAGCTTCAATTCGCTCAGCCGGTCCAGGGTTCCATCGAGATCAGACACCTGTTCCGGTATCAGCACCATCTGGTAGGCCGGCAGATTTTCCGCCATGACGATGCCGTTGCGGTCGAAGATGATTCCACGGGTCGGCGCCAGCGGCTGAATCCGTATTCGGTTGCCATGCGACAAATCGGCATAGCGTTGATGTTCGACGACCTGCAGGTTAATCAAACGGCTGATCAGCAGTCCGGTCAACAGGAGCAGGCCGGTGAACGCCCAGAAGATCCGGTTATTGAACAATCGTTGCTCGGCCCAGGCGTCTTTTAACGGCTCGTGACGCAGCATGTTTTATGCCCGGCGGGCGAGAACCATCGCCCACTTCAGCAAGGCGGCCAGGGGGAGCCACAACGCGGTGCTGGACAGGACCGGCAGCCATCTTGCCATCCCCCTGGTGCTGAACCCGGCGACGCCATCGACCCAGAAAAGCAGAAACTCGTAAACCAGGATCAGCATCAGGATGGCCAGTGCCTGCTGCCCCTTCGGGAACACGCGAATTCGCAAATGCAGTTTGAGGTTGATAAACGCGATAAACATCAGTGCCAGCGCGTGCTGACCGAGCAACGTCCCGGTCAGCGTGTCCATGGCGATACCGACCAGCCATGCGCCGAGCAGGCCAAATCGTTCGGGCCGGTGTAGCGTCCAGTATAGAACCAGTATGGCAAGCCAGGCCGGGCGCCAGGCGTTGATGGCATCGGGCAGGGGCACGATCGTCAGGATCAGTCCGCCGATCAGACTGGCGAAAATAAAACCGTCGAATCTGTAAACGGCTCTCATTGTTCTTGCACGCCGCCTGGCCAGATCAGCAAGAGTTCGCGAACCTTGTCCAGTTCTGCGGCAGGCGTCGCCTCGACATGGGCAAACGGCCGGCTCGGATCGATCTCGATGTTGTTGACTTCGGCGACCGGATAACCCGCCGGGAATACGCCACCCAGCCCCGAGGTTACCAACAGGTCGCCGAGCCTGATGTCGGCGTTGTTGGGCAGGAAGGGCAGATTCAGGGTTTGCGCATCACCGGTTCCAACCGCAATGGTCCTCAGGCCGTTGCGATTGACTTCCACCGGCACCGCATGTTCGGGGTCGCTGATCAGCAGTACCTGCGAACTCAGCGGGCCAAGGGCGCTGATCTGGCCGACGATACCGAATGCGTCGACCACGGCCTGCCCCCGATAGGCCCCCGCGCTGCTGCCTTTGTTGATGGTCAGCAGGCGGCGGTAAGGATTCAGATCGATGGCCATGATCTCCGTAACCATCGTGCGATCCGTCATCAAAGCGGCGGTATCCATCAGCGCCCTTAGCCTGGCGTTCTCCGCTTCGATGGCGATCATTTTTTGCACGCTGGCATCGCTGCGCAGTTGCCGGCGGCGCAGATCCTGGTTTTCCGCCAGCAACCGGCGCCGGCTGGCCAGGCTGGTGGATATCCAGTCGGCGATCGAGAACGGCAGATCGACCGCCGCCTGGATCGGGTATACGACGATATTTAGTTTCGAATGTATGTACTGGAGATAATCTTCGCGGCTGTCGAGGACCATCAGCAATATGGAGCAGGCCAGCAGCAGAAAAAGCCGCGTGCCCAGCGCCGGGCCGCGACCGGGCAATACATCTGTCGGCTTCAATCCTGCCAAGGCCGTGTGCTCACCTCATCACCCGGCCAGCAGCCGGATCTATTCCAGGCCAAGGGCTCCCGGGCCATGTTCGTCAACCATGTCCAGTATGATTCCACCGCCTCTGGCAACACAAGTCATTGGATCGTCGGCGATGACGACCGGCAGGCCGGTTTCCTCGGTCAGCAGCTTATCGATATCCCGCAGCAGCGCGCCACCGCCGGTCAGCACTATGCCAAGTTCGGCGACATCGGAGCCCAGTTCAGGCGGGGTCTGTTCGAGAGCCGCCTTGACCGCCCCGACTATGCCCTGCAGCGGTTCCTGGAGAGCCTCCAGGATTTCATTGCTGTTCAGGTTGAAACTGCGCGGCACGCCTTCGGACAGGTTACGTCCCTTGACCGAAATTTCGTTGACTTCCTGACCCGGGTAGGCCGATCCGACTTCGTGCTTGATGCGCTCCGCCGTCGCCTCGCCGATCAAAATGCCATAGTTTCGGCGGACATAGGCGATGATGGCGTCATCGAAGCGGTCGCCACCGATTCTTACCGATGCGGCGTAGACGATACCGCCCAGCGAGATGACCGCGACCTCGGAGGTGCCGCCGCCAACATCGAGCACCATGGAGCCGCGCGCTTCCTGCACCGGCAGACCGGCGCCGATGGCTGCGGCCATGGGTTCCTCGATCAGGAAAACCTTGCGCGCGCCGGCGCCCTCGACGGATTCGCGAATGGCGCGGCGTTCGACCTGGGTCGAACCATAGGGAACACAAATCAGGACGCGAGGACTGGGACGAAAAAAGGTTCCATCGTGCACTTTCTTGATAAAGTACTGGAGCATTTTTTCGGTTATCGTGAAGTCTGCGATAACGCCGTCTTTCAGCGGTCGGATGGCGGTAATATTGGCGGGCGTCCTGCCCAGCATGTTCTTGGCTTCCTGGCCGACCGCCTGCAGGACTTTTCCACCTCGACCCGGTTCTTCGCGGATGGCGACCACCGATGGCTCGTTCAAAACGATGCCGCGGCCCCGGACATGAATAAGGGTGTTTGCGGTGCCCAGATCGATGGATAGATCGTTGGAGAAAAATCCCCGTAAATTCTTAAACATTCGGGTGAAAAATCCGCGCTAAATGGTGGCTTGAAAACAACGCGCTACTCTAGCAACGGGTGGCACATTGAGCAAGCACAGGTGTATGATTATCCGCTTATTCCCGGCCTTTGCAGGGCCTTTCTGTCGCTATTGGGAGACAAGCGCATGTCACTGAGCCGCAACGAGATGCATAACATCGCCCATCTCGCTCGCCTTGAATTTGCAGAGGAAGAAGTGGCTGCGTTGGCAGACGATTTGTCGCGCATCATCGATTTTGTCGAGCAGCTGAGTCAGGCGAACACGGACGATGTGCTGCCGATGGCCCACCCGCTGGAGATGGTGCAAAGACTCCGGGCGGACGAAGTGACCGAAACGGACCAGCACCGGAAGTTTCAACAAAATGCAGCCAGTGTGGAAGAGGACCTGTACCTGGTGCCAAAGGTGCTTGAATAGACTCCCGGGTCAATAACCACAACACATTTCGCATGGCACGCGCCCGCGGCGGTTGCCGGGCCCCGATATCGAATTTTAGTTTTTTGGTGAATCATGCACGACAAGACCATTGCCGAACTCTCCAGGTCATTGCAATCCGGTGACTTCAGCAGCGTAGAGCTGACCACGCATTTGCTCGACCGGGTCGAAAGCCTGGGTCCGCAACTGAACGCTTTCGTCACCGTGACCGGCGAGTTGGCACTCGAACAAGCCGCAAAAGCCGATCAACGGCGGGCCGCCGGTGATGCGGGTCCGCTAAATGGCATTCCCATTGTGCACAAGGACCTTTTCTGTACCGATGGCGTGCTGACGAGCTGTGCCTCCCGGATCCTGGACAATTTTATTTCTCCCTATGACGCGACGGTCGTGGGAAAACTGAAACAAGCCGGTACGGTGATGCTGGGAAAAACCAACATGGACGAATTCGCGATGGGTTCGTCGAACGAAAACAGTTGCTTTGGGCCGGTAAAAAACCCATGGGACGATACCCGTGTCCCAGGCGGTTCATCCGGTGGCTCGGCAGCCGCGGTTGCGGCGCGCCTGCTGCCTGGCGCCACCGGTACGGACACCGGCGGTTCGATACGCCAGCCGGCTGCGCTGACCGGTATTACAGGGCTCAAGCCAACCTATGGCCGCGTTTCCCGCTATGGCATGGTGGCATTTGCCTCGAGTCTCGATCAGGCCGGCACGCTGACCCGCAGTGCAGAGGATGCCGCGATGATGCTCGGGGCGATGGCTGGTTTCGATCCCAGGGATTCGACCAGCGCCGAAAAAGATGTGCCCGATTATCGTGCGACGCTGGACGATAGCCTCGATGGCTTGCGTATTGGCGTACCCACAGAGTTTTTTGACGATGGGCTGATGCCGGCAAACAAGACTGCCGTCGAAGCAGCGATCCACGAGCTGGAGAAGCTCGGTGCGAAAATCAGTCAAATCCATCTGCCCAACCTGGGGTTGTCGGTGCCCACTTATTATGTGGTGGCGCCGGCCGAGTGCTCATCGAACCTGTCCCGTTTTGACGGCGTTCGCTTCGGTCATCGGGCAGAGAAATATGCCGACCTGACGGATATGTACAAGAAAACCCGCGGCCAGGGATTTGGCGCCGAGGTCAAGCGCCGCATCATGATCGGTACCTATGTCTTGTCGACGGGATACTATGACGCCTATTACCTGAAGGCGCAGAAAGTTCGGCAACTGATCGCGGCCGATTATGCGGCAGCGTTCAAATCGGTGGATCTGATCGCCGGTCCGACTACGCCGACGCCGGCTTTCGAACTCGGCGCCAAGACCGACGACCCGATCACCATGTATCTGAACGATATTTATACGATCGGCGCCAACCTGGCGGGTCTGCCCGGCATGTCGGTGCCCTGCGGCTTCGTCGATGGCCTGCCGGTGGGTTTGCAGATTGTCGGCTCCCACTTCTCCGAAGCGCGCCTGTTGAACGTGGCGCACCGGTACCAGCAGGTCACGGACTGGCACACGCGCGCGCCGGAAATGGCAGCAGGGGGTACAGCCAGGACATGACTATCGAATGGGAAACTGTAATCGGGCTGGAAATACACGCTCAGCTCGCCACCCGGAGCAAGATTTTTTCGAGCAGTTCGACGGCCTACGGTGCGCAACCCAACAGCCAGGCGAACCTGGTCGATCTTGGCTATCCCGGTGTGTTGCCGGTACTCAATGGCGAAGCGGTGAAAATGGCCGTGAAATTCGGCCTGGCGGTGAATTGCGAGATTGCGCGCCGCTCGGTATTCGCACGCAAAAACTATTTTTACCCGGATCTTCCCAAAGGTTATCAAATCAGTCAGTTTGAATTGCCGGTGGTTGGTCGTGGCGAGATACATATCACGCTCGACGATGGCAGCCGCAAACGGGTCGGTATCACCCGCGCCCACCTGGAAGAGGACGCGGGCAAATCCCTGCACGAAGACTTCGAGGGCATGAGTGGGATCGATCTAAACCGCGCGGGGACGCCGTTGCTGGAAATCGTATCCGAGCCGGACATGCGCTCGGCCGCGGAAGCGGTCGCCTATATGAAAGGGATGCATACGCTGGTTCGCTACCTGGAAATCTGCGATGGCAATATGCAGGAAGGCTCATTCCGTTGTGATGCCAATGTTTCAGTGAGGCCAAAAGGCCAGCAGGAATTGGGCACCCGCACCGAGATCAAAAATCTCAACTCCTTTCGTTACGTGGAAAAGGCGATCAATATTGAGGTAGAGCGCCAGATCGATGTGCTCGAGTCCGGCGGCAAGGTGGTGCAGGAAACCCGCCTCTACGATTCCGCAAAAAACGAAACGCGGACGATGCGGCTCAAGGAAGAGGCCAACGACTATCGTTATTTCCCCGATCCTGATTTGTTGCCCCTGGTGATCAGCGAGGAGGAGATCGAGGCCGTGCGCGGCACGCTGCCGGAACTTCCGGACCAGAAACGCGAGCGCTTTTGCAGCGAATACAAACTGAGCGACTACGATGCGCGCGTGCTGACAACCAGCCGCGAGATGGCCGCTTATTTCGAGGCGGTCGTCGAAGCGAGCGGCGGTGAGCCCAAGGTGGCTGCAAACTGGGTTGCCGGCGAGCTATCCGCTGCCCTGAACCAAAGCGGCCGTGATATCGGCGAGAGCAAGGTTTCCGCGGCCGCACTGGCCGGCCTGCTCAAGCGGATTGCGGACCACACGATCTCGGGCAAGATCGCCAAGGAAGTGTTCGCAGCGATGTGGGATGGCGAGGGCGATGCCGACGATATCATCGAACAACGAGGGCTCAGGCAAATTACCGACAGTGCGGCGATCGAAAAAATCATCGATGAAGTAATCGCGGCAAACCCGGGGCAACTCGAGCAGTTTCGGGGTGGTAAAGATAAACTGTTCGGGTTCTTTGTCGGCCAGGTCATGAAAGCGACCCAGGGTAAGGCCAATCCGGGGCAGGTAAACCAGTTGCTCAAAAAGAAGCTGGCCTGATCGTTGAAGGAGTTATCGCGCGACAGTCTGCACCGGTTCTTGTTTGAGGGCTGCGCGGTCCGCGGCAAACTCGTGCATCTCGACCAGTCCTGGCGGGCGATTTTGGAGCGTAACGATTATCCGCAACCCGTTCGACGAATCCTCGGCGAAACCATGGCCGCAACCGTACTGCTCGCATCGACCGTCAAGTTTGAGGGTCGGATAACCGTGCAGATCCAGGGAGACGGCCCGCTGACCATGGTCGTGATCCAGTGCACCAACAAGTTGGTGCTGAGGGGGCTGGCCCGCTGGCAGGGCGAGTTCGACGATGTCTCGTTCGAGCGGCTGATGAGCAATGGGAAAATGATAATCTCGATCGAGAATGAGGCAGACAATCAGCGTTACCAGGGTGTCGTTCCGGTAACCGGTGCTACAGTCGCAGAAAGTCTGCGCGCTTATTTCGATCACTCGGAACAGTTGCCGACCCGTTTGTGGCTGGCCGGCGGCGACGAATCGGTTGCCGGGTTGCTGTTGCAGCGCATGCCGGAGCATGGCGTAGCGCCTGCCGAAGATTTCTGGGATCGCGTTTGCCTGCTGGCATCCACGATCAAAACCGAGGAGCTGCTCGAACTGCCCGAGCGGCAACTACTCCACCGTTTGTTCAACGAAGACGATCTGCGTCTTTTCGATCGCCTGCCGGTTTCGTTTCGCTGCAGCTGCAACCGCGAGCGAGTCGAGAACATGTTGAAAAGTCTTGGCGCGGATGAAATTCGCGGCATGGTTGAAGAGCACGGCAGCGTCATCGTGCATTGCGAATTCTGCAACAAAGCTTACGAGTTCGACCCTATCGATTCCGCCGGGCTGTTTGTGGCCGATCTGCCGGCGGACGACCAAACCGTGCATTGACCTAGCCGTAGCCGGTATTGCACAGCGCGGCGAAACGGCCGGAAAACTCTGCGGCCAATGTCGCGTCTGAATACAGCGTAATTTCCAGGTCGATCCGGGCGCGATTCCATCGTGTCAGGCTGCTGGTGAAACGCTCTTTTTTCTGCTCATCCGGCCGCTGGCAGCGGGCACGCAACTGGCCGCTGACCGGTCGCAGGAATTTCATCTGGCTGCGCTGGATGACGACATGGGTCGCGGTCTCGCCGGCCAGCAGCTTTGCGATCGCCCATCCGGTCAGCGTCGCCAGCGCCAGCAGGCTGCCGCCAAAGGCAGTCGCCATGTGGTTGCGATTCGGCTCGAGCGGTGCGCAGACGATCAATTCCCGGCCATCCAGTTTTTCTATGCGGGCATGCATGGCCGCAACCAGCGGGATACCCTCACGCCACCATTGTTCCATCAGCCTGGACTCGTGCGAAAAGTTTGCCGGTGTGTTGTTTTTGCTCATGGGGCCGGAGTCTGCCACAGGGCTTTGGCGCAGGCTAACAATGGCGGGCTTGTCTTCGCGGTAATGGCGGCATATACTTAGTATAATAACATAAAGATATCTTTATATTTACACGCAAGCAGCGCACAGAGTCGATCCGCATGAGTCATTTTCTGACCAGCCCGGCATTACTGGCCGGACTAAGAGCTGCCGCCGAGCCAACCCGGCTGAGGTTGCTGAGAATCTGCGCCCAGGGTGAGCTGACCGTCGGTGAAATCACCCGGGTGATTGCACAAAGCCAGCCGCGGGTTTCCCGGCACCTGAAAATACTCTGCGATGCCGGTCTGCTGGTGCGGTTTCGTGAACGTCACTGGGTTTTTTACCGCGTGCCGCTGAGCGGACCCGAAGCCGAACTGGTCGGCAACATCCTGCAAAACCTCGCAATAGAAGACAGCGAATTCCTGGTCGACCAGCAACGCCTGGAAGATGTGCTCGCCGAGCGCGCCCGGTTGGCGAGCGGTTATTCGGCCGAGTTGCGGCAGCCGTCGGTGAGCGATGAACAGCTCTCAGCCGCGGTCAGGAAACTCCTGGGGTCAAGGCCGGTTGGGGATTTACTCGACATAGGCACGGGAACAGGGCGCCTGCTTAGATTTCTCGGCGAGTCGGCAGAGCAGGCTGTCGGCGTCGATATTTCCAGCAAGATGTTGCTGGTCGCCAGGAGCAATTTGCACTCGGCCGGTCTCAGCCAATGCATGGTCCGGCACGCAAACATGTACCAGCTACCGTTTACCAATGCTTCGTTCGACACGATTACCATCGATGACGTGCTCAACGAAGCCGAAGATCCCGCGGCGGCGGTTGCCGAAGCCGCCCGCATTCTTCGCGCGACCGGGTGCTTGCTGCTGATCGAGAAAATTCCATCCGCCAACGGCGTTGGCGATCCGGAAAACACCGGCCCGGAGCGCTGGTTAGGCGACGCCGGTCTTGGCTGCAGCGCGAGCATGCTGGTGCCGGAGAAACACCCGGCTGTCGTGTTGTGCCTGGGGCAGAAAAAAGATGCGGCGGAGAGGGCGGCGTGAGCGTTGCGGATTTGAAAAACGACCTGGCCGAACAGTCGGCCGAAGATCCCCGGGTGAATGTTTCGTTCGAGTTTTTTCCGCCGAATACGCCGGCAATGGATGCCATACTTTGGGACTCGATCGAACACCTGGCCCCGCTGAACCCCAGTTTCGTATCCGTGACCTATGGGGCGGACGGTTCCACCAGGGAACGCACCCACCGTGTCGTGCGGCGGGTTCTGAGCGAGACCGAGCTGGTGGTCGTCCCCCATCTCACGTGCATCGATGCGAGCCGCGAGGAAATACAGGCGATCGCGCGAGACTATTACGAGTTGGGGATACGGCATATAGTCGCGCTGCGGGGGGATCCGCCGACGGGCATTACGGCATACCGGCCGCGGAAAGACGGTTACGCCTATGCTGTCGACCTGGTCGCCGGGCTGCGCGAGGTTGCCGATTTTGAAATCTCCGTTGCGGCCTACCCGGAAGTGCATCCACAGGCGCCGAGTGCGCGTTTCGACCTGGACAATCTCAAGCGCAAGGTGGATGCGGGGGCCACGCGGGCGATCACCCAGTTCTTTTTTTATAACGACCGCTTTTTGCGTTTTCGTGATTTGTGCGTGGCCAATGGCATCGAAGTCCCGATCGTGCCCGGGATCCTGCCGATCACGCGCTTTCCGCAACTTGCCCGCTTTGCCGAGGCTTGCGGCGCAGCGATTCCGCCACGGGTGAGCCGGCAGTTTGAAGGACTGGAAAACGACCCCGATACCCGGCGGCTGGTCGCGGCCAGTATCGCGATCGACCAGGTGCGCCGCTTGCAGCAGCACGGCGTTGAGGATTTTCATTTTTATACCTTAAACCGGTACCGGTTGACTTACGCCATTTGCCACATCCTGGGCATCAGGCCGCAGCCAGGGATTGCGCATGCATCCGCTTGAAGAAGCGTTGCGCCAAAGAATCTTGTTGCTCGATGGCGCGATGGGCACGATGATCCAGAACTACGGTCTGACCGAGGCTGACTTCCGCGGGCGGGAGTTCAAAGGCCACGGCAAGCCGCTGACCGGCAACAACGACCTGTTGAGCCTGACCCGGCCGCATATCATCCGGGAAATTCACCAGGCCTATCTCGAGGCCGGCGCGGATATCATCGAGACCAATACCTTCAACGCCAGTTTCCCGGCGCAGTCGGATTATGGCCTCGAGCAGCGAGTTGCCGATATCAACCTGGCCGCGGCGAAGATCGCCCGGCAGGCGGCAGATGAAGTCACCACGCAGAGCGGCCGGCAAAGATTTGTTGCCGGTGTCCTGGGACCAAGCAATCGCACCGCGTCGATGTCGCCGGATGTCAATGACCCGGCCCTGCGGAATATCACCTTCGAACAGCTTGCCGATACCTATGCCATTGCGGTGCAGGCCTTGCTCGATGGCGGCGTCGACTGCCTGATGGTGGAAACGATCTTCGATACCCTGAACGCCAAGGCGGCAATTTTCGCGATCGAGACGGTTTTCGAAGAGCGTGGCCTGCGCGTGCCGGTTTTTATATCCGGGACCATCACCGATGGTTCCGGTCGCACGCTATCGGGGCAGACGACCACCGCTTTCTGGCATTCGATCCGGCATGCCCGGCCGCTGCTGGTCGGGCTCAATTGCGCGCTCGGCGCGGAGGAGCTCAGGCCATGGCTCAAAGAGCTCTCTGCCTGCGCCGATACTTTCGTCAGTGCGCATCCGAACGCCGGTCTGCCCAATGAGTTCGGCGAATACGACCAGACGCCCGAAGAAATCGGCGGCTTGCTTGGAGAGTTTGCCCGCGAGGGTCTGCTCAACATGGTCGGCGGATGTTGCGGGACCACGCCGGACCACATACGCCGGATCGCCGAGGCGATCGAGGGCGTATCGCCGCGCGTGGTGCCGGAGATCGAATCCGCGTGCCGCCTCGCGGGTCTGGAACCGCTGTCGATCAACAGCGACAGCCTGTTCGCCAACATCGGCGAGCGTACCAACGTAACCGGGTCCGCGGTTTTCAGGCGGCTGATCGAGGCCGACGATTATTCCGGCGCGATCGAAGTCGCGCGCCAGCAGGTCGAAAACGGCGCGCAGATGATCGATATCAACATGGATGAGGGCATGCTCGATTCAGCAGCGGCGATGCAGCGTTTTCTCCGCCTGCTTGCCGGCGAACCGGATGTTTCGCGGGTGCCCGTGGTGATCGATTCTTCGCGCTGGTCGGTGATCGAAACCGGTCTCAAGTGCATCCAGGGCAAGGGCATTGTTAATTCGATCAGCCTCAAGGAGGGCGAAGCGGAGTTCCTGCGACAGGCGGGCCTGGTCAGGCGCTATGGAGCCGCCGTCATTGTCATGGCATTCGACGAGCAAGGTCAGGCCGATACCGTCGAAAAGAAACTGGCGATCTGCTGGCGCGCTTACCAGTTACTGACCCAGGACATCGGGTTTCCAGCGGAAGATATAATTTTCGATCCGAATATTTTTGCCGTCGGCACCGGCATCGAGGAGCACGACGATTACGCACGGGCGTTTATCGAGGCGACCCGGCAGATCAAGGAGAGCATGCCCGGTACGCTGATTTCAGGTGGCGTGAGCAATGTGTCGTTTTCCTTTCGCGGCAACAACCCGGTGCGCGAAGCCATGCACTCGGTGTTTCTTTACCACGCGATCAAGGCCGGCATGGACATGGGTATCGTCAATGCCGGGTTGATGGCGATCTACGAGGACATACCGCGGGAATTGCGGGACACGGTCGAGGATTTGATCCTGAACCGCGGCGAAGGCGCCACCGAGCGCTTGCTGGAAATGGCCGAGAGCTTGCGCGCTAGCGGCAACCCCAAATCCGCGGCGAAGATGCGCGATATGAGCTGGCGTGACCGGCCGGTCGAAAAACGCCTCGAGCACGCGCTGGTCAATGGCATCGATCAGTTTATCGAGCAAGACACCGAGGAAGCCCGGCTGCGGGCGGCGCGACCCCTGGATGTGATCGAAGGTCCGCTGATGGATGGCATGAATGTCGTGGGCGACCTGTTTGGCTCCGGGAAAATGTTTTTGCCGCAAGTCGTCAAGTCTGCGCGGGTCATGAAAAAGTCGGTCGCGCACCTGATGCCCTACATGGACAAGGAAACGACAGGCGGCAGCAAGAGAAGCAAGATCGTCATGGCCACGGTCAAGGGCGATGTGCATGACATCGGCAAGAATATCGTTGCCGTGGTCCTGCAATGCAATAACTTCGAGGTCATCGATCTTGGGGTCATGGTGCCGTGTGAAAAAATCCTGCAGACCGCCAGCGAAGAAGGAGCCGACCTGATCGGACTGTCAGGTCTGATTACGCCGTCGCTGGACGAAATGGTCAACGTGGCGGCGGAAATGCAGCGCCTGAAAATGGACACGCCGTTGCTGATTGGCGGTGCGACCACCTCGCCGGTGCACACGGCGGTCAAGATAGATCCCGGCTATGACGGAGCGGTGGTTTACGTCAAGGACGCGTCGCGTTCGGTCGGTGTGGCGCGGGCGCTTGCCTCGGCGGAGACCCGCGCCGATTTTTCCGCAAAGGCCAAGGCCGATTGCGCGGCGCGGCGCAAGCGGCACCAGGGAAAGTCCAGGAAAGCGCCGCGCCTGACCCTTGAGCAGGCCCGCGAGAAACGTTTACAGACCGACTGGCAGCAGTACACGCCGGTCAGGCCGCAAAAGCTGGGGGTGAAGGCGCTGGACGATTATCCGCTGGCCGAACTGGTGGATGTGATCGACTGGATGCCGTTTTTCAATGCCTGGGAGTTTCACGGGCGGTTCCCGGAGATTCTCAATCATCCGCGTTTCGGTGAAGCGGCGACCAGTCTCTACAATGACGCCCGCGACATGCTCGAGCGTATAGTCAGCGAGCAATGGTTGCAGGCCAGGGCGGTGTACGGGTTTTTCCCGGCCAACTCGGCCGAGCATGACGATGTCGTGATTTATGCCGATGAGCGGCGGAAACGAGTCATCGACAGGGTGCATTTTCTGCGCCAGCAGAAAACCAAACCGCAGGGTGCGAGCCAGGACTGCCTGGCGGATTTTATCGCGCCGGCAGGCAGCGGTGTCAGCGATTACCTGGGCCTGTTCGCGGTTACCACCGGCCATGGCATCGAGGATCGCGTCGCAGCCTACCAAAAGGACAACGACGATTATTCGGCGATCATGCTCAAGGCTTTGGCCGATCGGCTGGCCGAAGCCTTTGCGGAGCGATTGCACCAGCGGGTGCGCACCGAATTCTGGGCTTATTCCAAAGACGAGCAATTCAGCAACGAGGAATTGATCCGCGAATCCTATATCGGTATTCGCCCGGCGCCGGGCTACCCGGCTTGCCCCGATCATTCGGAAAAAGAGGTCCTGTGGCGGCTTGGCGCAGTCGAACAACACACTGGAATCGGTCTGACCGAGGGCTGGGCGATGTGGCCCGCGGCCTCGGTCAGCGGGTTTTATTTCTCACACCCGCGCAGCCGGTATTTCGCGGTCGGCCAGATCAATCGCGATCAGGTCGAGGACTATGCGCGCAGGAAGGGCGTCAGCCTCGCGCAAGCCGAGAAATGGCTGCAGCCATTGCTCGGCTACGCCAGCAACGCGGCCTGATTCCTTGATGAGTTCTCGTTCTCTATGAAACGTAGTTCGCCGTCTTCGTACAAGCAGAGATTCCGCCGCTAATCCACTTCCACCCTGACCGCAGATTTTATGATCACCGGTTCAACCGGCAGGTCGGTGTGCATGCCGACACTGCCGGTCTTGACGCCCGCGATCGCGTCGACCACGTCCATGCCTTCGATCACGGCCGCGAAAACGGCGTAGCCAAAATCCCGATCACCATGATCCAGGAACGCATTGTCGGACACGTTGAGAAAAAATTGCGAGGTCGCACTGTTGGCATCCTGGGTTCTCGCCATGGACAAAGTGCCGCGCTCGTTTTTCAGGCCATTCTCGGCTTCGTTGAGGATCGGCGCCTTGGTCTGTTTCTGATTCATATGGATGTCGAAACCACCGCCCTGGATCATGAAGCCGGGGATGACCCGGTGGAAAATCGTATCGTCGAAAAAACCGGCGGCTACATAGTCGTAGAAATTTTTCACGCTTAGCGGCGCTTTGCTGGCGTGCATCTCGATCTTGAAATCGCCCATCGAGGTCGAAAAAACAATCATTGCTTTTATCCCTGGCAGTTTGGCTGTATGTGTCCGGCAACCACTCGCGGTATCCCGGCAAGATCCTTGTGGCCGCATACTTTGTCAAAGCCCGCGGCAATGAGCAATTCCAAAACGGATTTTTGCTGATCGAACCCGTGTTCCAGCAACAACCAGCCGGATTTGTTCAGATGAGAAGGCGCGCCATCGATGATTTCTCGAATCGCGTTCAGCCCGTCTTTGCCGCTGGCCAGCGCCAGCGCAGGCTCGTGCGGAAGATCACCCTGCGCCAGATGCGGATCGCCATCGGCGACATAGGGCGGATTGCTGACGATCAGGTCGAATTTGCATTGCGCTACTGCCTGATACCAACTGCCCTGGGTCCAGCCGATGTTTTCCAGCGCCAGCCGATCCTGGTTTTCCCTGGCGACTCGCAGTGCATCTTCACAGACATCGCTGCCGGTCACGCGGCAATGGCTGCGTTCGCCGGCGATCGCCAGGGCAATGGCGCCGCAACCCGTTCCCAGGTCGAGGATCTCCAGTTCGTCGCCGGGCGGCAGCAGAATCAGCGCCTGCTCGACCAGCGTCTCGGTTTCGGCGCGCGGGACCAGCGTCGCCGGCGTAACCTTGAGCGGCAGGGACCAGAATTCACGGCAACCGGTGAGATAGGCGACCGGCTCACCGTTGCGCCGCCGCCCAAGCAGGGTCCGGAAAACGCCGTGTTGTTCCAGGGTCAACAAACGCTCCGGGTACGCCAGCAACTGGCTGCGGCTGATGCCCGCCGCGTGGCTCAGTAGAATTTCTGCTTCGCGTCCGGCCTCCATTTGTCCGGACAATTCGTCGCGGGCAGCCGCCAGCGCGGCCGCAAAAGATATCTCGACAGGATCTGTTTCCGGCATGCGCCTATCTTACTGCATGACATACAATAGGGGTTCCACGGTCAATGGAATAGTGATGAAAGTCTTTGAAAGCGCGCTCGAAATGGTTGGTAAAACGCCGATGCTGCACATCACGCAGATCGACACGGGCCGCTGCGAGCTATATCTGAAACTGGAGATGATGAACCCGGCCGGCTCGATCAAGGACCGCATCGGCATGTCGATGATCGAAGAGGCCGAAAAGCGCGGCGATATCAAACCGGGTGACACGATAGTCGAGGCCACCGCCGGCAACACCGGCCTGGGGCTGGCGCTGGTGGCGGCGCGCAGAGGCTACAAGCTGGTGCTGGTATTGCCCGATAAAATGAGCCAGGAGAAGATCTTCAACCTGCGCGCGATGGGGGCGGAAGTCGTGCTGACCCGATCCGATGTCGCGCGCGGGCATCCGGAGTATTACCAGGATCTTGGCCGTTCCATCGCCGCGGAGCGCGGCGCCTATTTTATCAACCAGTTCGGTAATCCCGACAATCCGCTGGCCCACGAGACCACGACCGGCCCGGAAATCTGGCAGCAGATGGGCGGACGGCTCGATGCCGTGGTGGTCGGCGTCGGCAGCAGCGGAACGATCGCCGGGCTGAGCAAGTTTTTCAAGAACACCGCGCCGGAGGTGGCAATGGTGCTGGCCGACCCGCAGGGGTCGGTGATGGCCGAATACGTCAGTACCGGTGAGCTGGGGAAGGCGGGCAGCTGGCTGGTCGAAGGCATCGGCGAAGATTTTATCCCGGATATTTGCGACCTGTCGCTGGTCAAAAAAGCTTACTACATCAGCGATGCCGAATCCTTCGAGACGGCGCGCACGCTGCTGCGCAAGGAAGGAATACTGGCGGGGTCATCGACCGGGACCTTGCTCGCCGCGGCGCTCAAATATTGTCGTGAGCAGAGCGAAGCCAAACGCGTGGTCACGCTGGCGGCCGATACGGGGAACAAATACCTGTCCAAGCTGTATAACGAGTTCTGGATGGAGGACAACGGCTTTATCGAGCGCCCGGTTGCCGGCGATTTGCGCGATTTGATCGGCAGGTTGCACGAGGACCAGGCGACGATCACGGTCGGGCCCGGGGATATTCTGACCACGGCGCACAACCGTCTGCGCAACGCCGGTTTCTCGCAGCTTCCGGTCATGGATGGTGGCCGGCTGGTCGGCGTGCTGACCGAATACGACATCATCACCTACGCATTCGGCCAGCCGGAGCGCTTGACGGACCCGGTGGAAAAAGCGATGAAAACGGCTTTCGTCCAGGTAGACAAGGGGACCGCGGTCAACAGTCTGGTTTCCATCCTCCACGGACAGCCATACGCGGCGGTTGTCGATGGCGAGAAATTCCTCGGCCTGATTACCCGGGCCGATGTGTTGAACCACCTGAGAAAACAGATCGGTACGATTGCAAGGAAAAATCGATGAGCAAAGCAGACAGGAAACTGGGATTCAACAGCCTGACCATCCACGGCGGGCAACGACCGGATCCGACGACCGGGGCGATCATGCCACCGATCTATGCGACCTCGACCTATGTGCAGGAAAGCCCCGGCGTGCATCAGGGTTTTGAGTATTCCCGTTCGCACAACCCGACCCGGCAGGCTTTCGAGCGCTGCGTGGCGGCGCTGGAGAACGGCAGCAGCGGTTTTGCCTGTGCCTCGGGCATGGCGGCCAGCGGACTGATTCTCGAGTTGCTCGATAGCGGCGATCATGTCGTCGCCATGGACGACATGTATGGCGGCACCTTTCGCCTGTTCGACAAAGTCCGCGGGCGTTCGGCCGGCCTGGAGTTCAGCTACGCCGATCTGTCGGTTGCCGGCGAACTGGAGAAAGCCCTGCGCGACGATACGCGGATGATCTGGATTGAAAGCCCGACCAACCCGACGCTAAAGCTCGTTGATATCAAGCAAGTGGTCGGGATCGTTGCGCACCGGGACATACTTGTCGTCGTGGATAACACCTTCGCCAGCCCGTGGGCGCAGCGGCCGCTGGAACTGGGGGCCGATATCGTCGTGCACTCGGTGACCAAGTACCTGAACGGTCATTCGGATATGATCGGCGGCGTCATCGTCGTCGCGGACGAGAAGCTGAACGAGAAAATCTGGTTCCTGTCGAACGCAATCGGCCCCATCGCCGGGCCGTTCGACAGTTTCCTGGCGCTGCGCGGGCTCAAGACGCTGGCCATTCGCATGGAGCGATCGAGCGAAAATGCGATGCAGATCGCACAATTCCTGGAAACCTGCGACCAGGTTGAAGCGGTCGTTTATCCGGGTCTGGCCAGCCATCCGCAGCACGCGCTGGCGAAAAAACAAATGAGTGGTTTTGGCGGTATCGTCACGTTTTTCATCAAGGGCGGTCTCGATGCCTCACGCAGCTTTCTCGAGCGTTGCCGGTTGTTCGCGCTGGCCGAAAGCCTTGGCGGCGTAGAAAGCCTGGTCGATCACCCGGCGATCATGACCCACGCCTCGGTCCCCCCGGAAATGCGCGCGGAGCTGGGGATCAGCGACAGCCTGATCCGTTTGTCGGTTGGCATAGAGGATATCGATGACCTGATCGCGGACCTGGAGCAGGCGTTTCAATCTGCTGTCATCGAAGCCAGTTGATCCGCCTGGTATTCCTGCGACAATGGCTCGATGATGGGTGCCAGATCGCCCTTCATGATCTCATCCAGCTTGTACAGCGTCAGGTTGATGCGGTGGTCGGTCACCCGCCCCTGCGGGAAATTGTAGGTCCGGATTCTTTCCGAGCGGTCGCCGCTACCCACCAGCAGTTTGCGTTGGTCGGCCTGTTCGCTGCGCTGTTTTTCCTGCTCGTCGCTCAACAAGCGCGAGCGCAGCAGTGACATCGCGCGGGCCTTGTTCTTGTGCTGCGATCGCTCGTCCTGGCATTCTACGACGATGCCGGTGGCCAGGTGAGTAATGCGCACGGCTGAATCCGTCTTGTTGATATGCTGGCCGCCGGCGCCGGAAGCCCGGTAGGTATCGATCCGCAGATCTGCATTTTTTATTTCGATTTCTTCGATTTCATCCAGTTCGGGCAATACGGCGACCGTGCAGGCGGAAGTATGAATGCGCCCTTGCGACTCGGTTTCCGGCACCCGCTGGACGCGGTGCACACCCGACTCGAACTTGAGTTTTGAAAATACATCGCGGCCGGCGACTCTGCTGATGATCTCCTTGTAACCGCCGTGTTCGCCTTCGTGCTCGCTGAGTATTTCTACCTGCCATTTTTTCTGCTCGGCGAACCGGCTGTACATGCGAAACAAGTCGCCGGCAAATATTGCCGCTTCGTCACCACCGGTACCGGCACGGATCTCGAGGAACACATTGCTGCCATCGTGCGGGTCTTTTGGGATCAGCAGTCGCGCCAGCGATGCTTCCAGTTCCGCTCGCCGGCTCTGGGCCTTTTGTTGCTCGTCATGGCCAAGTTGTCTGATTTCCTCATCGCTGTCCGCCGTCATTTCTTCGGCGGCCTGGAGATCCCGGATGGTACTTTCGTACTGCCGATACCGTTCGGCGAGTGGCTGCAGGCGGGCATATTCCTTTGCCAGTTCGCGGAATTTTGACTGCTCGGCGATCACCCCGGCATCGGACAGCAGGCGCCCGACTTCCTCGAAGCGCTCCACCATGCTGAGCAGTTTGTTTTCCAGGGATTCCTTCATGAGTCGTCCTCGTCCTTATCGTACAGCGCAAACAGTTTTCTTGCTGCCTGGACCAGTTCCAGGTCGCCTTCTTCGCCTGCCTGGCGCAAGCGGGAACTGGGCTGATGAAGGAACTTGTTGGTCAGTTGTCTTGCCAGATGATTGAGAACGGTTGCGGGATCTTCGCCGGCTGCGAGATTGCGCCTGGCGTCATCGAGAACCCGGTCGGCATCGGCCTGGGCAAGCGCACGCAGGCTGCGAATCGTCGGCACGGCGTCGAGTTCGCGCATGGCCATTGCGAAACCGGCGGTTTCCGCCTGGATGATCTGGCGGGCTTGTTGTGCGGCTTGCTCCCGGTTTTGCAGGTTTTCCTGGATCACTTCGCCGAGGTCGTCCACGGTATAAAGATAGACGTTTTCCAGGTCGGCGACGGCAGGGTCTACATCGCGAGGTACGGCGATATCGACAATAAACATCGGCTGGTGGCGGCGCCTGGCGAGGGCATCAGCGACGGCCTCGGCAGACAACAACGGCACCGGGCTCGACGTGGAACTGATGATGATATCGGCTTCCGCCAGGTGAGCAGGGATCTCGCCCAGCGAAATGGCATAGGCGTCAAAGCGCCTGGCGAGTTCGCGCGCGCGGCTGACCCGGCGATTGGCAATCACCATGCGACCCAGGTCATTGCTGTGCAGATGGCGTGCGGCCAGCTCGATAGTCTCGCCGGCGCCGATCAACAGCGCGGTACGCTCGTTCAGGCGGGAGAAAATCTGGCGGGCCAGCGATACCGCGGCATAAGCGACGGATATAGGGCTGGAGCCGATCTCCGTGCCCGTGCGCACCTGCTTGGCGACCGAAAATGCGCGCCTGAAAAGCCTGCCCAGCAGGGGTCCGATGGTGCCGGCCTTTTCCGCATGCTGAAACGCGTCTTTGAGCTGGCCGAGGATCTGCGGTTCGCCAAGAACCGCCGAATCCAGCCCGGAAGCCACGCAAAAAACGTGTTGGACCACGTCATACTGCTCCAGCGTATACAGACAGGAACTGGCATCGTCGGCCAACTGGCGGTCTTTGATTACCCACTTTGCGACCTGGTCGGCCGCGCCCTCATCAACAGAACAATAGAGCTCGGTCCGGTTGCAGGTGGAGACGATCAGCGATTCCTTGATCGCCGGTTGCCGGCAAAGATCCTGCAGCGCCGCCGGCAGGTCCGCGGCCGCGTAAGCGACCTGTTCACGGATGGCTACAGGTGCGCTACGGTGATTTATTCCAACGACGGCGAGCGACATGCGAGGCATTGTAATGAAAGCGCCCGGTGATGTCCGGCCTCGCCGGGGCAATGTAGCGCGTTTGCCGGCCAAAACCGGCACAATGGTCTGCGCGGGCCACGGATTGGCGGGTCAACGGTCAAGATCAGACCACAGAGGATGTTTTATGGAAGTCATGTCACGAGCGTTTGGTTACTTGCCGCTGCTGGCTGTTTTGTGCGCCGGCGGACTGATCGGCTGCGCCGCGGGAGGGCCAGCGGATTCCACTGTTCCAGTTCCCGCCAGGATTAGTGATGCGGCCGAGTCCGATCATCACCTGTTGCTGGCGGAACTGGCCTTGCAGGACGGCGCCTTCGGTACCGCCGTACGCGAATACGTTCTGGCTGCGCAACATAGCGACGATCCAGAACGCGCCTCGCAGGCGACGCGAATCGCCTATCAGCACGGTTTTCTCCGCCAGGCGCTGGTGGCTGCCACCTACTGGCGCGAGTTGCAGCCGGAAGAAAAGGCGGCTCGGCTCAGCGTGGCGCAACTGTATCTGCAACTGGGGAACAGGAAAAAAACGATCCGTGAATTCAGCGCCATCATCGCAGGCGAGGAGGACGAACGGGGGCAGCTTTTCCTTGAATTGACCGGGATATTTATGGACAGTGACGGGCCCTGGCTTGCCAGCGCGGTGATGGATACGCTTGCCCGGCCTTACCCGGAGCTGGCGCAGGCGCATTACGCGGTTGCCGCGCTGGCCATGAACGCAAGCCGTTTTCAATTGGCGCTCGCCGAGGCCGGGATAGCGGTGGAACAGGATTCCGAGTGGCTCGCCGTTGCGACGGTGCTGGCGCGCGCGAAAATTGCTTCGGGCCAGATAGAACAGGGCCTGAGTTATGCCGAAGACCTGGTGCTGGACAGCCGGGATGACGGGGTGCGTCTGGATTATGCCTTTATGCTGATGAGCGTCGGGCGCAACGATGATGCACGGTTTGAATTGATGCTATTGCTCGAGGAAACCGGCTCGGCAAGCGCATTGCGCGCGCTGGGGTTCCTGGAAATGGATGGCGGCAGATTTGAGGACGCCGCCGCGCGATTTTCACAGCTGCTTGCCACCGGGGAGTACACCTATGACGCCTTCTTTTACCTGGGCCTGATCGCCGAGCGCATGGAAGACTACCCGCGCGCGATGCGCGCGTATGCAAGAGTCAACACGGGATTTAGCGCGATTACCGCCCAGGCCCGCCTGGCTCAATTGATGCACCGCCTTGGCGATGGCGAAAAAGCCCTGCAACACCTTGCGCAATTTGGCGCTCAGAATCCGGGCTTTCGGGTTGACATGATGGTGGCGCGAGCTGAATTGCTGGGTGAAATGGGGCGCTACCCGGAGGCGCTGGGCTTGTACCGGGAAGTCCTGGAACTGCGACCGGCGGATGAAGGAACGGGCTATTCGATGGCGTTCATGATGGAGTCTTCGGGCGACCTCAAATCCAGCATCAAACAGTTGCGCTCGTTTGTAAAAAAACGCCGCAATGACCCGCTGGCATTGAATGCATTGGGTTACACGCTGGTTGCCAATACCGACCGGCTGAACGAAGCGGGTCGTTACATCAACGAGGCTGTCCGGTTGGCGCCCGTGAACGCCGCGATCATCGATTCCAAGGGGTGGCTGCATTTCCGGACTGGCGAATATGAGCTGGCGATCGAGTACCTGCGTGAAGCCTATGCGCTGGACAACGACCCGGAGATTGCGGCTCACCTGGGCGAGGTACTTTGGAAAACAGGCGCACAGACCGAGGCGCAAAAACTCTGGTTCCAGGCATTGGCGATTAACCCGGAAAGCGATGTCCTGACCGATACCATGGACAGATTCGGCCAGTGATCCGCCCGCTCCGTCTGGCCGGCACCATTGCGGCGCTGTTTTTGCTCGCCGCCTGCGCAGGGCAGCGTGTCAGCCTGCCGCCTGATGAAGCCGCCTGGGAGCATCGCCGGGAGACACTTACGCTGGCCGATGACTGGTCCTTGCGCGGCCGGATCAGCCTGAAAAAAGCCGGCGACGGTTACAGCGGCTCACTGAACTGGAGGCAAAACGGAGACCATCTGGATTTCCGCTTTCGCGGGCCGCTGGGCATCGGCGGTTTCAGAATATCCGGAAACCCGGCTTTACTGAGTATCCGGACCAGCAAAGGGGATGAGTATTTGGTCAGTGGCCCGGTGGTCGATCTGGAAGCCCAGTTCGGCTGGAGCATCCCGGTGCACAGCATGCGCTTCTGGGTTCTTGGTGTGCCGGATCCCGCTGCTGACTACCAGGTCAGCGTGGACGATCGCGGGCAGGCGATAATCCTGGACCAGGCCGGCTGGCGGGTCAGTTACCGCAGTTATCGCAGTTTCGAAGGACGCACGCTGCCGCGCAAGCTGGAAATGACCAGGGCTGACCTGCGAATTCGCCTGGCAGTAGATGGCTGGCAGATAAATTAATAAAAAAGGGGAGACAGCATGCATTTATCAGCAGTCAACGGGTTGGCGGTGCTGATGGGAGTCATCCGCGGTGCCTGGCGCTGACGACAGGCCCGCAAAGAGTTGGAAAATAGCCTGGCCGGCGCCCGCCAAGCTGAACCTGTGCCTGCTGATTACCGGCCGTCGCGCCGATGGCTACCACTGTCTGCAGACCGCGTTTCAGATCGTCGATCTGTGCGACTACGTTCATTTCAGCGAGTTGCCCGATGGGCAGTTTTCGCTGAGCGGTGGCATCGAGTCGATCTCCCCGGACCAGGACCTGTGCATGAAAGCGGCGCGCCTGCTTTATCTGCGCTGCGGGCCTGGACTGGGTGCGGCGATCACGCTGCAAAAAAATATCCCGGTCGGCGCCGGTCTCGGTGGGGGCAGTTCGGACGCGGCGACCACCTTGCTGGCATTGAATTATCTTTGGCAGACCGGCCTCAATCGGGAGCAACTGGCCGGTATCGGGCTGGAACTGGGCGCGGACGTGCCGCTTTTTGTCCTCGGGGAGTCGGCTTGGGGTGAAGAGCTGGGTGAACGGCTGACACCGGTAAAGTGGCCTCGGCGCTGGTTTCTGGTGGTCAATCCGGGGGTCAGTATCTCGACCCGGGGAATCTTTTCGGCGCCTGAATTGACACGCAATTCGACGCCAATCACAATACGCAGTTTTCTCAAGGACGGTGCCGGAAATGACTGCGAATCGGTGGTTCGCGAGCGTTACGGCGAGGTCGACGAAGCGCTGGCCTGGCTGGCCCGTTTTGGCGAATCCCGGCTGAGTGGAACCGGCAGTTGTGTTTTTGCCGCATTTGAACGGCGGCAAGACGCCGCGGCAGTCCAGGCTGAAGTGCCGGACAAGTGGAGCCACTGGCTGGTTCGAGGCCTGGATGCATCGCCGATAAGCGATAGTTTGCAAAACCTGGCGGCGGAACAGTAGCGGCCGGACAAAAACTGAGTATGGCGGCTGGGGTGTGGCCAAGTGGTAAGGCAACGGGTTTTGATCCCGTCATGCGCAGGTTCGAATCCTGCCACCCCAACCAATCTGAACAGGGACAAGGGCTATGGTGAGACAGGGAGCGTCAGAGGCGACTGCCAATATGGTGTTGTTCTCTGGGAACGCTAACCGAAAACTGGCGCAGAATATTGCCCGTTGCCTGCATACACGGCTGGGTGACGCGCAAGTGAGCAGTTTCAGCGATGGCGAAGTCATGGTCGAGTTGATGGAGAACATCCGCGGGCAGGATGTTTTTATCATTCAGTCGACTTGCCCGCCGGCGAGCAACAACCTGATGGAGTTGCTGGTGATGGCGGACGCCTGTCATCGGGCATCCGCCAGGCGAATTACGGCAGTCATGCCGTATTTTGGCTATGCGCGGCAGGATCGCCGCCCGCGAGCCAGCAGGGTGGCGATCACCGCGAAGCTGGTCGCAAACCTGATCCAGGTTGCGCATATCGATCGTTGTCTGACCGTGGATTTGCATGCCGATCAGATCCAGGGATTTTTCGATATTCCGGTCGACAATGTTTATGCTTCGCCGGTCTTGCTGGGCGAAGCGTGGCGGCAGAAATACGAAAACATGGTGGTCGTGTCGCCCGATGTTGGCGGCGTGGTGCGGGCCCGGGCTCTGGCCAAGAGGCTGGACGACGCGGACCTGGTGATTATCGACAAACGCCGGCCACGCGCCAACGAAGCCCAGGTCATAAACATCATCGGTGATGTCGAGGGCAAGACCTGTGTCATAGTCGACGACCTGATCGATACGGCCGGCACCTTGTGCAAGGGTGCCGTGGCACTGAAAGAACACGGTGCCGTGAAAGTGGTGGCCTACATCAGCCACCCGGTCCTGTCGGGACCCGCGGTCGAAAGAATCGAGAATTCGGTACTCGACCAACTGGTGGTTACGGATACCATCCCGTTGAGCGCCGAGGCGGAGAACTGCAGCAAGATTCGTCAGCTGAGTACGGCGGAATTGCTTGCCGAAACGATTCGGCGCATCGCCAGCGACGAGGAGTCGGTCAGTTCGCTGTATGTAGATTGATTTTTTGTTGTTTCCCGACTGGTCGCGGAAGGGGAACGTTTTTGATGCCGGCGCTGCCGGTTGTGAACCAGGAGTAGTAAAAAATGAGTGACTTTATTCTTAACGCCGAATTGCGGGACGGTCGGGGCAAGGGTGCGAGCCGCCGCCTGCGTCGTGCCGGCAAGATTCCGGCAATTTTGTATGGCGGTAACCGGGAATCCCGGTCGATCACGCTGGACCACCAGGTGTTGCTGCACCAGATGGAAAACGAGGCTTTTTTCTCGTCCATCCTGACCGTAAAGGTCGGTGACGAAACCCAGGACGCCATTCTCAAGGATATTCAGCGTCATCCGGCAAAACGCCAGGTGTTGCATCTCGATCTGCAGCGGGTGCTGGCCGACCAGGAGATCCGGGTCACGATCCCGCTGCATTTTGTCAACGAAGATATCTGCGTCGGGGTGAAATCCGGTGGCGGTGCCGTTGCGCATATTATTTCGGAAGTCGAGATCACCTGTTTGCCAGGGAATCTTCCGGAGTACATCGACGTCGATGTGGCTAGCCTTGAACTTGATCAGATCATCCATCTCTCGGAAGTCGAGATACCCGAGGGCGTGAGCCTGACGGTGAATCTCGAAGAGTACGATCAACCGGTTGCTTCGTGTCATATTGCCAAGGAAATCGTTATCGAGCCCGAAGAAGAAGAGCTTGAAATCGAAGAAGGCGAGATTGTCGAAGGCGAAGAGGATGCCGAGGCGGCGGAAGATGTGGCCGAGGAGAAAGCCACAGACGATTCGTCCAAGGAATCCGAGTAAACGGCCCGCAGGAAACAGAACGAGAGGTAAAGGGCAGGCCGCGGTTGTTCGGCCTGCCCTTGTTTTATGGCGACTACAGAAATCAAGATTATTGTCGGTCTGGGCAACCCGGGCTCAAAACACGAAAGTGACCGTCACAACATGGGCTTCTGGCTGGTTGACCGGCTGGCCGAAAAGACCGGTGCATCGTTCCGTTCGGAGAAGCGATTTTCGGGCGATGTTGCCCGTGTGCAAATAGGCCAACATGATCTGCGGCTGCTCAAACCGACGACCTATATGAATCTCAGCGGGCAAAGCGTGCAGGCTGCGATGGCTTATCATCGGATAAAGCCAGGGCAAATGCTGGTCGTGCATGACGAAATCGATCTTCCGGTGGGTACGCTGCGCCTGAAAAAAGGCGGGGGGCATGGCGGCCACAATGGTCTGCGCGATGTAATCCGCCACATCGGGGCCGAGTTCCTGCGGTTGCGTATCGGGGTCGGTCACCCCGGGCAAAGCCACGAGGTTACCGGGCATGTTTTGAAGCGGCCGCAGGCCGCTGAGCAAAAAACCCTGGATGAAGCGCTGCAGGATGCGATTTCGGCTTTGCCGGTGCTGCTCGACGACGGCCTGGAAAAAGCCCAGCAGCGGCTGCACAGTCGTGGCACGACGCCAAAGCCATACCGCAAAGCACAGTCTGCGCAAGGCGAGGAACAGGAAGCAAAGGCGGACCACAAAAATGGCGATTAAATGCGGCATCGTCGGTCTGCCCAATGTGGGTAAATCGACGCTGTTCAATGCGCTGACCGCGGCGGAAATCTCGGCCGAGAATTATCCTTTTTGCACGATAGAGCCAAACGTCGGTGTCGTGCCGGTGCCGGACAAGCGCCTCATGGAGCTCGCGGCAATTGTGCAACCGGAGAAGGTACTCCCGACGACGATGGAATTTCTGGATATCGCCGGCCTGGTCGAAGGCGCAGCCAACGGCGAGGGCCTGGGCAACCAGTTCCTGGCCAATATCCGCGAAACTCACGCCATTGCCCACGTGGTCCGCTGTTTTTCCACCGCCGACGTCGTCCACGTGGCGGGCAAGGTCGACCCTGTCGCCGACATTCAGATCATCAATACAGAACTCGGTTTGGCGGACCTGGAGACTGTGGATAGCAACCTGTACCAGGCGCAGCGCAACGCGAAGACCGGGCAGAAAGAAGACCTGGCGAAACGTGATTTCTTGCAAAAGTTGCACGATCATCTCGATGCGGGCCATCCTGCGCGTACGCTGGAAGTCTCCGAGCTCGAACGCCCTGCTTACCGGGGTTTGCACTTGCTGACCGCCAAACCGGTGATGATTGTGGCCAATGTCGATGAAGACGGCTTCGAGAATAACCCCATGCTCGAGGCCGTGACCGAACTGGCCCGCGAGGAAAATGCAGAGGTGGTTGCCATCTGCGCCGCCGCGGAAGCGGAAATCGCCCTGCTGGACGACGCCGACAAACAAGAATTCCTGGCCGAAATGGGATTGACGGAGACCGGGCTGGACCGGGTGATTCATACGGCCTATCGCCTGCTCGGCCTGATGACCTTTTTTACGGCCGGGCCGAAGGAGGTCCGGGCATGGGCCTTGCGCAAGGGATCGACCGCCCGGCAGGCGGCCGGCGAAATCCATACGGATTTTGAGCGTGGCTTTATACGCGCAGAAGTCATAGCATTCGTGGATTACCTGCGCGACGGCGGCGAAAGCGGAGCGCGGGATACCGGGCGTCTGCGCCTGGAAGGCAAGGAATACCTGGTCGCCGAGGGCGATGTCATGCATTTTCGGTTCAATGTGTGAGCGAGGCGCCAGCGGTCGGAAATGGCATGCCGGGGATTCTCCGGACGCAACCGATTTGATAGAATGCGCGCCCCCGTGTTAACCGCGGCGGTAAAAAAATACTGGTGATGTAGCTCAGATGGTTAGAGCGACGGACTCATAACCCGTAGGTCGGTGGTTCAATTCCACCCATCACCACCATACGTAAGAAAACCTTGTTAATCAGTCGATTAGCGAGGTTTTTCTTTTTATGATAGTACATATTGCAAGTACATACTCTGATGGGATTATGGCCGCATCTGCGCACGACGAAGGCCACCTGCCCGAATACTGGTGCTGGTGGTTGTAAGTGCGAACACCGTCTTGATTGGTAGCTAAGCTGGACAGCTCGGGCTGAGGGGAGAGGGTGTCCGGTGGGCGTCCATGCAGGTGCTTTGAGGTACCTGCACATTCTGTGATTACCTTCGGCGGCTGCCTTGGGTGCTTTGCTGCTCGGCGAGGTCTTTGAAGCCGGGCCGGAGCGTAGGCGTGATGTCGGCGTTGAAGTCGACCGGGGAGTCGATCTCGAAGCCCTGCCGGTTCAGGAGACGTATCAGGTCTTGTGCGTGACCGTAGGCTTCCTGAGCGCCGATATTGGAACCGTTCTTCTTCAGGTGCGCGGCGATCTCGTCGAAAGCCGCTTGTATTGATTTCTTGCTCATGCGTGTACTCCGTTGCTTGGGTTACTTGATCTGGCGAGCGTTCGGGTAGTCACCCGGAAAGACGACATTGTCTCGCACGCTGCCAGTGTTGAATGTGGTTCGTTTGACGACCAGCCCATCAGGCAGGCGCACTACTTCGGCGCTGACCGGTATGTTTAACTCCGGCCGAATTGGTTCTTGTCCGTTCTCGTTCATTTCAGTCCTCTTTACGCAGGCCAGCTCGATGCAGGCTTCGTTGTTCAGGTGTGTGGGGTGTGTACTCTGGATGTCCCGGCTTAACGCCAGCAGCAGCGTAGTGGGCACGTCTACGCGACAGCTCAGCACAAGCCGGGCCGCACATGTCATGCTTGAGAGATTCGACCGTTATCACAGTTCCGCAAACTCGGCACGGCCTCTTAATCCATTTCTCGTGTCCTCTCGTTGCTTTGTGGGTGCCCTGAAGGGCGGCACCACCAAGCTGAGCAGCCATTGGCTGTCGAGCTGGAAGGTGGACTTGATGTGAGCTGTCAGAAGGAGGGGCACGGGTATTACCCTGCTATCGCGGACGCTTTCCGGTGATGTCTCTCTTAGGGGAAGGGTGTCTACTTAAAGGCACCATTTCTCAGTGATGTCTCTCTTAGGGGAAGGGTGGTGCCTTTATTCAGACAACTTCTGTTTCAAATACAGGCACATAGAACGATCCACGTCCATTACCTGCACGTCCGCGTCCAGTCATCTCACCGATTGACTTCAAGATGCGCTGTCGGGCACGTCTGGTGAGTCCTCGAAGCTCCGGCAATGCCGTCACCTCACTCACCATGACCTTGTCAGCCCTACTCTCAAGAAACCGGACGCCCGCCTGCTCCGCAGTCACACGTACAGCTGATTTCCGGCCCTGACGTTGTTTGTGGTGTACGTTCTGGGCGTGTGTCGCTCTCTCGTGCACTTGCCAAGTACAGCCGGGGAGTGCCCGCTGTATGAATGGCTCAAAGTTACCGTGATCGTAGACCTTGACCCACGCATCACCAGCCTCGCCATCTACCGTCTGCCTTGTAGTCCCTCGACCGATCAGCTGCTGGAGCCTGTAAAACTGCTCTGAAGCCTGCATCTGTGATACGCGACTATGATTTGTCACCTCGTCGCTGGATAGGTCTTCCAGTTGACCAGCAAGGTTACCTGCAAGGTCCACCAGATCGCGACGTGCAACACCTATCGCGATGATGTGTGAACAATGCCGGAACCGGTTAGTTGACTTCTCTTGACCGTAGGTAATGAACTCATACTTCGGATGAATGACTTCGCGTGCTGGCAGTCCACGTGTTCGGTCAGGTCCAGTCCAGATGCGTACCTTGGCGTCAAGGTCAACACCATCGCGCTGTAGTCGTGCCTTCAGTTTCTCTTCAGGTGACTTCCGGTTACGAGGTAGATTGTTCGCGCCCTTGGACAGGCAGAAGACTACAGCCGCGTCAGCAGGTAGCCAGCCTCCGGTAATGTCATCGGACACGTCTTTGAGTAACGTGCTGCTTACTGCCATCTTGTCGCGTTGGAAACCGGCACCACTCTGTACTCGGTACTGGTCAACTCGCAGCTTGGTGAACTGCTTGATGTTCTCCCATCGGTCGATGACTTGGATGTCCTTGTCAGCCACTTGCAGCTCACGTACAGCCGCTGAAGCATCAAGGATCACCACGTTACGCAGTGACGGGGGAATGCGCAGCTCGTAGCTGATGATTCCGTCCTTGTTACCTTGACCCATCTTAGCGACACGCAATGGCTCGTTTGCCATACTCAGAAAGTTACTTATGATTGCACGTACACGCCTGTCTACCGGTGAGGGTAGCTCA
>JADFSO010000059.1 GCA_022560735.1 Pseudomonadota bacterium
CGCTCGGCGGATGTCCGGCTACTGACCGCGGAACTCGTGGAAACGTTCTCGATCAGCCCGGATGGATCGGAGGTGGTCTACAGCAACGCCAACGGACTCTGGCGAGTGCCGCTGGAGGGCGGCGAACCTGAGGCGATCCCTGCCCAGCCCAGGCTCGCACGTCAAGTTCATCAGCCGTTGCTGGTCCGCCGCGTGCGCCTGCTGGATTTCGAGCGACATATCTTCACGCCGGAAGCCTCGCTCTACATTGAGGATGGCCAAATCGTGTGGGTGGGCTCCGAGAAGGGTCGGGAAATACCGGCTCAGGCCATCATCCTCGATGCTGCGGGACGATATGCCATTCCCGGTCTCTTCGACTTTCACGCCCACGGGGGTTGGTCCGGCCCGGCCGGCCAGACAGCCTTCATCGCCCACGGCGTTACCTCGGTGCGAGACCCTGCGAGTTCGCTCGCGGTCACCCGCGCTCTGGCCTCTCGCGGCGAGGTTGCGGGCGAACCTATCCCACGCTACTTCTCCTCGGGAATCCCCCTTCAGGGGGCTGGCTCTGGCGGCACCGCTATCGTCGACAACGAGCCCAGCGCCCGCCGGTATGTGAGCGCTCGAAAACAAGCCGGCGCTCACTTCATCAAGATCTATCCGTCCCTGTCGTGGCCTCTTCAGCACGCAGCGTTACGGGCAGCAAACAGTGCGGGTCTGCCACCGGCTGGGCACGGCATGAGCGTCGAGGAAATCGTACGTGGTTTGACACGCGGATACTCCACGCTGGAACACAGTCGATCCTCCGGGCGAGTCTACGGTGACGTTCTGCTGGCACTCGTCTCATCCGGTACGAGATGGGACCCAACCCTGGTCATGCAGATGGGAAGCGTGCTGCTACTGAGGGAGGAACCAGAGAGGCTCGAGGATGCGATGCTGGTGGCGTTCAGCTCTCAGGAGTGCAGGGATGCCGCTTTGTCGGCTGACTTGGTAAAGGCGGAAGGAGACATGATGCTGCGTGGGATGTTGGCAGAGCGCCTGGCCTCAGTGTATGAGGCACACGCGGCAGGAGTACTGCTGCAAGCAGGTACTGACGACCATGGCGCGCCATGGCTATGCCTCCCCGGTGTCTCACTTCACTGGGAGCTCGAGCTCCTTGGCCGAGCCGGCATCGAACCCGCCGAGGTGATCAAGATCGCCACGCTTCAGGCGGCCGAAGCATTGGGGGTAGACGCTCACTTAGGCTCCCTTGAGGCAGGAAAGCTGGCCGATATTGTGTTGTTGGACGCCAATCCCCTTGACGACATCCGCAACACGCAAACCATTTGGCGGGTAATCAAAGGTGGCTGGCTGTACGATCCGGACAAGCTCCGCCCGCCGGAATCCGTCAAGATGACAGAATAAACGCAAGCAGCAACTTGAGTTCAGTTCCGGGCCGTTCGGCCTCGGTGTTTGCATCATGTCGGGTGTCATATTGTTTGGTTTTGTCATGTCTTGGATGGCCCTTTGCGCCAGTCGCGGCTGAAACCGCTCCTACGATATTCAGAGGTTTTGCCATTGTTTAGTAGGAGGGCCTTCAGGCCCGATGCTTTCCTTGCGTTCGAGATGATCATCGACGCTGATCCAGTCCACATGAGATTCCCAGTACGCATGACACTGCGGTTGCCGGTCTATGTCACCCGGGATCGCCGCCCTGGCGATATGAATTTCACCCGGCCAACGGGTTGACGTGAAGAACACGGTGCTGCCGCAGCGTGAGCAAAAACCTCGCTTGGCGTCCGTGCTCGACGCGAACCAGCGCAGCGTCGAATCGTCGTTCAGCCTGAATTTTTGCTCATCGACGCCAACCCAGGTCACCAGCGGCGCGCCATGAGATCGCCGGCACATCGTGCAATGGCAATGCGCGCACCATAAGCTGGGGCCATCGAATTCGAATGTCAGCTGCCCGCAAAAACAGCCGCCGGCGTAAGTCTTTTTCAATGTTTTTTCCTGGATCAGTTCGCTAACTCCGGGCGATCGTCCAGATGCCGACCAGGATAAAAATGCTGCCCGCCACCCGGCCGACCAGTTTCTCATTGAGCCACTGACTCAACATGCTGCCGGCAAAAACGGCGATGCCCGATGCGACGACCAGCGCCAGCGCCGATGCGGCAAACACCAGCCATTTGCTATAGCGGGCATCGGTCGCGAACAACAAGGTGGCGAGCTGGGTTTTGTCGGCAATCTCCGCCAGGAAAACGGCGCCGAATATGGTGAAAAAAAATCGCGGTTCCATGCTATAGATCTCCTAGTTTCGCAAATACGATGCACCGTTGATATCGATGATCGTGCCGGTCAGGTAATCGGTGTCCGGCCCGGCCAAAAAGGCGATCGTGGCCGCGATTTCTGCCGGTTTCGCCGCGCGTCCCAGCGGGCTTTGTGCGCGGATGGCGTCGCCATCCGGGCCATCGAGCAACGCGGACGCCATCCCGGTTTCCACGAAGCCGGGGGCGATGGCATAAACCATGATGTTGCTGGCAGCCAGCGCCTGGGCCAGCGACTGGCTCATCGAGTTCAGGCCGGCCTTGCTGGCTCCGTAGGCCGGGGCGTTCGGTTCGCCGCGAAAGGCGCCGCGCGAGGAGATGTTGATGATTTTGCCGCCGCCGTTCTTCGCCATGATCGCCGCCGCCGCGTGACACAGGATCGCCGGCGCCAGCAGATTGACGGCCAGCGTCTGCTGCCAGCTTTGCTGCCAGTCCGCGCCGTCGGTCGTCGCCGGCGGATGATCGAAAAATACGCCGGCGTTATTGACCAGCAGATCGATGCCGCCGATCCCGGCCACGGCAGCGCTGACCAGCCGGCGGCATTCATCAGGCTCGGCCAGGTCTGCGATCAGCGCGATATGTTTCTCGCCGGGCAGTTCGGCAAGCAGGCTGTCCAGTTTCTTGCTGTTGCTGTTGCCGTGCAGCGCAAGGCGAGCGCCTTTTTTTGCCAGCGCAATGGCTGTCGCCCGGCCAATGCCGCCGCTGGCGCCGGTGATCAACGCACGACAGTTTGCGAGGGTTTTATCGGTCTGCATGACGACGTTTTATTCCTGGTGCTTCGTCGACTCGTCCAGCCAGTGTTCGGCCAGCCAGTCGGCTGCCGCATCGAGTTCCGTGTGCATTTCTTGGCGACCGATTTCGACGAGGCGGTCGCGTTTCTTCCATTCGCCGAGGCCGATGCCTTTGCCATCGGCAAAAGTGTAATTCAGCCGGTGATAATTCGCACCCAGCATTTGCCGGCACTGGAAATCCGGCACGCCGGAAACCGCATCCAGCATCAGGTTGAGCAAAGGCTTGGCCCATTGCACGAGCCCCCAATTGTGGGTCGGCCCCTTGATA
>JADFSO010000046.1 GCA_022560735.1 Pseudomonadota bacterium
CATCACGCGCATGCCGTTCCACGTAGTCGGGCCAAACCAGGCCTCGCCGCTTTGGTTAATGCGATTGATGACTTCATCGGTCCGCTTATCGTGATCGCCATCCGCGGCGAGAAAGCGCACCAGGCCCTGGTTGATGATCGGTGTGGTCAAAACTTCGACGCCGGGTAATTCGCCGAGTTTTTTCACGATGTCCAGGGTCAGCTCGCAACAACGTTCGATCATTTCGGCGACGCCGTTGCGGCCCAGGGTGCGCAGCGCCGCATACAGCGGTATGCCGCGGGCGCGCCTCGACCACTCCGGCCCCCATTCGAACTGGTCGCGCACGTTTTCGACTTCGACCTTGTATGCCGCCGGTATGGTCATCGCGATTTTGTGCGCTTCGGGGTCGGCCACGAAAACGATACCGCTGTCGTAGGGGACGTTCAGCCATTTATGCGCATCGGTCGCCCAGGAGTCTGCTTTCTCTACTCCCTTGACCAGATGGCGATAGCGCTCGCTGGCGGCCACCCACAAACCGAATGCGCCATCGATGTGCACCCAGGCGTTGTGCTCATGGGCCAGGTCGCAGACCTCGTCGAACGGGTCGAAGGCGCCGCGATTCAGATCGCCGGCGGCGAGTGAAACAATCGTCGGTGCAGCGGGGTTTTTCGCAAGCTCGGTTTTTAGCGCGGCGACATCGATCGTGCCATCGTCTTTCAGCGCAACCGGGACCAGGGCATCGGTGCCGATGCCGAGATGGCGCAGCGCGCGCAACAAGGTCTCGTGATGTTCCCCGACCAGCACCCGAATCGGCGGGCTGCCGGCCAGGCCCTGTGCTTCGACCATCCAGCCCTTATCGGCCAGTATTCTGTGGCGCGCCGCGGCCAGCGCCGTGACATGCGCCATCTGGCAACCGGTGACGAATGCGTAAGAGGCATGTTGCGGCAGACCGAGCAGGTCTTTGAGCCAGCCGGCGACCACCTCTTCGATAATCGCGGCCGCCGGCGAACAGGCGTAAGCGCCGGCATTTTGATCCCAGGCCGAGGTCAGCCAGTCGGCGGCGATCGACACCGGGATCGAGCCGCCGATTACCCAGCCGAAAAAGCGCCCACCGGCGCTGTTCAACAAGCCTTCTTTGGCATCATCCGCGAGCTCGTCGATCACCTGCAGCGGTGGCAGGCCGTCATCAGTCAATGCCTTGTATAGCCTGGCCCTGAGCGCGTCCGGATCCGGTTCCTCGCTGACTTTTTCGGTGTCAAAGGATTCGATGTACGCAGCGGCGAGTTCCGCCGCGCGTTTGAGTTCAGGGTTCATTCGGGAATCTCCGGATTGGCGGCGCCAATGATTACCTAAACGGCTGTCGATAACCACCGGGATATTGTCGCTGTCGGGTTGGCGACCGTAAACAGGACCTGCAGCGACATTCGTCGCCTCGCCTGGGAACTGTATCTGGCGGGAGACCCAGACATCCGCCCGGTTGGTCAGGTTTTTTGCTAAAGTCCGCAACGGGAAAGGGTTTCGGGGCTGACCATGAGCAGTTTCTTCAACGAACTCAAACGGCGCAACGTCGTCCGGGTGGCGGTAATGTACCTGGTGTTCTGCTGGGTGCTGATCCAGTTGTCCGACATTCTTTTCCCGATGTTCAGTATCCCTGAGTGGGGTGGCCGGCTGGTCGTGATCATGTTGGCGATGGGATTCCCGTTAGCGTTGATATTTGCCTGGGTGCTCGAGCTCACGCCCGATGGGGTCAAGCTGGAAAAAAATGTCGACCGCAGCGCCTCGGCAACTCATACGAGCGCACGCAAGCTGGACCTGATAACCATCATCCTGCTGGTCGTCGCCCTGGTGGTGCTCGGCGCAAGCAACATTGTGAGTCGTAACGGGGAGTCCGCCGGACCAACCGGCCCGGAAGTGGAGCAGGGCGCCGGCGTGGAGGCTTCGCCCGAATCGATCGCGGTGCTGCCGTTCGTCAACATGAGCGATGACCCGGCCAACGAATACTTTTCCGATGGGCTGGCCGAGGAATTGCTCAACGATCTCGCGCGTATCGATGCATTGCGCGTCGCCGGTCGCACTTCGTCTTTCGCTTTCAAGGGCAAGGACACGGACCTGCGGGAAATCGGCGAACGGTTGAATGTGAAAAACATCCTCGAAGGCAGCGTGCGCAAGGTGGGCAACCGCGTCCGGATTACCGCGCAGCTGATCAATGCCAGCGATGGTTACCACCTGTGGTCGGCTACCTATGAGCGTGAGCTGGACGATATTTTCGCGATCCAGCAGGAGATTTCATCGGCCATCGTCAAAGCGCTGAAAGTGACTTTGTCGGTCGAGGAGCAGGCCGGCGCCAGTGACAAAGGCACGACAAACGCGGAGGCCTACGCGAACTACCTGCGGGGATTGTTTTTCTGGAATCGCCGGACCGTTCCTGACTTCATCAAGGCGGAAAAGTATTTCAACGAGGCGATCGTGTTCGATTCCGACTATGGCCAGGCGTATGCGATGCTGGCCATGACCTATGTGCTGATGCCGGGTTACCATAGCGGCAGCAAAGCCGACTGGTTTCCGAAAGTGCAACAAGCGGTCGATAATGCGCTGCGCATCGATCCCGATCTGGCCGAGGCCAATGTCGCCAGGGCATATTTGCGCAACGAATGGCACCACGACTGGCAAGGGTCCGAGCGTGATTTCCAGCGGGCCATCGAACTCAATCCGCGTTACCCGACCGCGCGCCAGTGGTATGGCGGCATGTTGGCGACAGTCGGGCGCATCGATGAAGCCCTCGAGCAATACCGGCTTGCCATGGAGCTGGATTCCCTGTCGGTAATTATACTGAACAATTACGCCTACACATTGCACCTGGCCGGCCAGTATGAAAAAGCCCTGCCGATTCTGCGCCAGGCGGTCGAGTTGATGCCTGACTGGGCGATCAATTATTACAGTTTGGCCCAGGGCCTGATCGATCTCGAGCAGTGGGGCGAGGCCGAAGAGGCCATGCGGCGGGCGGATGATCTCGAGGGTGTCGATCCTGGGCTTAATGCCGCTTATGTCGCCGCACTGCGCGACCCGGCGCTGGCGCCATCAGCGGTGGAAGCGCTGCTGGCGGATGTCGAGATGCCGCATTTCCTCTACAACAAGCCGTTTAGCCTGGTACAGCTCGGCGCGTATGAGCAAGCGATACCGTTGATCGAGCAATATGTCGATGAAGACGTTCCTGAATTGGGATATCTCAATTCAGCGGACTTTGACGCCGTGCGCGATGACCCGCGAATCCAGGCCATACTCAAAGATTTGAATCTCGTGGGCGATTGAGCGGAAACTGCTACCAGCACTCTTTCAGCGCGACCCGGATACGCCTTAGTCCTTGCCGTTTCCTTTCTTGAATTTGCGCTTGGACAGCGCGTTTTCGAAGGCCTTGACGAATTCATTGGCAAAGCCTTCGGGCATCCGGCCTTCTGCGTGCTGGACGATGGTCGCATAACGGTCGGCGTATAAGTCCCAGTAACGTTTCTTGTTGCCGCCGAGGAACTTGTTTTTACCCATGACATGCTCGAACTGTTCCTGCAGGTTGACCGGGTCAAACATCTTCAGATATTCGGACAGGGCCCTGCGCATGGCTTCGTTCATGGCTTCCATGTCGGCGTTGACGTCGAAATAGCATTCACGGATCGCCTCTACCGAGGCTTTGTAGGCGCCGCGTTTGCCCGATAGCAGCCTGGGCAGGACGTCATCCATGCCTGCAGAGAACTTGATTGGATTATTGGATTTGGGTTTCATCATGGTCTGGCCCAACTTGAACCTGTCCTTTAGTAAGGAGCGGTTCTGCATCAAGGTTTGCAGGCCACCGAGTAATTCGGCGAACACCCGGCCGATATCTTCAATCAGGTCCTCCGGTGGGCGGTTTGGCAACGCATCCTGTTCAACTCCGAGTCCCTTGATAAACGCATCGAGCATCTGGTTCTTGTTCACGGTCGGCGGTAGCAATTGTGGCGCTTGATTGGTGTTGGTGACTGAGCCCAAGGTTTGTTCGATGTCCTGTTTTTTCGAGGCGAGTTCGCCGACCAATTTCGCCCGCTTTATCTTCGTATTATCGTCCTGCGCATCACTTTTCTTCGATTTTTTCTTTCTTGCCTTTGGCAATTCGGACGGGTCTTCCAGGCTCAAGTCCATCGGCTCCGCTGCGGCCGCACGGGTTTTCTTGTCTGCAGATTTCTTCGCTCCGGATACTTTTTGCCTGCCGGCCGGTTCTGATTCGTCAATATCCAGCATTGCCCACGAACCGGTGTTTTCATCGTTATCGTCTGGGAGCGGTGCTTTCAGTGGATTGACTTTCTTTGGCGCCGGCGGCGCCGTCTTCCTTTTTGGCAATTGCTGTTTTTTGAAAGCCTGGTCTTCGACCAGGATCGTCGAGATGTCGAAAGAGCAGTCCTTGGCTCTTTCCGCGTCTTTTGGATCCAGGCTGACTTCGATCTTGTAATTGCCGATTCCGAACTGGTCTTCATGGGTCAATAGCAGCGGTTTTCCGGATGGAATCGGCTCCGGCATGTTGTTGACATAAGTGCCGTTGGTACTGGTGTCGATCAGGTAGAACTCGCCGTCTTGCCAGATCACGCTGGCATGGTTGCCGGACACGAAATTCTCCGGATCCGGAAGATTCCAGTCACAACTCGGTGCGCGGCCAATGGTGCCGCCTTCTTCGTCAAAGACTTTTGTCGTCTCCGTTTCCAGAAGATTGCCGGGGCCGGACAAAATGCGCAAAGTCATTGGCATAGCGGGGTCACAAGATTCCTGATTTAACAAAATATCCTGTTTGCCAATTTAGTGTATCGAGGCCCGTTGCTCAACAGTTTGCAACATTCGCTTGTCGATTCTGTGAACCAGTCCATGTGTTACCCTGTAAATCACCGAAAACAGGCGATTTTTGATGTCATCCAAGCATATTTACAAGATTCAGTTCATGAATCAGGGCAAGGTCTACGAGATTTTTGCCCGCAGCGTCCGCCAGGGCGAGTTATTCGGTTTTCTGGAAGTCGAGAAGCTGGTTTTTGGCGAGCGGACCACGGTCGTCGTGGATCCATCCGAGGAACGCATAAAGAACGAGTTTTCGGGGGTCAGGCGGACATTTATCCCGCTGCATGCGGTCATCCGGATCGACGAAGTGGAAAAACAAGGCGTCAGCAAAATCAGCAAACTCGAGGGAAATATCGCCCAGTTCCCGGTGCCGGTCTATGCGCCGAGCGGCGACAAAGGGAAACAGGGCTGAAGTGGGCGGCCTCCGGATCGCCTATCTCGGAAGCGGCAGCAAGGGCAATTCAGCGCTGATCGAAGCGGGCCGGACCAGCGTGATGCTGGATTGCGGTTTCAGCACCAAAGAAACCCTGCGCCGCCTGGAAAGACTGGGCCGGGCCCCCGAAACCATCACCGCAATCCTGGTCACCCATGAGCACAGCGACCATGTCTCCGGCGTCGCTCGCCTGGCGCGGCGCTTCAACATCCCGGTCTGGCTAACCGCCGGTACCTTGCAAGGCTGCCCGGCGCTCGACGATGTGGAAACGGGAATTATCAATCCGCACCAGCCATTGGTACTGGGTGATCTCGAGATTACCCCGATGCCGGTTCCGCACGATGCGCGCGAGCCCTGCCAGTTTGTGTTTGACGATGGGTCGGACCGGCTCGGCGTGATGACCGATATCGGTCACGTCACGGCGCACGTGGTCGAGACCCTGGCCGCTTGCACGGCACTGGCAATCGAGGCCAATCACGATGTGGAGATGCTCACCAGCGGACCGTACCCGTACCGGTTGAAGCAAAGAGTGGGTGGCCGCCTGGGGCACCTGAACAATCAGCAGACCGGGAACTTATTGAAAGAAGTGGACACTTCCCGCCTGCGCTGGGTGGCGGGCGTGCATCTGAGCGACACCAACAATACGCCGGAGCTGGCGAGCATGGCGATGGCGAGCGCACTGGAGTGCGAGCCCGAAGAAATCCTGATCGCCGGCCAGGAAAGCGGGCTGGACTGGCAGTCGGTCGCCTGAGCCAACCTCAAGATCGCAAAGCTTCTGTAGAATCGCGGCCTCCTGTATCATTCGCCTCTCACTCTGACCGTCAGGTCACCAGGGATCCGCGACGAGTCTATGGCCATCATCCAGTTGCCCGGCGCCACGGCGCTGTCCCGATTCCGGCTTCAAAGACTGCTTGCCCAGCTCCAGGACCAGGTGTCCGGCGTACAGGGCGTCGCCGCGCGGTATTTGCATTTTGCCGAAACCAGCAAGCCGCTGAACCCGGCGCAGCAAGAGGTCCTGGAGAAAATCCTCAGCTATGGACCCGCGCGCGAGCCGGTCGCCGAATCCGGGGTACACGTCCTGGTGTTGCCGCGCACCGGCACGATCTCGCCATGGTCCAGCAAGGCCACCGATATCGCCCATATCTGCGGCCTGGAAAATGTGTTGCGCATCGAAAGGGGCGTCGCTTATTACCTCCAGTCCGGCGAGGCGCTGACCACGGCGCAGGTCGACGCGCTGTTGCCGTTGCTCCACGATCGCATGACGGAGAGTGTTTTTCGCGACGGCGCCGATGCGACCACCTTGTTTGCCCACGATCGACCCGCACCGGTTCGTCTGATCGACCTGCTGGCAGGCGGCAAGCAAGCCCTGCAACAGGCGGATGCGGATCTCGGCCTGGCGTTGTCCACCGGGGAAATGGACTATTTGCTCGCGAATTTTCTGCAAATCGGGCGCAACCCGACCGATGTCGAGCTGATGATGTTCGCCCAGGCGAACTCCGAGCACTGCCGGCACAAGATTTTTAACGCCGACTGGGTCATCGATGGAAAAGCGCAGGAAAAAACGTTGTTCGCGATGATCCGCAATACCCACGCTTGCGCACCCGCCGGCGTGTTGTCCGCTTATCGTGACAATGCCGCGGTGATCGAAGGCGGCGACGGCACGCGCTGGTACCCGGATCCGCAAAGCCGCGTTTATGGCGCAGCCACGGAAGCGGTCGATATCCTGATGAAAGTGGAGACCCACAACCACCCGACGGCGATTTCACCGTTCCCGGGCGCCGCGACCGGTTCCGGCGGGGAAATCCGCGATGAAGGGGCGACCGGGCGCGGTGGCAAACCCAAGGCCGGGCTGACCGGTTTTTCGGTCTCGCACCTGCGCATCCCGGATATGCCGCAACCGTGGGAAGCCGGCGGCATCGGCAAGCCGGACCGGATCGCCTCGGCCCTGGAGATCATGCTCGAAGGCCCGGTCGGCGGCGCCTCGTTCAACAACGAGTTTGGCCGGCCCAACCTGCTGGGTTATTTCCGCAATTTCGAAATCGCCGAGAGCGATCGGCGCAGCCGCGGTTATCACAAACCGATCATGCTGGCCGGCGGCATGGGGAATATCCGTCGCGATCACGTGGAAAAATGCGAGATCATGCCGGGCGCGCAGATAGTCGTACTCGGCGGCCCGGCGATGCTGATCGGCCTCGGCGGGGGCGCCGCATCGTCGGTATCGGCCGGGGAGAGCGATGCGGAGCTGGATTTTGCCTCGGTGCAACGCGGCAACCCCGAGATGCAGCGCCGCGCCCAGGAAGTGATCGACGCCTGCTGGCAACTGGGCGATGACAATCCGATCCTGCTGATCCACGACGTCGGTGCGGGCGGTCTGTCCAATGCCATTCCGGAAGCCATCGAGCACAGCGCGCGGGGCGGGCGCGTGCGCCTGCGCGACGTACCCAATGACGAGCCGGGCATGTCGCCGATGGAAATCTGGTGCAACGAAGCGCAGGAGCGTTATGTGCTGCTGATCGCAGCGGACGATCTGCAGCGGGTCGAGGACATTTGCCGGCGTGAGCGTTGCCCGTATGCGGTGGTCGGCGAAATCACCGAACAACGCCAGCTCATCGTCGAAGACAGCGAATTCGGCAATCTGCCGGTCGCCATGCCGATGGAGATGCTGTTTGGCAAAACACCGAAAATGACCCGCGATGTCAGCCGGCTGCCGGTCAGCGCAAAAGATTTCGCGCTCGATAAACTGGATGTCGGCGAGGCGGCGTTCAGGGTGTTGCAGTTCCCGGCCGTCGCGGACAAGACTTTTCTGATCACGATCGGCGATCGCACGGTCGGCGGGTTGTGCAGCCGGGACCAGATGGTCGGTCCGTGGCAGGTGCCGGTCAGCGATGTCGCGGTGACTTGCAGCGATTATTTCGCTTACCGCGGCGAGGCGATGGCCATCGGCGAGCGCACGCCGCTGGCCTTGCTCGATGGCCCGGCATCGGGCCGCATGGCCGTCGGCGAAGCGCTGACCAACCTGATGCTGGCGGATGTGGCGGCGATCTCCGAGGTGCGTTTGTCGGCGAACTGGATGGTGGCTTCCGGTCAGCCCGGCGAGGACGCAAGGCTTTATGACACGGTGCGCGCACTCGGTGAGGAGCTTTGCCCGGCGCTCGGGATCGCGATCCCGGTCGGCAAGGATTCGATGTCGATGAAAACCACGTGGACCGATGATGAGGGCGACAAGGCGGTGGTCGCGCCGCTGTCGCTGATCGTGACCGCTTTTGCGCCGGTACGCGATATTCGTTGCACGCTGACGCCGCAGATCAGGACGGATTCCGGCGCCAGCCGCCTGCTTTTGATCGACCTGGGCGCGGGAAGCAACCGGCTGGGCGGGTCGGTGCTCGCACAGGTGCATGGCGAACTCGGCGCGCAACCTCCGGATCTCGACGATCCCGCGGCGCTGGCTGGTTTGTTCGCGGCGATGGGCGAACTGAAAGAGGCTGGGCTGGTGCTGGCCGCCCACGACCGTTCCGATGGCGGTTTGCTGGCGACGGTTTGCGAAATGGCCTTTGCCGGGCGCTCCGGCATGCGTGTTGTGCTCGACGATCTGGGCACCGAAGCGGCGGCGGCGCTGTTTTGCGAAGAGCTCGGCATGCTGTTGCAGGTGGCGGCCGGGGATCTTTCGGCGGTAAACGCGGTGCTGAAAAAACACCGGCTGGAAAAGCTTGTACGCGACATCGGCCAGCCGACGGACGACGGCCGCATCGTGTTCGAATTCGGCGGCGTCGAGTACCTGGCAGACGATCGGGTCAACCTGCACCGCGCCTGGTCCGAGACCACGTTCCGCATGCAAAGCCTCAGGGACAATCCCGAATGTGCGCTCGAAGAATACGACCGCCTGCTCGATGAAGAGGACCCGGGTCTGAAGGTCGTCACGACTTTCGATATCGAGGAAGACATCGCGGCGCCGTATCTGAATCTTTCCGCCAAACCAAGAGTCGCGATCCTCAGGGAGCAGGGGGTAAATTCTCATGTCGAGATGGCCGTTTTTTTTGCCCGCGCCGGCTTCGACGCGATCGATGTGCACATGTCGGAAGTTCTTTCCGGTGCGGTCGAGCTAAGCGATTTTCGCGGCCTGGTGGCTTGCGGCGGGTTCTCTTATGGCGATGTGCTTGGCGCCGGCGAGGGTTGGGCGAAATCGATCCTGTTCAATTCCCGTGCGCGCGATCAGTTCGCCGCGTTTTTCCACGATCCCGACAGTTTTTCGCTGGGCGTTTGCAACGGTTGTCAGATGATGGCGAATCTGAAACCGTTGATCCCCGGCGCCGAGCACTGGCCGCACTTCGTACGCAATCGTTCGGAGCAGTTTGAAGCGCGTCTGTCCAGCGTCGAGGTGATGGAGACGCCATCGTTGTTTTTCGCCGGCATGCAAGGATCGATGTTGCCGGTCGCGAGCTCACACGGCGAGGGCCTGGCCGAGTTCGCCTCGGCGGATGACCTGGCCGCCTGCGCGCCGCAGACCGCGCTGCGCTTCGTCGATTCCTATGGCGAGCCGAGCGAAATATACCCGCACAACCCGAATGGCTCGCCGCAAGGCATCGCCGGGCTGTGCAACAGCGATGGCCGCATCACCATTAGCATGCCGCACCCCGAGCGGGTCAGCCGCACGGTCCAGCATTCCTGGGCGCCGGAGCACTGGGGCGAGGACGGGCCGTGGATGCGCATGTATCGCAACGCCAGAAAATGGGTAGACTGAAGCGAGCAAGATCCCGAACGGCAAGATCCGATTATCGGCAGGTGTGCAATGAGTGAGACAAAATCATTTACCCGTTTTCGCGATGTCGAGTTGCACGCGCCGACCGGGCCTGAAAAAAGTTGCAAGGGGTGGGTGCAGGAAGCGGCGTTGCGCATGCTGTACAACAATCTCGATCCGGCGGTCGCCGAAAATCCGCACGAGCTGGTGGTCTATGGCGGTATCGGACGTGCCGCGCGGAACTGGGAATGTTTCGATGCGATCGTCGCCACCTTGAAGCGCCTCGAAAACGACGAGACGCTGCTGATCCAGTCGGGCAAACCGGTCGGCGTGTTCAAGACCAGCGAAAGCGCGCCCAGGGTGCTGATCGCCAATTCCAACCTGGTCGGCGAGTGGGCCAACTGGGACCATTTTTTCGAGCTCGATAAGAAAGGCCTGATGATGTTCGGGCAGATGACTGCGGGCTCATGGATATACATCGGCTCGCAAGGCATCGTGCAAGGCACTTACGCGACCTTCGTCGAAGCGGTGCGCCAGCATTATGGCGGTGACGCCAAGGGGCGCTGGCTGTTGACCGGCGGTCTGGGCGGGATGGGTGGTGCGCAGCCGCTGGCCGCGGTTTTCGCCGGGGTTTGTTGCCTTGCCGTCGAAGTGGACGCCGAGCGTATCCAGAAACGCCTGGATAGCGGTTATCTCGATCACCGGGTAGACACGCTGGAACAAGCAATCGACATGATCAAACAGGCGGCTGCCGACGACGAAGTGATCTCGGTCGGGCTGCTGGGTAACGCGGCGGATATTTTTCCGCAGATTCTCGCTGGCGACAATTTGCCTGACCTGGTCACCGATCAGACTTCTGCCCACGACCCGCTCAATGGCTATATACCCCAAGGCTATAGCCTCGAAGACGCCGCGCAGCTACGTACCGCTGATCCGCAGAAATATGTTCGGCTGGCGAAGGATTCGATGGCGGTGCAAGTGCGCGCGATGCTCGGTTTCCATGAGCAGGGGATTCCGACCTTCGATTACGGCAACAATATTCGCGCGATGGCGCGCGATGCCGGGGTCGAGAACGCTTTCGATTTCAAGGGCTTCGTCCCGTTGTATATAAGGCCGTTATTCTGCGAGGGCATGGGTCCGTTCCGCTGGGCGGCGTTGTCCGGCGACCCCGAGGACATTTACAAGACCGATGCAAAAGCCAGGGAGTTGTTCCCTGATAAAAAGGAATTACACCAGTGGCTCGATCACGCGCGCGCACGTATCCAGTTCCAGGGTTTGCCGTGCCGGATTTGCTGGCTGGGTTACCGGGAACGGCACAAACTCGGGCTGGCGATCAACGAAATGGTGCGCAGTGGTGAGTTGCAGGCGCCGATCGTCATCGGGCGCGATCATCTCGATGCCGGGTCGGTCGCCTCGCCAAACCGCGAGACCGAGGGTATGAAGGATGGCTCCGACGCGATCGCCGACTGGCCCATACTAAACGCTTTGCTAAACACCGCGAGCGGCGCTTCGTGGGTCAGTTTCCATCACGGCGGCGGGGTCGGCATGGGCTACGCGTTGCATGCGGGTGTCGTAATCGTCGCCGACGGCAGCGAAAGGGCCGAAAAAGCGCTGGCGCGGGTGCTGATCAATGACCCGGGGACCGGCGTCATGCGCCACGCCGATGCCGGTTACAAAAAAGCGATCGAAGTTGCGCAACAACGTGGTCTCGATCTGCCGATGATCGATACCTGATCCGGCCGACAAAAACCCTTTCTTTGCGAGGACATCCACAGTCTTCAGAACCCTTTCTTTGCAAGGACATCCACAGTCTTCAGGAAGGGTCCTTTCTTGCAAGGACATCCACAGTCTTCACGAAGAGTTTGCAAGGACATCCACAGTCTTCACGAAGGACCGTTGGTCGCCAACACTGCCATCGACAGGCATTTGAGTCGCGTGATGGAGCGGGTGAATTGTCAGCTGTCGATATTGGTGATTGGCAACGGGCAGCAGCGTGCCTCCGGCAACCGGATGAGCACTATGGTAGGCAGAACGTTACGATGGGGTGGCAACAGCCTTGGTCAGATTTATGTGATGTTGCAATCCGTGCATCCAGCGCTGCCCAAGATGCTCACAATAAGCCTGTAATGCGTCGAGCGAGCCCAGGGCACGGCCATGCCAGGAATTCATTCGCCTGAGATCCTTAAGCCAGGTCTCCTGATCGGTTTCCAACCGCTCCAGGATAAAGGGCAAATCCGAGTCGATCCGCCCGCGTTTGTCCTGGCTCCACTCGCGGCCAGTCCACTCCACCAGCGTGAGATAATCTTTCCAGCAACAAGGTAAGGCAGGACGAGCTTGCTGGTTTTCGAAGCCAAGCAACGATGCGCCCTCACCCTTAATGCGCGCATGCACCGAGGTATGGACCGAGGTTTCCGGCGTGGTTGCCAGTTTGGCCCGGATCGGGTTGAGATCCACATACGCCATGCAGCGCAACAAGGCGGCCTCATCCAGCAAGGCCTGGAGTTTGAACCGCCCCTCCCAAAAACGCCCGCTGCAATCGTCTTCCCGGTTAGACCGACGCGCCAGGGGCTCGTTGATACAACGCATGAACCAGCTCAGGCTGGCAAGACGTTCGCGGTACACGCTGATCCAATCAGTCACGCCGTCAGGGGACGGAAGATGGCCGTTGGACTTGGCAACGGCGGGTGGGATTTCAAACACCTGGCCCCAGCGTTCCAACACTTCCGCTTCGTCCCAATCCTCAGCCGTTGCCGGTGCCAGGCGTACGACCAGGTGATAGTGATTGCTCATCACCGCATAGGCACAGACATCGATCGCGAATACCTTGGCCAGGAACAGAATGCGTTGTTCGATCCAGCGTCGGCGATGTTCGAAGCTCTTGCCGGTGTAGCGGTCTTTGCCACACAGAAAGGCCCGCCGGACACAGCGTGAGATGGCGTGGTAATAGGGCGTACATTCCAGGCTGATCTGGTGCTTGCGGGCAATGGTCATGGTGCAAGTACAGCACCG
>JADFSO010000047.1 GCA_022560735.1 Pseudomonadota bacterium
GGTCCATACCGGAGACATGGGTTACAGATTATACCGGAGACATAGGTAACACTTTAGCACTGAACGGGTTTTCGATGGGCTCCAGCCGGCAGGTCTCGTGGTCGAAGTATCCGAGATCGTACTGCATGAAGCTGACGAGCCATATTTTGTCGCTGACTTGCTTGATGCCGACCTTTTGGCCGGCGAACACGGTGCTTAAGTTGATCTTCCGGCGTTGGTAACAGATACGGCCACAGGTCGTGACGGTGGCCGTCCAGTCATGGAACGGATAGTCGAGTTCGCCCAGTCCCTGGTAGGGTCTGGGCGAACTTGTATAGAGCTCCGCGGGAACTTTCATATCCAGGGCCTGATGCGGCCTGACATTGTTGAAGCAGTCGATGAAGTCGTCGAAGCGCGCCTGCTGTTGCAGGAAGTTGTCGGACGCGGGCTTGGTGGCTTCGTTCTTTAGCGTCAGATGCATACGCTCGTGGCGGCCGTTCTGCTCAGGATGCCCGGGCTTGATGCGCTCGATGTTGATGCCTAAGCGCAGCCACCATACGGAGAGCTTGCTGAGGCCAAAGAGGGCATTGCAGCATGAGAAGGGGATGCCGTTGTCGGTGCGGATCGCCTTGGGCAAGCCGAAGTCCTTGAAAGCTCTCTCAAAAACAGCAAAGGCATAGACTTCCTTGGTGGTCGAGAGGGCGTCGCAGGTGATGAGATATCGACTGGCAAAGTCGGTGATCGTCAGCGGATAACAGTAGCGCCGATCGGTCAACATGAACTCGCCCTTGTAGTCGGCACACCACAGCTCGTTGGGTGACGTTACGTGTGAGAGCGCTGTTCCCTGGGCTTTGTAGCGTCGTCGTTTTCTGCGCCTGACCAGGCCATGACGATCGAGTACGGCGTGCACCGTGCTGATCGCCGGGTGCTGTAGGTCGGGATACAGCCGCCTTAGGCGTTCGCGGATCTTCGGTGCGCCCCAGTGCGGGTACTCTTTCTTGAGCCTGACGATCAGCTTCTCGATCTGAAACGGCAGCTGGTTGGCGTGCCGATAGGGTCTTCGTGAACGATCCGTCAGACCGTCAACGCCGCAGTCTTTGTAGCGGTTGAAGATCTTGTAGCCGGTCTTGCGGGCAATGCCGAACTCGCGGCACAGGCCGGCCATCTTCTCGCCATCGAGCAGGCGGGCAATAAATCGGAGACGTTCTTCCACAATCTGACACTCCTTCCAAGGCATGGCAATCTCCCACAAAGGGAGAAAGTGTTACCCATGTCTCCGGTATGGAGTGTTACCTATCTCTCGGGAAGGACATCAACTACTTAGCACGAGTTTCACGATGACAAACTCGGTGCTCGACCCCCTGTAAGTCCACAGTAAGTCCAAGCTAAATATACGACTGCGACCATTTTGGTCCGCAAAAGTCTTGGGCTCCATCTGATAATGCCGCTATCCTGGGCCAAAAGAGGCTTTGGGCCCGAGAAGAAGAATAGGGAATGTCGGGATCGAATTTGGAAGCAGCCCGCCAGTTGCTGGACATGGGTGGCGAATTACAAAATAGTCAAGGATAGGATTGCGGCCATAATTAACAATTCGCCGCAGACAGGTTAGGGTAGCGGACTGAAAATCCGCGTGTCGGCAGTTCAATTCTGCCTCTGGCCACCATTTCAAATCAACGAGTTAGGGACGACTCGTTGTTCTGAGTCCCCTCCCAAATAGCCCCGGGTGCCCATTTGGTGCCCAATTCTCCGATTCGAGGCATCGATACAGTACGCAGTCAAGACTGAATTTGTCTGTCACCACGTTATGGAGTCGGTGGAAGCCACAGACGTCAGATTGCCCCTTGAAAAACCTGCTAACGCCCTAATGTTCTTTCGATCCACCCGGAATAGGGCTGGAGTTGGAAGTTAAAACTGTCAAGTATCAGTGACAACTTGAATATGAACATATAACGACATGTTCCTCTGTTTGAGTATAACGATACGATGGCGCATACCGCGCTAATAACAGTATAACTTGTAAAGTTTGTTGGACTGCACAGTAAGAGCATACCAAAGGGTGTTGCTCGTTAATAATGGTGTAGGACCAGAGGTTAACCGTATGTGCGCGGTTCTCTGGTCCTCTCTCACACAAGTCGGAAGTCCTAATGCCGTTTGAGATTCGTGAGAAAGGCCTAAAAAAATATCCCCACTTCGATATGCCGATTCCGGCGGATGAACTCCTGTCCATCGTGACGGATCCGGAAAAAGTACGTAGGAACGCGTTCTTCCCATTTCTTCAGTACACAAAGCAGTATCAACCATTCCGTGACCGGCCCAACAAGCCGGACCCGAAGCGCCGTTTGATCAGGTACGCGTCGCGACGAGATGCAGCGATTTTCTCATATTACCGATACCTCCTTGCCGAGAGGTATGAGGCGCGACTTGTCGAGTTCGGAATTCAGGATTGCCCTACTGCATATCGAAAAATTCCAAAGGGGCAGGCTGACACAACGGGAAAGTGCAACATAGATTTCGCACACGACGTATTTGAGGAAATTGCCAAACAAAAAGACTGTGTGGTCATAACGCTCGATATTTCAAAGTTCTTTGAATGCATAGATCATCATCGCCTTTACCAAGTTTGGTGTGAGCTGCTTGGCGTTGACCGTTTGCCACCTGATCATCTGGCCGTTTTCAAGGCGATAACGCGATATGTGGTTGTCGATCGCGGTGCTGTGTATGAAAGATTGGGGTTCATCAAGGAAGTTTCTCTGGATGGCGAGTCGGCGCGTAAAGAGTATGCACGGCCATTTCATAAGATGCCAAAGCAGCTATGCTCACCTCAAACCTTCCGGCAGAAAATCATGGGGAAAGATCCCAGTTACGCGTCGTTATGTGAGCCAAACATAAATGACTACGGTATTCCTCAAGGAGCGCCGATATCTGATCTCCTCGCAAACGCGTACCTAATGGAATTCGATCAGGCGATTTCGGACTACTCGAAATCAGTAAGTGGAAAGTACTGGCGCTACTCGGACGATATAGTTCTTGTTCTTCCAGTTGACGACGGTCAGGGATTGGCAGCTCGGGACTTTGTCATAGCTTCGATCAAGGAGGTCGGTGATCAGCTAACCATAAAAAAGAATAAAACCTCAATAGTCAGATATAGCAACGTCGGTGACGTAGATTGTCAATTCGAACTCATAGAAGGAGGTGTTGGCCGCAACGGGCTCGAATATCTTGGATTTCGATTTGACGGTAAGAATATTTATATTCGCGACAGCACGATGTCGAATTTCTATCGAAAAATAACTCGCCGTGCGAGAAAGCAGGCCCGTCAGCACTTTGCCAGGTTTCCAGGTAAGACCCGGGAGTGGCTCTTAGAAAGTTTTGATTTTTCCGACTTCGAGAAACGATATGGGCGTGTTCACGATTTCGAAAGTCTCGCAACCCGAACGGGCTGGACGTTTTGGACGTATGTTAAGCGGGCAGCGGACCAGTTTGGTGAGAAAGGACGACGCATGTACCGTCAGGTGCGCCGATATCGTTCATATATCGAGTTTTCAGTGGCAAAAGAAATCGACCGGCAGTTGGGATTGGTTGGGGCGGCAGCTGACCCAAATACCAATTCACCGAGCCGGTCAGCACTTCCATAGTGCTCCTTTGGCAGCATATGCGAATACACCTTGAGCGTGATTGTAGGCGATGCGTGACCGAGCAAACGAGAGACCCACAATATCTTCACCGTTAGCGCTTAAGAGCGAGACATATGTATGGCGAAGATCGTGGAATCGGATCTCCGAAAACGCAGCCTACCTAAGAACACGGTGATACTACAGAAGGCCCAGAAATTCATTGATGACCGAATCGAAATACGGACATTATCCGACAATTATGCGAATATGACTTCGCTCAATTCCCGATTGGTATTCGCTGCCCGGTGGGTACAGGAGGATCATTCAGATGGCTAAGCGCAGTAAGACATCACAGTCAAAGCATGATACGGAAGTTAGGCGAATCGCCGACGATCTCAAGAAGAAAGGTTATGAGGTGAAAGCGGATGTGAAAGGCTTTGCTCAGCCAAAAACAGTCGGCGGATACAGACCTGATGTGGTGGCGACAAGGGGTAAGCAGCGAAAGATTTTCGAAGTCGAAACCACGGAATCGGTTTCAAGTGCGAGAGATCGTGCCCAGCAGAGCGCCTTCCGCAGTGCAGCGAACCGCTCAAAAAATACCACTTTTAGCCGCAAAGTTGTGAAAACGAAGAAGTAAATTAATTTTTCTCGGCGTTAGACTCCGGTATTCAGTTTCTGGTTTACGCGTACGCCCATCCATATATTATTCGTGCACGTCAAAACAACCAGACGTTAGTCAGCGTAGATTATTTTTTACACGTACGAGGAAGATATATGAACGACGCGTTTAAGCATTTACATATGTCGCCCGAACTGGCCTGTGAGTTTCTTGCGGTCTTCTCAAGGATGGAATTCGCGCTCAAGGCAACTGAATACGCTTCAGACAACGAAGGCGGCGTTGTCGCGTGCTGGGACAGGTTTGCCAACGATATCGATGAAGCTTTCGGGAAAATCACTGACAACGAATTCAATGCCGCGGCCGACTACCTGCTCGCACAAGCGCCACGCAAGCAAGTCCTGAAAGACGGAGTCCTCACCTTTCAGGATCAGGCTATCGACCAGAACCAGAGAAGAGCACAGCAAGCGCTCCTGATGGTCCGTACGGTTCGCAACAACCTTTTTCACGGCGGCAAATACTTGCCCGGTGGAGAGAAGGAACAAGGCCGAAACGAAGTACTTGTTAGGCATTCCCTGACCGTGCTGAGACATTGTGTCCGGCTAAATGAAAATGTAAGACAGTGTTACGAGCGATAGTTAATATTTCGACCCGATGAACCTGACTGAGATTTTCAATAACAGAGAAATCGCCATAGCAATCTGGATCTTCCTGTTTATTGCATGGGCACTGACAAAGACAGATCTTAGGCGGTCACTAAAGTCCCTGCTCAGGGCTGCCTGCCAAAAATCCATTCTTATTACATTTGGGTATTGACAAGTTAAATGTTCAGCCTAATCAAATTTGAGCAGATATCACCGATCACGCAGCAGCGTATTTCCAAGACGCAAAAGCACGCAAGCGGAAAAACCTATAGTTCTTGGCTGAAACAAGGTGACGTCCAAGATTGAATAAATTGTAAACGGCAGCATGTACTGCCAGGAACCGCTGAGCCTGCCGCATACTTTTGAATCGACGCATGACCCGTTCTCGAACTCGCGTTGGCTGATGAGAAAGTTCTGCCCTGTTATTGGCATATTGCGATGTATCATGAATCGTATCCGGGATGAGTTCGCGATGTGCGACGCCGTAACTTCTCAACTTGTCCGTCACAATCTTTCTGGGTTCGTTTCTATGTGCCTTCAATAGTCGTTTGAAGAAGCGCTTAGCGGCCTTGCCGTCACGTCGACGCTGTAGAAACACATCGACGATTTCCCGTCCTGATCGACAGCGCGCCATAAATAATGCTGCTTACCATCAATCTTCACGAAGACTTCATCAATGAAAAATGTATCTCCGTAGCCCTGGTGCTTCTTCTTCAAACGACGAACATATTTCAAACCGAACTTATTGCACCACAGACGAATGGCCTCATAGCTAACGGTGATTCCACGTTCAGCCAGCAAATCTTCGATATCTCGATGACTGAGATTGAATCGATGATAGAGCCAAACTGCGTATTGGATGATTTCCGGTGGAAATCGGTGACGCTTGTACATCGTAGTTGGTCTTTTCATCCAACAATTACGCTTTAACGCCACTTAACTTGTCAATACCGTCAAGGGAATTCTTGTTCATGCCCTGGATGATGATGCTGCAAGTTTTTATGCTCATTCGGGTTTTCGTCCATCAACTATTGACGAGCATCATTTGATGATTTCTCTGGCAGAGATAATCGCAGAACTATCGTCTCCACCCGATAATTGAAATCTCCAAATGGTGCCCCAGCAGTATGTGGCCAAGTCCGCATCAATCACACCACTATCCCAAGCCTCCCACACCAAATCGGTTGTATGCGGCTAATGTCCGCTTTTCTTGCGATTTCAACCGGTCGACGCAACACATGCGTTAAGGAGTATCGGAAATTGGTGCCGGTCGATTAGTTATTTAAGTTATTGTTTCTACCGGTCTGATTGACCTGCTAAAACAACTGAATAACTTAATGAACGGCACAATCTTCGCACAAGACGATATCGAGGTCCGTATCCGGGGTGTCAGCCGCAGCTTTCGGGAAGGTGACCAGCTGCACGCCGTACTCAAGGATCTCGATGCCGAGTTCATTCGGGGCGAGACGGTTGCGCTCAAAGGCCGCAGTGGTTCGGGCAAATCGACTCTGCTGAATATCATCAGCGGCATCGATCAGCCCGATTCCGGGCAGGTCGAGGTGGCGGGCCTGGACATCACGGCCATGTCTGAGCGCGACCGGACATTGTTCCGGCGCAAGCACATCGGCTTCGTTTACCAGTCGTTCAATCTCGTATCGACACTGACGGTGGCGGATAACGTCCGGCTCGTCCTCGAGCTCAACGGCGTATCGGAGCCGGAAATCGCCGAGCGTATTGAAGAGCTTCTGGCCTCGGTCGAGCTCGCAGACCGAAAAAACAGCTACCCGGACGTTCTGTCGAGCGGCGAACAACAGCGCGTCGCGATTGCGCGGGCGGTCGCCCACAGGCCCTCGCTATTGCTCGCCGATGAACCGACCGGCAATCTCGACGACAAGACGACCGAGGGCGTACTCGAATTGCTCGACAAACTCGTAAGTCAGGCAGGCAGCACCCTGATCGTGGCGACACACAGTGCCCGGATGGCCTCGTTCTGCGACCGCGTGCTGGAGTTACACGACGGCGTGCTCGTCGCCGCCGACGGACGCGACTGATGCCGGCGCTCTATCGCGCAAGCTTTGGATACCTCTGGAGGCACCCCTGGCAGCTGGTCCTGGCGCTGCTTGGAATCTGCACCGGCGTGTCTGTCATGGTCGCGGTCGACCTCGCCAACGAAAGTTCAAGAGAGGCATTTCTCCTGTCGATGGATACGGTCACCGGCGAGGCGACCCATCAAATTGTCCAGGGTCCCGCTGGCGTCGACGAAACCCTTTATGTGAGACTTCGCCTGAAGGAGGGGATTCGGTCGATCGCCCCGATCGTCGCGGGCTATGTCGACATCGGCAACATTACAATGCAGGTGCTTGGCGTAGACCCGTTCGCCGAGCGCGAGTTTCGTCCCTATTCGGTGCCGGAACCTGGCGTCGGCGTCGATGATGCCTACCGCCGCATGCTGACCGGCCCTGGCGCGGTCGTGATGTCGTATCGAACGGCCGAATCGCTCAAGCTGAGTCCCGGTGATCGATTCGATGTTTCCGCAGGGGGCCGGGTCCATCGTGCCGAACTTGTCGCTCTCATCGGTGGCGGTGACGGTCGCGGGTTTGACAACCTCATCATCGCCGACATTTCGACCGCACAAATATGGCTCGACATGCTCGGCAGGCTCACCCGCATCGATGTCAAGATTGCGCAAGACGACGAAACCGGGATCGCTGGCAAGATACGCGATGCACTGCCGATCGACGGCCAGCTGTTAAACGCCGCCGGCCGCACCCGGGCCGTCACAGAAATGAGTGCGGCCTTCATGACGAACCTGACGGCCATGAGTCTCCTGGCACTTCTCGTCGGCGTATTCCTCATTTATAACAGCGTCGGCTTCGCCGTATTACAGCGAAGGCGGCTGATCGGTGTGCTTCGGGCGCTCGGGATTACGCGCCGCCAAATCTTTACGCTGATCCTGACCGAGGGCCTGGTGCTGGGCATGGTCGGCGCCGCACTCGGTGTCCTGGCCGGAATGTGGCTCGGCCAACAATTGCTGGTGCTGGTTTCACGCTCGATCAGCGATCTCTACTTTGTCGTTAACGTGACCGATGTATCCTTGAGTTCGCTCTCCGCCGCCAAGGGACTGGTCGCGGGATTAGGCGCGACCGTCATCGCGGCCATCGTGCCGGCCATGGAGGCTGCGTCCTATCAGCCGCGGCTCGCACTCACACGCTCGGTGCTGGAGCACAAGACCGGCAGACTCCTGCCAATCATCGCTATCGGCGGCATCGGCATGGTCGTTTTGGCCGTAATTCTCCTCGCAGTCTCAGGCTCCAGCCTGGTCGCCGCTTTAACGGCGCTGTTTCTGATGATCCTGGGTCTGGCGCTGTGCATTCCGATCGCCGTACGCGCCTGCGTGACCGTGACCGCCCCGATTGCCGACAAAGTCGGCGGCATCACGGCCAGGCTCGCGATCCAGGGTATCGGCGCATCCTTGAGCCGCACCGGCGTTGCCATAGTCGCACTCGCCGTCGCCGTCTCGGCAACGGTGGGTGTCAGCATCATGGTCGACAGTTTTCGAGGCTCGGTCAGCGAATGGCTCGGCAACACCTTGCGCTCCGACATCTATGTCGGCGTTGCCCGCGGTACGCTCGATGCGGATTTGGTCGACGATCTCGTGCGCGTACCCGGTGTTATGGATTACAGCAGCAGCCGGAGGGTCTGGCTCGAATCCGAAACCGGCCGCACCCGCATCATTGCGCTCAAAATGGCGCCGGGGAGTTACGCCGGCATCGATCTGCTCGACGCCGAGCCGCAAGACGTCTGGCATTCATTCGACGAGGAGGGCGCCGTCATCGTCTCCGAACCCTATGCCTATCGACATAAGGTTGGACGAGGCGACACGCTGGAGCTGAACACCATGCACGGCGACAAAATTTTTCAGATCGCTGCAATCTACCGCAGTTACGACGCCAACCTCGGCGCCGTCCTGATGAGCCGCCACACCTATGAATCCCACTGGAACGACCCGGCCATCGGCGCGATCGGGCTTTACCTGAGTCCCGCTGCCATACCCGATGAAGTCATCGAACACCTGCGCAAAGTCAGCGAAGGCCGCCAGTCTTTGTTGATCAACTCGAACAGGGAGATCCGGGATATGTCGCTGCAAATATTCGACCGCACCTTCATCATCACCGATGTCCTCTACTGGCTCGCGGTCGGCGTCGCGATCATCGGTATCCTGGGTGCGATGCTGGCCCTGCAACTCGAGCGTGGACGGGAACTCGCTGTCTTGCGAGCCATCGGCATGACCCCGGGTCAGCTCGGCACCATGGTGATGGTACAAACGGGCTTCATGGGTCTTTTGAGTGGTCTCGCGGCGATCCCCCTGGGCTTGCTGATGGCCTGGGTACTTATCGACGTCATCAACCGACGTTCCTTCGGCTGGCAGATGGATATCATGGTCTCGCCCGAGGTTCTCGGTACCGCCCTTGTTTTATCCGTAAGCGCCGCTGTGATTGCCGGTATTTTCCCCGCCTACCGTGCCGCCAGCAGTCAGCCGGCACTTGCCATGCGCGAGGAATGAGATGAGGAAAGGTAGCTTACTTATTGTTATCACACTGATTATTGGAATCGCATGGAGCCAACTTAGGCCAGTATCCGATAAGACGGACACCGATCCCCGGTACGTTGGTAGCTTCTCGCGCCTCGCCGAACTCCTGAGCGATCGGGGGATCGAAGGTTATGCCCAGGCTGCCGGGCCCAGGGACTTTTCCTTCCCCGAAGACCACGGCCCGCATCGGGACTTCCGCAACGAATGGTGGTACATCACCGGCAATCTCGATGGCGGGAACGACGAGCGCTTCGGCTTCGAGCTGACGATATTTCGCTTTTCATTGACGCCGGCACAAGACCATGATCCCAACGCATCCGCCTGGAGAACCAACCAGGTCTACATCGGCCACTTCGCGATAACCGATGTCGGCAACGCGTCCTTCCACGTTGCGCAACGCTACGCGAGAGGCAGTCTCGGCCTCGCCGGCGCACAGGCAAAACCTTTACAGGTTTGGCTCGAAGACTGGTCCATCGAAGCCAAAAATAATGCCTGGCAAATCAATGCCAGCGACAAAGACATGGCAATCGATCTGACCCTGAGCCCGCTCAAGCCACCGGTCCTGAACGGCATCGACGGTTGGTCGCAGAAATCATCCGAGCCCGGCAACGCCAGCTACTACTATTCTGTCCCGAGACTGCGAACGGTCGGCACACTACAGATCAACAACGCGAATTATTCGGTCACTGGCCTCTCGTGGTTCGATCACGAGTGGGGCAGCACTGGCCTGTCCAAAGAACAACAAGGATGGGACTGGTTCGCATTACACCTCTCCGACGGCAGTGACCTGATGTTTTACAGCTTGAGAAAAAACGACGGCAGCCACGATCCTTACAGCGCTGGCACCTGGATCACGGCCGATGGTCAAAGCATGCATCTGGGTAGCGATGACGTAGACATCGAAGTCGAGGAGCACTGGGACAGCCCTAATGGCGGAACTTACCCATCGGCCTGGCGCCTGCGCATTCCGCGGATCGATCTCGATCTGCGTCTAAGACCGGTCCTCGACGCCCAGGAGCTCCACACGATCGTACGCTACTGGGAAGGCGCAGTGGATGTCGTCGGACAAAAGGCAGGCATGCCTGTCGAAGGACGTGGTTATGTGGAGCTGACGGGCTATGCGCTACCGGACCCCGGATAACAGCGATGGCCAGGCGAAAGTCAGGTGGCTGGCAACGACGCACCACATTCCGGTTTTACGAGGAACTGAATGATTTCCTCCCGCCGGACCGGCGCAAGATCGCCTTTGATTATGCCTTCAACGGAACACCTTCGGTGAAGGACAGCATCGAGGCGATTGGCGTGCCTCACCCCGAAGTCGATTTGATTCTCGTTGATGACGTATCGGTGGGGTTCGATCATCTGTTGAGCGGCGGTGAGCGCGTCGCGGTCTACCCGATGTTCGAACGGGTCGACATTTCCTCATTAACCCGTCTGCGTCCGAATCCCTTGAGGGAGTCCCGCTTTGTGCTTGATGTGCACCTCGGAAAGCTGGCTCGTTACCTGCGATTACTCGGGTTCGATACGACCTATGACCGCGACTATGACGATGCCACGATAGCGGCTATCTCCAGAAAGGAGCGGCGCCTTCTCCTGACCAGGGATAAGGGTTTGCTCAAACGAAATGAAGTTACCCGCGGTTATTGGCTCCGAAATATCCAGCCGCGGCTACAAATTGCGGAAGTGGTGGCGGCTCTCGATCTGCACAGGGTTGTGCGTGTTTTTTCACGATGCATGGTCTGCAACCATACTCTGGAGACTGTTGCCGAGGCTTCGGTTCGTGATGCGCTTCCGGCTGGCTTGCGCGGCCAGTTCGAGCAGGTGTCCCAGTGCCCGGGTTGTTGTCGGCTTTATTGGCCTGGCAGCCATTACGACAGGCTGGTTGATCTGGTGACCAACTTGCTCTCTGTGTACGACGCATGAAGAATACTGTTTGCTTGGCGGGCGGGCCCCAACGGTTACCGAAAAAACCACGATAGTCTAAAATACGAACTACCCATCGCAGGGATTCGCGGTGCGAGCAACGTTGCTGGAATTTACAGCTAGCCGAACCAGCCAATATTGGAAAATCAGCGATGAAGCGCCGAAGGTTTCTGCTCGATTGCGGCAAAATCCTTTTGTTGCTCTCGAGCTCGAGATTGAATGCAGGTGGCGCAGCAACCAGGCCATCGAGTGCCTCGACATTGATTACTTTGTTTATGTGTGATGACGTCATGACCGGGAGAGGCATCGATCAAGTGCTGCCCAGACCCTCCGATCCCCGCCTCTACGAATCATATGTAAAAAATGCCACCGAATATGTAGCGCTTGCGCAAACAGTTAGCGGCCCGTTCCCAAAGCGCGTGGATTTCTCTTATCCGTGGGGTGATGCCCTCGAAGAACTCGAACGCGTGATGCCCGACCTCAGGATCATCAACCTGGAGACGGCCATTACGAAAAGCGACGATTTCTGGAAAGGCAAAGGCATCAACTACCGCATGCACCCGGAGAATATTCCGTGCCTGAAGGCTGCCAGGATCGATTGTTGCTCGATTGCCAACAACCACGTTCTGGATTGGGGATATGCCGGTCTTGCAGAGACTTTGGCCGCGTTAGAACGAGTAAACGTGAAAGGCACCGGCGCGGGCAGAAACATCACCGAGGCACAGGCACCGGCGGTGATGGAGGTAGACGGCAAGGGCCGGGTGCTGGTGTTCGGATACGCATTACCGAGCAGCGGTGTGCCATACGATTGGGCGGCGACGAATAGCCGGCCGGGCGTCAATTTTCTTGCGGACTTATCGCAAAAGACCGTCCGGCAGATAGCCGCACAGGTGCAGAAAGTGAAGCGAGAACGGGACATCGTCGTTGCCTCTATCCATTGGGGCGACAACTGGGGATACGAAATTCCCGCTGAACAAAGGAACTTCTCCCATCGGTTAATCGATGAAGCTGGCGTGGATGTAATCCACGGGCATTCTTCTCACCATCCGAAGGGCATCGAGGTTTACCAAGACAGGCCGATCATGTATGGCTGTGGTGATTTTCTGAACGACTACGAGGGCATCAGCGGGTACGAAAGGTATCGGGACGACTTGGTGCTGATGTACCTGGTAACCATGCAGCCACGGTCGGGCAAGCTGGTACGGTTCGAGATGGTACCCTTCCAGATCAAACGATTCAGATTGAATTACGTGTCAAGGGGGGATGCCCAGTGGCTCAGGGACACCCTGGACAGGGAATGTGCGAGGTTCGGAGGCCGCGTAGAACTGAGCGAGACTGATCGCTTGATGCCGGGCACAAGGCTATTCCTGAAAGGTCCTCCCACCAGCACAATTGCTTGGCAAGGCTAAAGGACGCGGAAAAATCTCTCTGCGAGGAAGCCATAA
>JADFSO010000007.1 GCA_022560735.1 Pseudomonadota bacterium
GTATGTCGCTCAACCAGGTCCAAAATCAACTAAACAAATTTGAACAAGTCGGGCTACTGGTCAGTCGCAAAGAAGGAACGGCCAGAGTTTTCTACTTCAAACAAAGTCCCGTAACTGATTCGCTACGAATTTTCCTTGGCTCAATGCTTGAGGTTCTGCCGAAATCGACCATCCAAAAGTACTATCGAGAAAGGCGACGCCCCCGACGTTATGGCAAGCGATAGGGCCGCTCAGTGATCACTGAGAAAACAACGATTATCGAGTTGGCAACGATCGTTTCTGAAGCGCTCGAGCGTGCGGGGATAATTTCAACTTTGTCTGGTGGTGCCGCTGTATCCATTTACTCGAACGAAGTCTACGAGTCGGAAGATCTGGACTTCGTTACCGCGGCACGGATTAACGATCTCAAAGAGGCTTTAGAGCCACTCGGATTCCACCACACTGGAAATCCGCGTCTGCCAGTGTTTGAGCACCCGCAAACTCGTTGGTATCTCGAATTTCCGCCAGCGCCTTTGGGTTTTGGTGGCACATACGTTGACCCGTCCGAATGCTCACTGGTGGATGCAGGTATAGGAGAGCTGAGAATTATCACACCGACGCATTCAATAATGGACCGACTCATTGCTGCGGCAACGTGGAGTGAGCCACAGTCACTTGACCAAGCATTACTCGTTGCCGAACATCAGGTCAAAAAAATCGACTGGCCTGCGATCGACAAATGGGTGATCAAAGAAGGGATTGCCGGTGACAAAGAAGTAATCGATTTCTACAGGAAAATCAGCAGGCACCTTCCTACGGATTCGGCTCAATACGATACGATAATGGTGATGGCACCGTTTCTTTTGACTCTCTTTTGCGGACTATCGTGAAGACTGTGGATGTCCTCATTTATGATAAAACCTGGAAGCTTGACATTAACGCCCAATTAGAGAAGCGGATATTGCGATGAGTCAGTTTCCGACGGTCGCCTCAAACTTATCGCAGGTCCCCTCGGCGGGTTGCCAGACAGTCGCATACGGATTGTCATAACAGACGATGGCGAGGAATCTTTCGCGTTCGCGGGCCTGTCTGGCCTCTTGGTTTGCGCGGATCGGGGCAAAACCCGGATCGTCATATAACACTTGCAGATAGGCCTCCTTGGGTGGGATGAAAAACCCGTCTTCTGCCGCCTTGGCAATCAGCGCGAGACCCCTGTCAGGCTCGCCCGCCAGATAGGCCGCAAGACCCTCTTCATAGTCAACGCCTAAGGTCAGATCGGCCCTAATGAACCCAGCCTCGCGATAGCGGCGCACATTGTCCCTTATCGCTGCCACGAGTTCGCCAACGTCGGCCTCTTCACCGGCGTCGCGGCGGATCGTGATCAATGCTGCGATGCTACCGGTCCAAAACAGACCATATTTCGTGACCCGCCCACCACTTCGTTGCCAAATCTCCTCCAGAATGGGCCGGGCGCGAGTGTAATCACCGGCACCGGCCAGGGCCAGCCCCAGATCGCGGCGCGCTATGAGCGAATCCGGGTCCTCGGCAAGTCGCGCCTCTGCGGTGGTGACTGCGTCTTCGGGTCTACCCAACCACCTCAGTACAATGGGCAGTGGCGCCTCGGAAATGGCAAGGGCTTCTTTATCAAGACCGATGGCGGCGAACTGCAAAGCCAGGGAATTCCTGACACGTGTGTTGTCCGGATCGATTCGCAAGGCATCCAAGTAGGCCAAGGGCAAATTGGCCCATTTCCCGCCGAGGGACGTTAGGACGCCCCGCAATCTTGCGTAAACGTCCGGGGCAATGGAAGCAAGCTTTTCCATTTCCTGCTCGGCCTCATCCAGCCGATTCCTATCGATCAGTGCCACGAATCTGTTGAAGATGGCAGGGATCGACAACGGATCGAGCCGTAGCGTCGTCTGGTATGTGGCAAAGGCTTCGGCATAGCGTCCTAGGTGACTACCGAGGATGACTCCCATCCAGTTGTGAACGATGGAATAGTTGGGGTTGATCTGGATGGCCTGCTCGAAGTGGGTCAGGGCTTCTTCCATATCCACCTGTTGCCACAAAACAAAACCGATGGCGGCGTGAGCTTCGGCGAGAGTCGGATCCAGGGCTATCGCCCGCTCGGCATGAGGGGCGGCCCTGGCAATGGCTTCGGTGATAGTCAGGTCGCCATGCTGATCTCGTTTCAGCAGGAGGGTAGCCATGGCTACCTCCGCATGGGCAAGCGCATAATCGGGGTCGAGCGATATCGCCTTTTCAAACTCACGAACCGCGCCCTCAATGGTGGCCCGCGTGCGCTGGACCACCAGATGCCGGCCCCTCAAGTATGCTTCATGAGCGTCGGTATTTGCTGCTGTGATCACTCGAGGTGCTGCCTCGACGTCGAGTCCCAGATGTTCCCCAAGAGCCCCAACGATGGCCGCCGAAATCTCGTCCTGCACGGCGAAGATATTTACCAGTTCCCGGTCATAGGTCTCCGACCAAAGATGGAAGCCGTTGCTGGCGTCGATAAGCTGGGCGGTGATGCGTATTTGAAGTCCCGCCTTGCGGACGCTGCCTTCCAAAACCAAGGCCACATTCAATTGTTGGCCGATGTCGATGGCGTCCCGGTTCTCGCCCTTGAACTGAAACGATGAGGTACGCGCCGCCACCCGGAGACCGGGTATCTTGGCCAGCACGTTCAGAAGTTCTTCGGAAATCCCGTCGGAGAAATACTCCTGATCCCCCTGAGGGCTTAAATCGGTAAAGGCCAGGACGGCGATGGATTTACCAGGAATCTCTAATGTCTCGGACTCGGTTACGTGATCGGTTACGGCTTCGGTCGTCGCCTGCACCAGTTCAGCATCCCGCGACGGACCGAGCACGAACTTGTCGAAAGCGAAGAAACCCAGTGCCAATATCAGTGCCGCGATAATAATGTAATCGATATTGCGCCCGGTTATGGGAGTAATGGACTGGCTGCGATCGACATCCTTTTCAAGCTTGATGCCTTCCGGCGTTATTTCAAACGCCCAGGCAAGAATCAATGCCAGGGGAAACCCGATCAAAATGAAGGCCGTCACCAAAGTAACCGACCAGTCGGGTAGCTTCAAAATTGGAAAGACAGTCGCTGTGACTTCGATCAACAGCCAGGCCACAACCGCATAGGCAATCGCGACCTTGATGACGTTACGGCGCTTGAGTTCCCGGAAAATGGACATCTTGTTGATTCCCCTGTCGTTAAGCTTAGTAAACCCTACGCCCTTGAGTCGCTTGCGACCAACCAGGGCGGGTGAACCGCCCCGGGTTTACCGGAGACTCCATTTCTTGAGAGGATGGAGTTATGAACAAGTCTACGAGATATTCGCCGGAAGTTCGCGAGCGGGCAGTCCGGCTGGTGTTTGAGCACCAGGGGGAGCACGCGTCCCAGTGGGCGGCGATCGGAAAGTGCTAACCTTCGAGGTGTCCTGGTTTTGGGGAAGCTTACGCGCATTCTTTGAGGGGCCTGACCTCTCGTTCAATCTGTTTCGATGTACTGCGGCGGATCAGTTCAAGATCGTAATCCGATTGCAGATTCAGCCAGAATTCAGCCGAGTTTCCGAAGTAGCGCGACAGACGCAATGCCGTGTCAGCCGAGATCGCCCGCTGGGCATTGACAATGGCCGAGATGCGGGATTTCTGGATACGCAAATCCTTTGCCAACCGGTAGGCCGTCAAATCCAGTTCATCAAGAAAATCGCTTTTCAGGACTTCGCCTGGGTGAACGGGTTTTCTCCTGACCATATTCGTCTCCAAATATTTATGATCCTGCCGCATTGTCACCTCTAGTGATAGTCAACTATTTCAACGTGGTATGCATCGCCATTACGCCAGACGAAACAAATTCTCCATTGGCGATTTATCCGAATGCTCCAGCGGTTACTGCTCTTTGGCTCAAGCTTCTCCAGGAAGACTGTGGATGTCCTCATTTATGGTGGATGTCCTCATTTATGCCCTTTATGCCAACTCAAAGGGGGCGTCCATATATGTCCTCGTTTATTTGTGACCGCTTCCCAGTTGTCTTGCGGACTAAGCGCTGCCTAATCAAACCGGCTACGCAGCAGCCTCCATCCGAAATCCAGGATAGGCGAAGGCAGTAGAGATTTTCTCGCAGTCTTTTTTTGTCACGCCCTCTCTACGGGCAACTGCATACCAATTATCTCCGACGATCGCTTCCATTTGATCAATCGTGTCTCGTGCGTCGTCGGACGCAAGATAGAAGCGCTCGCATTGCGATAGCAGGTTTTCTGCATTTGCAAAACGGCCCATGTCGCCGCATTCCAAGGCGAGGTCTCTGTGATCAGCGCTGATCGGGGTCGATGGCGTCAGATCATAGGCAGGCGAGAGCTTCCAGTCTGTGTCCATGGCGACAACAGCATGGTTGCGCGGATGATCATCAATATTGGAAATAAGGGCATTGAAGACCATGCGGCGGAACAGCTCGGGCGCATCGGTTTTTGGCTGTGAAGATATGCGGCGCAATTCTTCGACCAGCAGGACATAAGACCATCCGTCCCTTTCCTGATAATCATCATCTGCTCGCAAAAGCGTTAAGGCACTGAGCATCCGGCCTCTGCGGTAGCCTGCGTCTGTGTTTTCCCGATCAAAGCGTTTGACCATCAGCACGTCGCGTCCGCCGATTGTAATGACCTTGCTTTCCGATGTTTGCAGACCGCATTCGCGGGCAAGCATTAGCATCGCATGTTCAACACGTGCATCATTCCATTTATCGTCCGGATGATTGAATTTTGCGATCCAGAGTGCATTGTCATCCTCGACCACGGCTTTCGGACGAGCGCCGCCCATAGATGTGCCGCCGAACATCAAATCCTGGGCCTGCTCGGCATCAGCGTTATCGGGAATATCTTCGTCAGCAATGATCGCATCGGCAAGCTCTTGCAGTCTTTCCAGCTCAATCGTCTGGTTGAATTTACGGCGCGGGGCAGGAGGCTCTTTGTTCAGGCCAAATCCCAGTGCGCCCGCGCGGTCGTCCGGTGAGCGCAGCAGATAGTCGATCTCGCCATGCTGTGTCTGTCCCGAGCGCTTTTGTATTACTCTGCGGCCCCAGTAATCAGGACTGGCATCACGCAGCGAGCCAAAGATGCCTTTGAGCAAGTGTGTCTCGTAGGTCTTGTTGCCCAGCTTGAGTTCAAGTGGATCGATTGCCACCGCATTATCACGGTCGAGATAGCTACGACCATAGATAAATCTTCCGGCAGGATTGCCCCGCCGGTCGGTCGTTAGCTCGAATTTTCCGGCAGTGACAAACTCCGTTTCCCCCGGAAGAGTGATATAGACGTAGCATTCATTTGCAGTCTTCCTAGAAATCATTGTCGAGCCCTTCTTTCGCGCGGGCACGGGCACGATCCTTCGACAGGGAAAGCGATAAGCCTTCCTCGTCAAATGCCGGGTTTGCGAGTTCGTTCATGGGGCCGAGCAGGTCATATACCCAAAGCAGAGCGGTGTAGACCACAATGCCGGTTGAAACCTTGCCTTTCTCCGCGTCCGCCACCGCACGTGGGCCGGTACCGATTTTCTCGCCGACCTCCTCAATTGTCAGGTTGCGGCGCAGTCTTGCGGTACGCAGGTTTGCACCCAGGTGCTTAATCGTCTGTTCGACCGGATAGGGCGGTGCCTGTATCAATGTGTTTTTTGCTGTCATCTGCTCTTAAGGGCCTCTTATCTCGGTTAATCTGCTCTTAAGAGCATATCAGGGTTTTGTGGTGTCAACAAGAATAATCTGCTCTTAAGAGCAGATTAAGTGACTTAAGGCGCTCTTAAGAGCGGATTTTATGGTCTTTTGGCTGTTTTTATTGGATATTTCGTGGGAAGGCCATCCCGCTAAAAATAACAGTGCATCCACAGACTATCTGAGTAAACGTGAACGTGGAATTTTGTAGATAACGCTGGCGCCGCTTCCTACTTTAGGTCGCCGCTGCGCATGATGGGTCGTGCCAGGCCGACCGTTAGTTTTTCACCCAGCACTTCCCGTCGAAATCGGAAAAGTTCTGCGGGCCGTCCGCGGCCAACCGCGCTGGTCCGGCCGATAGGCTCGACCAGATCGGCGTTGGCAACGAGCCGCCGGAAATTCTGTTTATGCAATTTCGCACCGCTCAGCGCTTCGGCAACGCCTTGCAGCTGCAGCAATGTAAATTCGCCAGACAGCAGTTCAAACACGACCGGCCGGTAAGCGAGCTTGCCGCGCAGGCGCCCGAGTGCGGTTGCCAGAATTCGGCGATGGTCTGATGCCAATGGAATGCCCATGCCGTCGCCTTCCGGAAGCATTCCGGTATCGAGGGAAGACTTCAGTGTTCCACCGGCTGCCCGCCGATCACGAATTGACTCCGCCACAATGCCGGCCTCGTACAGTAATTCAAAACGTTCGAGAGACAATACGCTGTCCATGTCTGGTGCGGTGCTTTGTCCAAAAGTCACATTGACGCGTTCTTGCCGTTGTTTGCGCCGGCTTGGGCTTTGCGCTTGTTTTACCCAGCGCTGCAACGCGGGCGCAATCTTGTCCCCAATCACAGCCGGTCGTCCAGGGCGCCAGTCCTCCCAGGGCAGAAAGCTATACCAGTCGCGCCATCTTGCGTCTTCTTCGTTTACGGCGTCTTCGCGGGTCAGGGCGATGTAGGCAACCGACACCACTCTGGGACCACCTGCGATCTCGCCCGGATCGCGGTAGCGATTACCAAAGGTGTAGAGTTGCTCGACGTAGTAAAGATCCAGGCCTGTCTGCGCTTCGACCCAGCGGCGCAGACAACTCTCCAGACCTGCGTGACGCTCTGGCTCGAACGGGCCATTCGGTAGCGCGTACTGGCCAGCCTCTGGCAAAGCGTCGTCATTATTGGGGCTCGGGTGAGCTTCGTGAGCGGGATTCTGATCGATGATCAGAACGCGCGGTACGTCGTTTGTCACCGCAACAATGACGGCGGTCACGTTGATGATTGTGGCGACTGCATCCTTGGCCATCGGGTCCCCTGTCTGTAATTAGCTGCGCGGGTCCAATATTACTTGACACAGTATATGCTCTCTGTGAGTATAACTAATATACTCCTTTAGAGCATATTAAGTAAGCTGTGGTTTCGACCGGCGAGACCAATATGAGTGAGTGATCCATGTTAGCCAGTCTTGAATATTCGGCAGACCTTGCGAGAGCGACCGCCGCCTCGTATCAACGCGTGAAATCCGTGATTCCAGCGATCGAGTGGCCGCTCCATGCACCCTATGTGGCGGCCATCAACGATCTCAAGAAGCGGCGCAACGCGGTCGTGCTTGCCCATAACTATCAGACACCAGAGATCTTTCATTGTGTTGCCGACATCAGCGGCGATTCGCTGGCGCTGGCCAGAAGAGCCGCAGAAACCGATGCTGAAGTTATCGTGCTGGCCGGTGTGCACTTCATGGCCGAGACCGCCAAACTCCTCAACCCGGACAAAATTGTCCTGATTCCCGACGAACGGGCCGGTTGTTCCCTGGCCGAATCCATCACCGCAGAGGACGTCCGCCAACTTCGTCAGAAACATCCCGGTGTGCCGGTTGTGACCTATGTGAATACCAGTGCCGAGGTCAAGGCGGAATCCGATATTTGCTGCACCTCAGGCAACGCAGTCGAAATCGTCGAGTCGCTGGGTGTCGACAAAGTCATATTTCTCCCGGACGAATACCTTGCAAATTACGTTGCCCAACAAACCGAAGTCGAGATCATCGCCTGGCAAGGCCGTTGCGAAGTGCATGAACGTTTTACGGCACAAGAGCTTGAGGAATACCGGCAAAATTATGCTCAGTTGACCATCATCGCGCATCCTGAATGTTCGCCCGACGTTCTGAGAGTTGCTGATTTCGTTGGCTCAACCGCGCAAATGCAAAACTACGTGCAGACCAAGCGCCCAACCCGGGTGTTAATGGTCACCGAATGTTCGATGAGCGACAACGTGGCTGCAGATATAAGCGATGTGGAATTTATCCGGCCGTGCAATCTGTGTCCGCACATGAAGCGCATAACGCTGGCGAATATCTACCAGGCACTGGAAACACTTGAGCCACGTGTCGAAATCGATCCGGCTGTCGCAAAACCCGCCCGCATTGCGGTAGAGCGAATGCTGTCGTTCGGCGGATAGAAAAAAACTGTGATGTCCAGATCGGTGAGGGCTGACGACGTAATCATTATCGGTTCGGGGCTCGCCGGGTTGGTTTGTGCATTGGAACTGGCGCCAACACCGGTCACCTTGATAACCAAAACCCCCCGGCTTGACGGCGGATCGAGTGTTCTGGCGAAGGGCGGTATTGCCGCGGCGATCGGACCCGGAGATACACCGGGTCACCATGCGGCGGATACGTTGTCGGCCGGTGCCGGCTTGAGTGATCCTGAAGGTGCTTTGCAACTGGCCGAAGACGGTGTCGAGAATCTCCAGTTTCTGCTCAATGAAGGGGTTTCATTCGACCGGGCGCAGGGGGGTGGTCTGCAACTGGCGCGGGAGGCTGCCCACAGCTACCCACGGATTATTCATGCAGGGGGTGACGCGACCGGCCAGGTTATTGTGAAATCTTTGATCGAGCGTGTGCGTGCAACGCGGTCAATCAATGTACTCGAAAATACACTCGTGCATGACCTGGTCGTACACGGCGGGTGCGTGCATGGAATCGTTGCGTACACACCCGGTCGGCAGTGGATCTACTGCCAGGCGTCGCAAGTGGTCGTCGCCACCGGTGGAATCGGCATGTGCTGGTGGCATACGACAAATCCGCGGGAAGCGACCGGTGATGGTTTGGCGATGGCTGCGCGCGCAGGCGCCAAACTGACTGACCTGGAATTCGTTCAGTTTCATCCCACCGCTTTAGCTGTTCATAGCAAAAACACCGGCGCGCGTCTGCCCCTCCTCACTGAAGCGCTGCGTGGGGCAGGGGCTGTTCTGCTCGATGAATCGGGTCACCGATTCATGCTGTCGGGATATCCCGGCGCAGAAATGGCGCCTCGCGATGTCGTTGCGCGGGCGATCGAAAAGCAAACGGCCAACGGGAAAGCTGTATTCCTTGACCTACGCCCCGTGTTTAGCGCAGGCAAGGACCATTTATTTCCGCAGGCGATTGAAGCAGCCAGAAAGGCAGGATTCGATCCAGCAAAAGAACCTGTGCCGGTCATCCCGGCAGCACACTATCACATGGGCGGTATTCAGACCGACCATCGCGGCCAAACATCAATAGATGGTCTTTGGGCATGCGGCGAGGCAGCGACGACAGGAATACACGGAGCCAATCGCCTGGCGAGCAATTCATTGCTCGAGGCCCTCGTCTACGCGCGTCGCGTCGCTGTTGATATTGGCTGCAATCCGCTCCCGCAATACAAACACCCGGCGCCGGCGCCTGCTGGCCCCAAGGTCCCGCCGGACACGGCACTTGTACGACTCGATGGCATGGTTGATACGACCAGAACGCTGATGTCCCGCAAGGTTGGTGTTTTGCGTTCCGGCAAAGGGCTGGCAACGGCATTATCGCAGTTGTCGAATCTGGACAAACAAATGCGATCTTTGGCTGAGCAAAACACGTCGCGCCGTCCGCCATCGGCCAATATGGTCAAGCGTTGGAGCGCAGCACGCAATCTCCTTCTTGTCGCTCGATTGGTTACCTTGGCCGCGTGGCAACGGCAAGAAAGTCGCGGCGCTCATTATCGTGACGACTATCCGAATCCGGCTCCTGAGTGGAAGAGACGTCAATCCTTGACCGTCGATCAGCTGAACGTAGCGTAAGCGGGGGGAAGCGTGCCGTTTCTCTTTTTGCTTCAGGCATCCGTTGCGCATAAGCTGTTTCGAAAGCATGCCGGGAGGACGCTTGTATGGGATACATGGTCAAGATTCTTTGCGCAATATTCATCATTTTGTCTGCCTCTATATCTGGCGCCTATGCGCAGGACAGGACGGCGCTGGTAGGGGGTCGCCTGATCGATGGCTTTGGTTTTGCACCGATCCAGAACAGCGTTATTCTGATTGCAGATGATACGATCGTAAAAGTTGGGACGGTCGATACGTTGCCAGTGCCGGATGGCTATAAAATAATTTCGACAGACGGCATGGATGTCTTGCCGGGCTTATGGGAAAGCCACGCGCATCTCATGCTCAGCGGCCATGCCGACTATCCTCACTGGCAGGCAACTTATCTCGATCGGTTGGCAGATGAAATCATGCCCGCTACGGCAAGCCACCTTTTATTGGCCGGTGTGACATCGGCCCGTGACCTGGGCGCGCCACTCGAGCCGTCAAAATCGGTTAAGGAGCGGATCGATCGCGGTGAAATACCGGGGCCGCGCCTTTTTATGTCGGGACCGTTTTTGCAGGCAGAAGTCGAGGACTGGCAAAAAGCCTATCGCTGGCCGGTGCGCTCGGTGGCGGATGCACGGGCAAAAGTCGCGAAGCTGGATGATGCCGGCATGGTCATCGTGAAGCTGATCGATCAGGATAAACTCCCGCTCAAGGTCGCCAAGGCGATTGTCGATGAAGCCCATGCGCGCGGAATGAAGGTTGTCGCGCATGCTCACCGCCCGAATGAAATTCGTGTCGGCCTCGAGATCGGCATCGATAATTTCGAACATACGGGGCTGACTACGGCGCCTGAATATCCGCCTGATATTATGCAGGCCTTGAAAGAGCGTACCGCCACGGGCCGCATCGCCGGCGGACCTCTTTACTGGACACCGACGGTCGAAGGCCTGTGGAACTTCGACCGTACCGTTGCGAACCCTGAAAAACTCGATGATGATTGTTGGGAGCGTGGCCTCAAGGAAGATACGATCGCCGATATTCGCGCATCCATTACCAACCCGGGACAGCTTGGCTATACCCGCCTGACACCGTTGCGCAAACCAACCCTGAAACGAAAAATCGCGCAACTGCGCGAAGCCGGAGTGGTTTTTCTTGTGGGTACCGACAGCGGTATCCCAATGAAATTTCATTGTCAGTCTACGTGGAATGAGATGGATGTCCTGGTCCGCGTCATGGGTATGCCGGTCATGGATGTGATTCGCGCGGCGGTTTACTGGCCCGCCGTCATGATGGGTGTTGAAGATGAACTGGGCACGGTATCTGCGGGCAAAAAAGCCGACATCATCGCTGTGCGTGGAGACGTGTTGGAATATATCAACCTGCTCCAGCATGTGGATTTCGTGATGAAGGGCGGGGTGGTTTACAAACAAGACGGCAAGCCGGTCGAGGAAAACCTGAACTGAGCGACCGCGTTGAATGGTTGGGATCGCCACCCAAAGCAGACATTCGAGTACCAGTTGTGTATGTCACGATTTGATGGTGGTATATAGTTCTGGCGAATTAGATGCTTTTCCTCTTTTTTTCCCCGATATTTGCCATTGACCAAGAATCCAACGCAGGCGTAGAGTTTCCCTGTGGCAAAGAACCTGACAGATATCGAATCCCAGGCGCGGCGCTTGAGGCTGGCGTATCATTTTATGATTCGGGGTTTCCAGGGCTCGGTCGTGATTTTGCACTGGAAATTCGCTTGCCATGTCATCGTATTAGCGACTCGCATGCTGCCGGTTTCGAAGTCAAGCCGGATATCCGCCGAAGAATTTTGCACCGATTTCCGTCAAGTGAAAGTTCAAGGAGAAAAAAATGGATACTGACAACGTAAGTAACGTAAATATTGTCGACATCAAAATGCCATTTATGTCGATAGTCGTCTTTATGGTAAAGGCGGCCATAGCAGCCATCCCGGCATTAATTATATTGACAGTACTTGGGATGATACTGACGGGCGTGATCGGCGGCATGATCAGCGGCATGATCGGCTGAATCAGTATGTAGCCCATTGTCGCTTGCCACTAAGGTCCGCTTCCGGCCGACTGGTTTTCTCCCATTCTAATGGGCCACGTTTAAAAGGCTGTGCTTGCAAGGGTGCGGCTTTCTTAATATTTGGTGCGGGGAATCCCAACCAATCAAAAAAGGTACACTGGCGACCTGCCCATACTGCAAATCGGGAAGAGTGCATGATGAGCATCTGGTCGCAGGCCAAAGACCTGGCCGCAAAAACGCCCGAAGAACGGAATCGGTATGTCGATTTTCTTCGCGCCGTATCGATCCTGGCGGTAATCACCGGCCACTGGCTGATCGTCGCTTTGTATTACCAGGACGGTTCGCTAACGCCGGGCACTCTCCTGAGGATTCAACCCGATACACAGTGGCTGACCTGGTTATTCCAGGTGATGCCGATATTTTTCATCGTGGGTGGTTACGCGAATGCCGTCTCGCTGGAAAGCGCGCGCCGCCGTGAAATCGGTTACGCGGGCTGGCTGGCGGCCCGTTTGAATCGACTCGTTACACCGCTGCTTGCCTTGTTGCTGGGCTGGGCAATTTTCGCCGTGCTCTTGTATTTTTGGGATGTCAGCAGCGGCGTCATCGGGCTGGCGTCACGAGCCGCGTTGATACCCATCTGGTTTCTTGCGATCTACATCATGGTTGTCGTGCTCGCTCCCGCGACATACAAGGCATGGCGGCGCTGGGGTTTCGCGTCGTTCTGGGTTTTCGTGGCCGGCGGCGTGCTTGTCGATGCCCTCTTTTTTATGGCGGACCTTCGTTGGGCGGGCTGGAGTAACTATTTCTGGGTTTGGCTCGCTGTGCACCATCTGGGTTACGCATGGCGGGACGGTCGTATGGGGAGTCCCGCCCGGCTTTTGACTTACTCGGCGCTGGGTTTGCTGGTGCTGGTGTTGCTGATTTTCATGGGGCCATATCCTCTGGCCATGGTGGGTTCACCGGATGAGGGCCTGAGCAACACGGCCCCGCCGAAAATTACTTTGCTGGCGCTGGCGATCGTTCAGTTTGGTTTGTTATTGGCGATTGAGAAACCGATGCGGCGCAGGTTATCCGGTCTGCGTGTCTGGGCCGCGACGGTCTTGATCAACAGCATGATCATGACGGTCTATCTCTGGCATCTGACGGTTATGGTGATTGTTGTTTCTCTGGCCTACCTGGCCGGAGGCGTGGGACTGGAATTCGAACCCGGGAGCTCCGGGTGGTGGCTTACCCGCCCGCTTTGGATAGGCTTTCTTTATGCGGTGTTATTGCCGGCAGCCTTGCTGCTGGCGCCATTGGAGAGGCGTGCGCGCGCGCCCGATGCGGCTGTCCCGGCGGCGGCGAGGCAGGTCGGTGGTGCGGTACTGATTTGCCTGGGCGTGGCGCTGCTTGCTCTTTTTGGATTCGGCAATGCTCCGCTGCCATATCTCGATATCGCTGCATTCCTGATGGTCGTTGCGGGTGCGACACTCAGCGGATTACTGCCCGGATTCAAATAAAACCGATGGATTGAGACCCATCAGCCAGCCTTTAGCGCCGACTTACAGGATCGGGTCTATCGGCAGCAGCCTGATAAGCCGCAGTTTAAATCGCTTGCCGCGACCCACTTTCTTGTCTGGATTAAAATTGACCGTCGATGCCCCGCCAGATTACAGCCAAAGCTCGCACCACCTGCTATATTTGAATAAACAAGCCGAAACAAAGAAAACTGTAATTAAATGCTCGGGCATCCTGTTTAGAGAGGGAGAGAAATGTCCACAAATGAAAAAATCTTCGCCGCGGTTGCGGCCGGGCGCCGAGGTCGACTACCAGGCGCCGGGCAGCCTGCTTGCCGCACTGCATGGTGCCGTGGCCGGTAAATGCGTAGCCAGCGCCAGGCACCTGCTGGCCGACGGCGCCAACATCGATGCCAAACAACACGGTGGCTATACCGCGTTGATGGCCGCCGCGGCAAACGGTTTGATCGAAATGCTCACGCTGCTGCTCGAGCACGATGCCGACCCGGCGATCACCGACGACCAGGGCAATACTGCCGGCGATCAGGCATTGCAAAAAGGTCAGGCTAAAGCGGCAAATCTGTTGCCGGCCTGAATCATGCGAGTTCGTCTTTTTCCTGTTCCGTTCAGTGCTTCGCCGCCGATGGTATCGGCGTCGGTACGACAGGAGGTGCACGGCGATCGACAGGGCGTTTTTCCGTGTCCGCATTCGCCCGAGCCTTTGCGACCAGTGGTTTTATCACTGCGCCAACCCACACCAAAGGCTCGCTGGACTCACGTAATGTAGCGCACAGGTTCAAGCCGCTTGCAACGGAGCGGGAACACCGGACAGCAAACAGAAACCAGATCAACCATGACGCTCACCGAAAAAAGCCTGCAGAACCCCGCTGCGATCGCTGTGGTCGTTGCCTTGATCACGTTGTTTGGTGCGTTGGCAATTTACAAGCTACCGATCCAGTTACTGCCCGATATTTCGCGACCACAAATAACGGTTTTCAATAACTGGCGTCAGGCGGCGCCTGCAGAGATCGAGGCCAATATCGTAGAGCCGCAGGAGAGCATCCTCAGATTTATCCCGGGCGTTACGGAAATTACCAGCAATGTCCGTCGCGGCTCCGGTCGTATCACGCTGACTTTCGATATCGACACCGATATGCAGGACGCGCTGATCCGGGTTATCAACGCGGTGAACCAGGCGCCCCCGTTACCGGTCGATGCCGGTGAGCCGTTTGTCGCGGGTGGGGCCGGTTTCAACTCGCCGATGGTCGCTTCGTTGCTGATACGCGCCTTGCCGGACAACCCAAACCAGGAAATGGCCAGCTACCAGAAACTGATCGAGGAGACGGTACAGCCGAGACTGACCCGTATCCCGGGCGTTTCACAGGTCCACCTTAACAGTCAGCGGGACAGGCAGATTCACATCAAGTTCGATCCATACAAGGCTGCGGCGCTCGGTATTCGCGTCGAAGATATCGCCGCGGCGATCGGACAAGCAGTTGATGTATCAGGCGGTTTCGCCGATGTGGGGCGCCGCCAGTACACAGTTCGCGTCGTCGGACAGCAACAAATCGATGAAATGGACGAGTTGATTATTGGCTGGAGCGGTAATCGCCCGTTGTATCTGCGTGAAGTCGCGGAGATCGAAGTTGGTCTTGCGCCGGTGTCAGGGTTCACCTTGCGCAACGGCTATCCTGCGTATTACATCCTGATTCAGCGAGAAAACGCTTCCAATACGGTTGATATTCTCGATCGGATCAACCTGGCGCTTGACGAACTCAACGCCGGTCCGTTGCTGGAGGCCGGGCTGACCATGGACCTGAGTTTCGATTCCTCGGTCTACATTCGTCGCGCCATCTCGCTGGTGCGGACCAATCTGGGCCTGGGCGTGTTGCTGGCGCTCGGTGTTTTATGGTTTTTCCTGCGCAGTGTGCGCGTGACGCTGCTGATTGCGATGGCGATTCCCGTGTCGCTGATGGGTGCATTTGTCGCGCTGGATATTTTTGGTCTCACCCTCAATGTAATTTCACTGGCCGGCCTGGCATTTGCTGTCGGCCTGGTGCTGGATGCGGCGATCATCGTGCAGGAGAACATCGTTCGTTACCGTCAGAGCGGCGAACAGGGTGATTATGCGGTTTTGCATGGCGTATCCCAGGTTTCCGGCGCATTGTTTGCCTCGACGCTGACCAGTGTCGCGATTTTTCTGCCGATCCTGTTCATGAAGGGCATGGAAGGCCAGTTGTTTGCCGACCTGGCCCTGACCTTGTCGGTCGCAGTCCTCGCTTCGTGGGCCGTGGCCATGACGGTCTTGCCGGCGGCAAGTTCTCGCTGGCTGAGCAAGGAAGAAATAAAGGATCCGATGTCCCATTGGTGGGATCGCGTCACCGGTCTGATGATGAGATTGACCGATACCCGGTTTCAACGCAGCGCCTGGATCGGCGGGCTGCTGGTCTCGGCGGTTGCGATCACTGTGCTGCTGATGCCGAAAGCGGATTTCCTGCCATCGGCAAAGGCCGACGCGGTGCAGACCTTTTTCAGTTTGCCGGCCGGCAGCACCGTGAAAATGCTGGAAAAAGAAATTGCCGGCGAGATCGTGCGGCGCCTGAAGCCATACATGGATCACGAGCAAAAGCCCTATATCAACGGATACAACCTGTCGATGTACGGCTCGTACAGTATGCTCTTCCTGTATCCGGAAGAGCCGGAAGAAGTCGACGATTTTCTCGCCCTGCTCAGGGATGAGTTGCTGGTTGGTCTGCCGGATACACAAGCGTTCCCAACCCGTGCCTCGCTGCTCAGTTTTGGCTTCAGTGGCGGGCGCGCGATCAACGTGGATCTGCAGGGGCCGGATATCGGCGCACTGATGGCTGGCGCCAGGGTCGGCATGCTGGCAATCGACGAATTCCTTCCCGGCGCCGTGGCTCGTCCCGTGCCGGGACTGTCGATTTCGGAGCCGGAGCTTCAGATCGACCCCAACGAACGTCAGATTGCCCAGTCCGGGCTCAGCCAACGCAGCTTCGCCAGCGCCGTGCGGGCGATGACCGGTGGCCTTTTTGTCGGCGAATATTTCGATGGCAATGATCGCATGGACATGATTCTCAAGTCGGGTGAGTGGTCTTCGCCGGAAGCGTTGGCGGCCATGCCAATCAGCACGCCTCTGTCTGGCGTGCAGACGATCGGCAGCCTGGCGACGATTACCCGTACGGTGGGACCGAGCCAGTTGCAACGGGTGGACGGGCAACGGACCGTCAGTTTGCAGGTCATACCGCCGGAGCACATGACCGTCGAAGAGGCGCTGGCCATTCTGCGTGCAGATGTCGGGCCGAAGATTCAGCAGGCTTTGCCCATTGACGCCAGTATTAGCTACCGGGGCAGTGCGGACCGGCTGGAAGGCGCGTTAAAGGAAATGAGGAACAATTTCCTGCTCGCGATCCTGATTCTGTTCATGATCATGGCGGCGATTTTCCGTTCGTTGCGTGACAGTTTCCTGGTGCTGCTGGTCATGCCACTGGCGTTGGCCGGCGGGGTGCTTGGCTTGCGCCTGCTCAACATCGTGACATACCAGTCCATGGATTTACTGACCATGATTGGCTTTATTATTTTGCTGGGTCTGGTCGTGAACAACGCCATTCTCTTGGTCAGCCAGACCCGGCATGCAGAGAAAAGCAAAGGCTATGACCGCCGCTCTGCCGTCGCCGAGGCGATCAGGGTTCGTGCCCGGCCTGTTTATATGAGCACGCTGACCAGTATTTTTGGGATGTTGCCACTGGTCGTGATTCCCGGTGTCGGCTCGGATGTATACCGCGGACTGGCAGCGGTCATTGTTGGCGGTATGATGGTCAGCGCGTCGTTCACGCTGGTCTTGCTGCCCAGCCTGTTACGCCTCGGGGAGGAGCGGCGGACAACCATCGTCGGCACCGGCAGCCCGGGTCAGGTCGCGGCCGGCCGGGAGACAGGCTGAGGATTTTACCGGGATGAACATGATGAGTAATTCAAACATGATCTCCTTGCTTGCGGTCTTGATGAGCCTGGCGGGCAGCCCGCTCTATGCCCAGGGGCAGCAGACGCCGCCAAAACCCGTATTGGTGGCTGGCGTCATCAGCACTCAGATCACGCAGACGGTGCCGATAGCAGGGACAATCTATAGCCGCAACGATGTACAGATCACTGCCGCAATCAGCGGGCCGTTGGTCTTTGTCGCCGAGCCGGGTACTTATGCCAAAGCCGGCGACGTCGTTGCTCGTATCGACGACACTGACCTTCGCTTGCAGAAACTGGAACAGAAAGCGCTGGCGCACAGGGCGAAAATCAGCCTGCGGTTTCTGAACAGTCAGCTCGAGCGTCAGCGCAGCCTGGCGCAAACGCTGGCGACTTCGATCAACCAGCTCGAACAAACCGAGTCGGATCGGGATATTGCGGAGAGCGACTTGTCGATTGCTGCCTTGCGACTCGAGCGGATCCAGGAACAACTCGACAGGGCGGTAATTCGTGCGCCATTCAGCGGCGTCATTACCGATCGCCTGCGGCGTGAGGGCGAATATGTCTCGCCCGGAAACGTGCTGGCAAGGCTGACCGACACGGAAAACCTCGAAGTCAGGGTGGAGGTTCCAGTCAATTACGCTGGCCGCGTGAATCGTGGCGACAGCCTGAAGATGTTTGGTTTCGAGTCCGAGTTTTCAGGAAATATTCGCTCGGTTATCCCATCGACGGATGTACGTTCGCAAACCTTTGAGATTCGGGTGGAACTTCCCGAGGATGCCGGGCGTGAATGGTCCATCGGCCAGTTGATCAGCGTAGCGGTGCCGATGCGCAATATGGAAGAAACACTGGTTGTTCCTCGCGATGCATTGATTCTCCGGCGCGAAGGAACCTATGTTTATCGCATCGACGAAGACAACACGGCGCACCGGATCACGGTCGAAATCGGCGACGGTGATGGTGCGATGGTCGCGGTAAGCGGTGATTTGATGCCCGGCGACCGGGTTGCGATACGCGGTGCCGAGACTTTGCAGGAAGGTTCTATAGTCAACATCATCAATCAAGGTCAGGGAGCCGGTTCCACCGCCAACCCTGGTGGAGGGTAATAATTTGTCATTATTCATCCCCACGCCGTCATGGTTCCGCCATGGTGGCGTTGTTTTTGTCCCCTGTAATAAGACCCATGACGCAATAACGCGTGATGACAAGGGGAAGGCAGATGAAAAAGGCAAACATGATGGCAATGATGGCAGCGGCATCGGTATTTTTTGGCGCTGGTGAGCTAAGGGCCGACGATGCGAAACACGCAGCCGAAGGCAAGGGATTCGGGACCGGCGCCGTGGTAGGCGCCCTGGTCGGCGGACCCGTTGGCGCGGCAATCGGCGCAGGCGTCGGCGCCTGGCTGGGGAATCGTTCCGCGGTCGCCAGGCGCGTGGATCCTCTGGAACAGGAATTGAAGATCGCAAATTCCGCCGGCAACGATCTGCAACGGGAACTCGCAATTGTCCGCGATGAGCTGCGCCAGCAAGAGCGCCTGAGCGCGGAATTGCAGTACCGGCAGTCGCAGCTTGCGGGTCTGAGCCTGCAGGTACTGTTCAAGACCGGCAATGCCGATATCGATGTCGCTACCGGTGAGCGCATGGCCGAACTCGCGGCGATCCTGACCACGCAGCCCGGGTTCATCCTTGAAATAGACGGTTACGCAGACGAACGCGGCGACGAGTCGTACAACCTGGAACTGTCGCGCGAGCGTGCCGATGCGATAGTAGCGGCCTTGATCGGCTTTGGCGTGCCGGCGGCAAACCTGCAGGTCCATGCGCACGGCGAGGTCAGTGGCGGTACCCAGGGCGACCTCGATGCTTACGCGCTGGAGCGCCGGGTGACCATGCGCCTGGTCGAGCCAAGCGCGGGCCAGGTAGCGAGTAACTGACACCCGCTTGGCTTGCAAAATGCGCGGAGCAGGGGTCGAACCCATGGGGTTCGGCCCTTTTTTCTGTTGCGCACGCGCTGGCGAATTGCGACACTGACCGCCGTTTTTTCCATTAACGGCGATCCGGATCATCGGCGATGAGCATCAATTTTCGCAGTGACAATGAAGCGCCCGCTGCGCCTGAGATTCTGGACGCGATCGCAGCGGTCAACGTGGGTTTCGTGCATTCTTATGGCGAGGACCAGCTGACTGCCGATCTTGAGCGGAAATTCTCAGAAGTATTTGCTACCGAAGTGCAGGTTTGGCCGCTGGCAACCGGTACGGCGGCCAACTCACTGGCGATGGCGCAGATTTGTGCGCCCTTTGGCTCGATTTATTGTCACGCAGATGCCCATCTCAATACCGACGAATGTGGCGCGCCGGAATTTTTTACGGCCGGCGCAAAACTGGTGGGTCTCGATGGTGATCATGGCAAGCTCAAGGCGGAAGACCTGGCATCCGCACTCGATGAGACTGGCTATCTCGACGACCACGAAGTGCTGCCGTTGGCTCTCTCCCTCAGTCAGGCGACCGAGTTCGGCACGGTCTATACGCCCGATGAAGTGAAATCCTTGTGCGAAGTCGCTCGCGATCACGATCTCAAGGTGCATATGGATGGCGCTCGTTTTGCCAACGCGGTTCAGTCGCTGGGTGTGGCGCCCGCCGATATCACCTGGAAGGCCGGCATCGATCTGCTGAGCTTCGGCGCGACAAAAAACGGCGCGATGATGGCGGAAGCGCTGCTGGTGTTCGATCCTGCGCTGGCCGTGCAACTCGGCCGCAAGCGCAAGCGGGCTGGCCACCTGTTGAGCAAGATGCGTTTTGTCTCGGCGCAACTGGATGCCTGCCTGGCCGATGATCGCTGGCTAAGATGGGCGGCCAATGCCAATCAGCAAGCGGCGAAATTATCCGCGGGTCTGACCGGGTTGCCTGGCATCGAATTGCTGCACCCGGTACAGGCGAACGAAGTCTTCGTCCGCATGGATGAAAAAATATCAGGCGGCCTCTACGAGGCCGATTTCCAGTTTCACCTTTGGCCGGGTACCCGGGATATTTACCGCCTGGTTTGCGCCTGGTGCACCAAGGACGAAGAGGTCGATGCCTTGTTGAGCAGGGCGTCGCAACTGGCTTCTGCTGGCTGAATGCCTGCTATTTTCTCCAGGAAATCCTTGATGAGTCGGGTCTGGCCGTGGGTTTCTGCCGGCCTTTGCCTGGCTGCCGCCGGTCCGGCGTTCGCCGATGCACCCAGGAACCTGATCCTGATGATACCGGACGGCATGGGACCTGCGGCCGTTACGCTGGCGAGATCGTACTGGGGCGAGCTGGTCATGGACCAGATACTGGTCGGCAGCGCGAGCGTCTCATCGAGCAATTATCGCATTCCCGACTCCGGCGCGGCGGCCACGGCGATTGCCACCGGTGTCAATACGCTGAATCGCGCCATCGCGGTCGATGACGAAGGACAGCCATTGCTGACGCTGATCGAATCGGCGAAAAAAAATGGCCTGCTGACCGGCCTCGTGGTCAGCAGCCCGATTCAGCATGCGACGCCGGCCGCGTTTACCGCGCACGTCGACCATCGCGACAAGTACCGGCAGATTGCATCGCAGCAACTGGAACTGGGTGTCGATCTGTTACTCGGTGGGGGCGCCAGGTATCTTGCGCCCGGGCCGGTGACCGATGCAGACATTGCAGATAATGACCTGGCGACCGCGATGCCGTTACCCGGTCAACCGGATATTCTGTGGTATCCCGATCTGTATCAGAAAGCGAAGGAAGCAGGCTACCAGCTCATCACGAAGCGAAAGGAGCTTGAGCAGGCGCGCCTGCCGGTATTCGGCGTTTTCGCGCGCAACTGGCTGACGGCTCCGCTGGACCGGCTTCACGGCGATGGAGACGATGAACCGGACCTGGCGGAAATGACGCGTTTTGCGCTGGACCGGCTGGCCGATGCCGATCGAGGATTCGTCTTGCTCATCGAAGGCAGCTCGATCGATAGTGCGGGGCATTATTACGATCCGGGCTGGCTGGTTCATGATATCGGTGAGTTTGACCGAGCGCTGTCCATTGCGCTGAATTTTGTCAGGCAACGAGAAGATACGCTGCTGGTCGCACTGGCCGATCATGAAACTGGCGGTCTGAGCCTGGGTCGCATGCTTCGAGACGAGCAGGTCGGTGAAAAAAATTATTCACGCGACTGGAACCTTGAAATTCTCAGAAATCAGAAAGCAACGGTCCTGGGTATGCTGACGTTGATCAGAAATGGCGGCGACCCGGTTGCTGTATTTGTCGAAAACACCGCTATTGACACGCTTTACCCGGATCAGAAAAAGAATCTGCTGGCAATCCCCGGGATGGATCTCGAAGACGAGGATATCGAAGAAGACGCGATGCGAGTGATCGGGGCGATACTGAGCAGCCATGTCAAAGTAGACTGGAGTACGCGCTTTCATACGGCTGTCGATGTAGGGGTGTATGCTTTTGGTCCCGGGGCGGAGCGCTTTGCCGGCTATCACACGAACTGGCAGATCGGCCGCATGCTCGGGGAACTTATGAATTTACCCGTGGCTGGCACGACCTCCGGGCGTGAGTAATTTGCCATAGATCAAGGTATCAAGTCGTCAAAATTGTTCGAATAAAGTCAGTAATTAATATCTGGAGAAAAAAATGCAGGGATTTCCTCACCGTTACCCGGTCAGTGCAAGTGCAAAAAAGGACGGACTGGTTTTGCTCGATTCACCCGGGGCGCCGCAACTTGCGTCGGCGCCGCCGGTCGAGTTCGATGGTCCAGGCGATCAATGGTCCCCCGAATCATTACTCACCGCGTCGGTGGCCGATTGCATAATCCTGACCTTCCGAGCTATTGCAACAGCCTCGGGCCTGGAATGGAACGAACTCGAAATGAATATTGACGGAACGCTCGATCGGGTCGATCGGGTTACCCGGTTTACCCATTTCGACATTCAGGCGCGCCTGCGGATTCCCGCAGGGACGGATGCCGGCAAGGCGAAGCAATTGCTCGAAAAGGCCGAGAAAAACTGCCTCGTCAGCAACTCCCTGAATGCTGAAAAGTCCATCGCGGTCAGCGTGGAAGTCAGCTGATCCTGCTTGAGCCGCGATGATCGCGGCAACATGGATCTTTGCGGGGCTCAATCTCAGGCTCGGGAGCGTCCACCATTTCGGGAGAGGTCCAGCTGAATGGATGCATAATCGAGTCTTTTTGTGATATTTCCTGTGGAGACACGACTAATGACGTAAGGACTGGTCGTTACGAGCTATCGTTGAAAATATGCCGCCAAATCATGTCTTGAAATCGCCGCTGTGGTCTCGGCCACACCAATACCTGATCGCCACGATATTTGCCGTGGTGATACTGGCGTACCTGGTGATAGCCCTTTATTACCCGATAGCTTTCATATGGTTAACCTATGAAGATCTGATCGGGGAGTGGAGTCAGACCTATTTCTTTCTTGCCGCGATGATTTTGTCATTGCGGAATGTTTTCTCAAAATCGAACTACCGATGGTTTTTCGCAATCCTCGCGGTGGCCTGTGCATACGTCGTACTTGAAGAGATTTCCTGGGGACAAAGAATATTCGGCTTTTCGACACCGGAGTTCTTGAAGGCCCGCAATCTGCAAGGCGAGGCAAATATTCACAATATTTTCACGGGCCCATACAAAACATTCCTGAAGGATGCCCTGAGCTACACACTGGCCGCCGGTCTGGTGGCATACGGAATGTTGTACCCGCTCGCCTGTTCCTTCAAATGGCGGCCCGCCGCCTGGCTGCAAAAACTGGGTGTTGCCGCGCCACCATTGGTTGTAGCGCCCTATTTTGTCTGTGCAGCCTACCTCGAACTAAAGCCTTTCAGCTTCAACGAGGCGGAAATTGCAGAAATCCTGGTAGCGATGGCGTTGGCGATTACCGCTTTGCATTATCGGTTCTTGACGGTCCGCGAGCTGTACGCAAATGGAGATTCCTCGTGGAGCGCCGCTCAGTCGAAGAGGTTTAGCCTGTGGGTGGGCGGCCTCGTGATAACCGTATTTTCAGTTGCCGGTTTGACCACGGTAGCCGCTTATTCGTCACCCGAGCGAAGGTCGGTCATCGATAACAGGATCGACAACGGCATAGAAAAATTCGCCGGACGTTATCGCCGATACGACCGCTGCGACATCAGTAACCGTCTGTACGGGCGGTTGCTCGAAGACGATCCTGACGATGTGTCATTGATTCGGAAAATGGCCGGGTGCTACCAGTCTCTTGGCGAGCAACACAGCTTTCAGGAGTTTGTCGACCGTGCACTCAGCATCGACCTGGCGAAACTCGAAGAGGACCCAATGCGGGCGTCGGTTAATCGCTCTGTGGTTCGCACCTACCGGCTTGCCGGGGAGGAAGCCCTGGCTGATAAATATCTGCTGTATGCATTCGAAATCGGACTCGAGCGAATCGCGGATCATCCCGACAGCGTCAATGCCTTGTATTCGCTGGGCCGAACCTACTCGTTGGCGAATCAGCCGGAGAAAGCGCTGGAGCTGCTGAGCCGGGCCTACGAAATGAAACCGGCCTCGTCGAGGTATCGAAAAGCCTACTATCGGGCAAAGCGCAAGGTCGATGAGCAGGGCTAGTTACAACGGATTTATCGCCTGAAGAAACCGTCACTACTGGTCGCGCGGCGTTACCTTGGCGCGCAGGGTCTTGGTCTTGCCACGCCGTGTCTTGTCATCCAAACGCTTTTTCTTCGCGTTCCTGCTGGGCCGCGTTTCCTTGCGTATTTTCTTTACCGCGATCGCACTGAGAATCAGGTCCCGCAACCGGTTCAGCGCTGCTTCGCGATTTTGTTCCTGGCTGCGGTGTTGTTGCGCCTTGATCACGACGATGCCTTCCTTGCTGATGCGTTTGTCCTGATGGCGCAACAATTTTTCCTTCTCGGAATCGCTCAGCGATGAGCGCTGGATATCGAAACGCAAATGCACCGCGCTCGAGACCTTGTTGACGTTCTGGCCGCCGGCGCCTTGCGCGCGAATCGCCGTAAGTTCGATTTCACTGTCCGCGATCTGGATTTTCTCGTTGACTGTCAGCATCAGCGGGTACCGTGCAGGCCAGCGCTCAGGATACTCCAGCCCTGGCCGCATTGCGTGAGCCAAAAATGGCCAGACCGATGCCACCCAGGATCAGGCCAGATGACAAAGTCAACCGCATCGTCAGGCTTTCGGCAAGAAACAGCACACCACCAAGGGCCGCGATTACCGGCACCGATAACTGCACCGTCGCGGCGCGTGTGGCACTCATCGCGCGAAGCGCTGCGTACCAGATGACGTAACCCAGTCCGGAAGTAAGGGCGCCCGAAATGATTGCGAGGACGATGCCTTTCGACGACAACCAGATTTCATCGGCAAACCACAGGCTCACCGCAATTGTCGCCGGCACACAGCGGAGGAAATTGGATGCCGTGTCGGCGAGGGGGCTACTCGCCTTTCGACCCCGCAGGGAATAAATACCCCAGCACACGCCAGCCAGGACCATCATCGCGGCAGCGCCCGGTGGCGGAGCCGACAAACCGGGCAGGAGCAGGTAAACCAGACCCAGCAGAGCAAGGATCAGGCCTGTCCACTCCATCCGATGCGGGCGGTCGCCGGATAAAAGCGCCGCGCCGACCATGGTGATCTGTACCGCCGCAAACAGGATCAAAGCGCCGGCACCGGCATCCAGGCTGATATAGGCAAGCGAGAAGGGCAGTGCATAGAGAAAAAGCATCGCCGACGACATCCAGCTTCCTTCCGTGCGCAGCCGATCTTTTTTTAGGCTCGCCAAAACGATAATCAGCAAGGTCGTTGCGCCTGACAGCAGGCGGATCGAGGTGAAACTGATGGCGTCTATGGTTTCCGCGCCGAGCGCCAACCGGCAGAGTACCGAATTGGCTGCGAAGGCCAGCAGGGCAAGCGTTGTCAGGGCAAAGTTAATGGAAACGCCGGTGCTTATTTGTCTGGATATTTTGCAAAGCGCGGTGCGGATGACATGTCGTCATACCAATGCGCACGGTTGTCCCAGAAAATGATATTTTCGGGGCGTATACCGGGATCCTCGTCCAGCGAACCCGCCGGAATAACAACCATGTTCCTTTCTGCGGACACCCTGGGTACCGGTGAGCCACATTCAGCGCAGAAATTCCGGCCAAAACTTTTCGCGGAATCCAGTTTGAAACCGCGTACCAGGTCTTCACCAGCGGTCCAGCTCAAATCTTCCGGTTTGGTGAAAATATTGCTGGCATGTGCCGAGCCTGTTGCCTTCCGGCATCTTGAGCAGTGACAGACAAAAAAGGAACTGAACGGGCCGCGCAATTCAAATTTCACTTTTCCGCAAAGACAGCTACCGCTAATTACATCGCTCATCGGTCATCTCTCCACATCGGCTTCAATCGAACCGGTCAATAATGCGGTGGCCGCTCATCCGTGTCGGCGCCACCTTCGATCATTTCCGCCAATCCTTTCTGCCGATCAACAAGGTATTTGCAGCTAACGCGCAGTTCTTCAATGTCCTTTTGCTGGTTGCTCACGATGTCGTTCAAAGTTTGCAAGGTGTCTTCCAGGTAGGCGATTTTTGTTTCGACAGAGTCGATTCTATTATCGGGCATGGCGTTTGGATTCCTTGCGCATGTTTTGGACACCGGCGTGGGCACGCATCAATCCGGCTTCCGGAATTTCAGCGTCATGCGATCGCTCTCGCCGATCGCGAGATATTTTTCCCGATCGATTTCCTTCAAGCGATACGTCGGAGGCAGTGTCCACACGCCTTGCGGGTGGTCCCTGCTGTCTTTGGCGTTGGCATTGATCTCGCTGCTTTCGATGAATTCGAAACCAGCCGATTCCGCAAGCTCGATGACGTAGTCCTGGCGGGCATAACCCGAAACAGCTTCCGGGTCCTGCTCTTTTTCAGGGTTGGCACGGTGCTCCACCACGCCCAGGATGCCGCCCGCCTTTAGTGCGGAATACATGCCGCTGAACGCTTCACGGGCAACGCCTTCTCTCATCCAGTTATGGACGTTTCTAAAGGTCAAGACCAGGTCGGCGGAACCCGGCGGGGCGATATCGAGCAGCAGCGGCGGATCGAAAATCGTGACTTCGACTTTGGAATAACTGTTGGGGTCGGCGGCCAGTTTGTCGTCAAACTTTTCTGCATTCGATCTGAAATACATAATTTCGGAATCGGGGTCATAACTTGCCGCGTATAATTTGCCGTTGTCCTTCAGATAGGGCGCAAGAATCTCGGTGTACCAGCCACCCCCGCCAGGTGAAATTTCAACGACCGTCATGTCCGGTTCGATGCCAATAAATTCCAGCGTTTCAAGCGGATGCCGGTATTGGTTGCGGGCCCGGGAAGCTTCGCTGCGGTGATCGCCATCGGCGATGGCGGCGAGGCTTGCCGTCAGGGAGCGGTCGAATTCGACGCCGTTGCGCCAGACTTTGACAATCTGGCGAGAGTCTGAAATATCGCGGGTCGGATCGCCATCGATCAATACCAGGTCGGCGAGCAGCCCCACCGCAATTCGGCCGCGGTCCGCGAGAGCAAACGCGTCGGCCGCGTTGGCCGTCGCCGCCGACAAGGCCTGGCTGGGACTCAGACCTGCCTGGACCAGCAGTTCCAGTTCGCGGTGCATGCTGATTCCGTGTATAACGCCCGCATTGGGAGGATCGGTACCGGCCACGAGCATGACGCCTGCCTCGTGCAGCCCGCGAACGGCATCGAGATACTGATCCAGGTTCTGGAGATTCTGATTTTCATTGCTGGCCGTCAGATTGGCGATCATTTCATCGTCAAGATAGGGCGTCACGGCCGGGTCTTTTGCGATCAGTGCGCGCGCGCTTCCGATGACGAAGCCATCCGGGACGGACAGCGTTGCGGTGACAAACATGCCTTGCTGCGCAAGCAATCTCGACAACTCAGGCTCGGCGCCCGATGTGCGCCAGATATGCGCCAGCCCGTCCGCGCCCGCGCCGATGACTGTTCTGACGTCATCGGGTGTTTCGATATGGGCGACAACTTTCAGGTTTCGCTTATGTGCGGCCTCGACCAGCGCACGCGTGGTAGCGGCGCTCATGGTTGGCATGCCGTTCATTGCCCGCAAGCCGTTGAGTACGATTTTCTGGTAATCCGCACCATTGGCAACCCGTTCGGCGACGAAAGCGTCTGCCTGTTGTGGACCGTCTACGGTGGGAATGACGATATCGTATTCGGTGCCGTGGCCACCCGGCGGGGTTGCCAGCATATCGGTCGACAGGAAGTCGGCGACATCGTCGCGGGTTTCCGCGGCCGTTTTCAGAACCGGGAAGTAACCCGGCCAGGTCATCTGGTCCAGGATAGTCGTTACCCCGAATCGCAAGGCGGTCTGTAGCTGGCTCACGGAAGAGGTGTGGGTATGGGTATCGATCATGCCCGGCAGCAAAGTCATGCCGCTGGCATCGATGATTTCCAGTCCCCCGGGGAGTTCGCTGCTGTCGCTGATTTCCACGATCAGCCGGTCGCGAATCACCACGTGATATCCGTCCAGCGTCCGGGTGCCATCGAAGACCCGCGCGTTGGCAATGACAAAACCACTGCCGCCGTTGCTTTGCTCCACGCTTGCGCAACTCGCAATCAATAGCAGGGGCAGCAACCAGGTGGTGCGTGTGATGTGAGGGATTTTGCTGTGTCTTGTATTCACAAATATTCCTTTTCGGTAGTGACCTCCGCCACGCAGCGGCATTTCTCAACCGATATTAGCCTTAAAAAAGACCGGGCGAACGAACAACCGGGAAATATGTAAAGGGTGCTTGACATTTAGCTCGAAAAGCGTAGTGTAAAGGGTACTTTACACCGGAAGGAGACAGGGATGTCCACCATTACTTTTCATCGATTCCGCCGCGAGTTTCTCCTGGCCGCTGTTTTGGCCGTTGCGTTGATGGTTGTGATGTATTTGCTGAATCTCGACAGGCAGGCAAACAACGCACTGATCATCGGCCTGATACCGGCATTGCCGGGTCTTGCGGCGGTGGCGGTCCTGATGCTGGCCCGGGCACGCATGGATGAACTCGAGCGCAAGATCCACGATGCCGCGCTGGCCTTCGCCTTTGCGAGCAGCCTTTTCCTGCTAGTAGCCTATGGGGTCCTGCAGGCGTCGATTGGCGCACCTACCCTGAACTGGGCGCTGGCCGCGGCCTTGATGAGTTGCACCTGGGCGATGGGGTGGATCGTCTGCGGGCGTCTTTACCGGTGAAGAACAAGGTCAGGGAGTTGCGCGCTGCGATGAACTGGACGCAGGCGGATCTGGCGGAAGCGCTGGATGTGTCACGCCAGACCGTCAATGCGATCGAAAGGGAGAAGTACGATCCCAGCCTGCCGCTGGCTTTTCGCATTGCAAAATTGTTTGGCAAGCGCGCCGAGGATGTCTTTATCGCTGATTGAGGGGCGAGCGGCAGGCAGCAGCTCACTGACCGGAATTTTGGCGCTGCCTGGGTAAGCGGCCGGCTTTTCTCAGCGCCTCCCGCAAAACAAATTCGATCTGCGCATTGAGGCTGCGCAGATCGTCATTTGCCCAGGCCTGGGTTGCGGCCAGGATTCGTTCATCGACCCTTAGCGCGAACGCTTTGCGGTTACTCATTGCCGGGAAGCCACCTCACAAACCTGCTGATCCGTCGATCAGGTATAAAGCGAACCGGTATTGAGTACGGGCTGCGCGTTTTCCTCACCGCAAAGTACGATCAGCAGGTTGCTGACCATCGCGGCCTTGCGTTCCTCGTCCAGATCGACAATTTTTTCCTCGCTGAGCTGTTCGAGCGCCATCTTCACCATGCTGACTGCGCCGTGCACAATCTGGGTGCGTGCAGCGATAATGGCGGATGCCTGTTGCCTGCGTAACATGGCGTTGGCGATCTCCGGTGCATAGGCCAGGTGGCTGATTCTCGCCTCGATCACTTTGACGCCGGCTTTTTCAAGGCGTGCCTGAATTTCATCGCGCAAGGCCTCGGCGATGATCGCCGGATGGCTGCGCAACGCCGTGCCTTCGCCTTCGTGGGGCTCGTATGGATAGGTCGTCGACAGGTTCCTCAACGCGGATTCGGTCTGAATATGAACGAACTCCTGGTAGTCATCGACTTCAAACATAGCCTCGGCCGTATCGAACACTTTCCAGACGACGACGGCCGCAATTTCGATGGGGCTGCCGCGTGAATCGTTGACCTTGAGCTTGCTGCTTTCAAAATTCCGCACCCGCGTCGAAACGGCGGTCTTGTTATAAAAAGGGTTAGCCCAGCGCAGGCCGGGATCGCGGCAGGTGCCGACATATTTGCCAAATAACTGCATGACCTTCGCTTCGTTCGGGTGGACCATGAAAAATCCGAACCACAGAATGAATGTCACCAGTGAGACTATTATCAGGGCCACGCCCTGGCCGATCGAGCCTCTGCCGATTGCATTCACAAACAGGTAACCGAACAGCAATTGCGCTGCCAGTATCAGCCCGATCAGCGGGTATCCGGATGGGACTTTCTTGACAATTTCCGTAATCATGGCTTTGCCTCATAGATATCAATATGCTATCATTATGATAGCATATTATCCGAAAGTCAACACAGGCTCTTTTCGTGGCCCATAACTGGTGGTTTTTACTGAGAATTTTTGCGACGCGCCTGCTCAGTTCTCGCATTCGCCCAAAATCTCTTCCCTGATTTCGTCCAGCCAGGGCCGCTGCCGTTGCCGTGGACGGCCGGCACAAGGCTGGGATCTTGGACAGCTGGTACTCCGCGGGCAAATAATGCTGGCGGGTTCGTCGAGTCCTTGTTCAACCCAGCCGATATTGAGGATTTTTAAGCTGCTGAGGATCTGCCTGCGCGCCTCTTCCGGTATCACCGCCGAACCATTCTGATTGCGGCAGGCGGCACCGATCATTTCGACTATTCCTGCTGCGTCATATCCCTGGGACTGCAAAGCTGGCGACAGATCGATGCCGGCACAGATCACGTGCGTATTACCGGCGGAATCTTTCGTACGCAAGGATTCGCAGGCATAAAGCCTTGCCTCGTCCTGTTTTTGCAGGACTGAAATTTGTGCATACGGTTTACTGGTCTGCCGTTTCAGCATCCGAAAGACAGCCCATTGCCGGCACGGGTCCGAAACCATGCGCATGTTTCCCCATGGCAGGGGAATACCATTACCCCGATACACTGCACGCAATTTGCCCGGTGGGTAGGCGTCAAAATAATGCCAATGGAGGTAGGGCGATACGGCCGTCATCCGCCGCATGATCAGCGATGGTGTCAGACCGACCTGGTCGCCTGCATTGACGCTGTAGGCAGTCCGAATCAGGAACTGGCGAAAAGGCAATTTCGGGCACAACAAGGCGCCGGCGAAGAAAGTGCACTCAAAATCTCGCCAGGCGAAAAGTACGTCGCGCTCCTTGATCTCCTTGAGCTCTGTTTCCGGTCGCGGCGATGCACCGAGCTGACCGGCCGTCGCCTGGCAGGAACGCAGCCCATCGCCATCATGCAGGACTTTGTGACCAATATGGCAGGCCAGGTCATATTTCAGCCGTGCTGGTTGATCCTCGAGTTCACGATTCAGGTAGATGGTGCCTGGCGGTTCGAAAAAGGAACGAAAAAGTGTCTTGATTTCGAGCCCGGCATCGTCGCGAGCGATAAACGGTTTGCGCGAAAACCATTTGATCTCTAGATTGAGTTTCTTCACGATAGCAAGCAACTCATCCACTCCGAGCGGGAATTGCTTCCCGCCAATTTCCTCCGCTGCCCTTTCCAGGTCAGGAAATCGATTGTGGCGGGCCTCCTGGTAGGATCGAATCAGCAAGGAGGCAAATTGCCTGCCGCTGGTTCCGGTCTGTGACAACAACTCGGGCAGAGCTGTTCTTAGCTGCTCACGGGAAAACAAAAAGCCTGGTTCCAGCGGGATGCCAGCGACACCGCCACTGGTTTTTCCTGCCACCGCAATCGTCGGTTGCGGGCTGTCATCGAGAAACCAGCCAGGATCCTTTTGCAATACTTCCGCAAGCAAGGCCAGCAATTTTTCGGAAGGCATGCGCTTACCGGTTTCAATCATACTCAGATAAGACACCGACGGAGCGGTCTTGCGATCGACCTGCATGCATCGCAATGACAGGTCGTCCAACGTCAACCGATGGCCTTTTCGCAATGTCCTGATCTTCGCGCCGAGAAAATGAGCTTTGCGTAAGTAACCGGTGCCGATCGCCATATTTAACTCTCTTGTGAAATTAACAGTGTAAAATTTTCTTTGTGAAATTTCTCTCGATTATAACAAGCGAGTGGGTAATTATCGATGCCATGAACAAGCCAAATCCAACCAATGATGCTGTCGAATTGTTGGCGCCAGCCCGCAATTGCGACGCGGAGATCCTGACCCCGGCGGCGATCGGTTTTGTGGCCAGTTTGCACGGCCAGTTCAATGAACGACGCCTGAAACTTCTCAAAAAGCGTGAGGAATTCCAGGCAGGGCTCGATCAGGGCGAATTGCCCGGGTTCCTGGAAGAAACCCGGGGGATACGGGAAGGGAGCTGGAAAGTCCGGCCCGCGCCGGCCGATCTGCTTGATCGAAGAGTGGAAATAACCGGTCCGGTCGAGCGCAAGATGATTATCAACGCGTTGAATTCCGGCGCGCAGGCCTTTATGGCCGATTTTGAGGATTCCTGTTCACCGACCTGGGCCAACCTGCTCGATGGGCAAATCAATCTGCGCGATGCCGTGGTTGGAACGATCTCCTTCGAGCATCCGCAAAGCGGCAAACAATATGCCCTGGGCGAGAAGGTCGCGACGCTGATTGTCAGGCCCCGGGGATGGCACCTCGAGGAAAAGCACATGCGGGTCGACGGCGTCACCATATCGGCATCCTTGTTCGATTTTGGCCTGTATTTCTTTCACAACGCCGCTGCGCTGCTCGAAAAAGGCAGCGGCCCCTATTTCTATTTGCCAAAATTGGAAAACCACCTCGAAGCGCGGTTGTGGAACGATGTTTTTGTCGCGGCGCAGGAAATGCTTGGGCTGAAGACAGGCACCATACGCGCAACCGTGCTGATCGAAACGATATCGGCCGCTTTCGAGATGGACGAAATACTCCACGAGTTACGTGATCATTGCGTGGGTCTTAACTGCGGCCGCTGGGATTACATTTTCAGTTTCATCAAGAAATTTCGTAACCGCCCGGACTTCGTGTTGCCCGACCGGGCGGCAATCACGATGGAGCGGCATTTTCTCAAGTCTTATACGGAACTGCTGATCAAAATCTGCCACCGGCGCGGCGCGCACGCGATGGGCGGCATGGCCGCACAAATCCCGATCAAAGGCGACGATGCCGCCAATGCAGAAGCGCTGGCGAAGGTGCGCGCGGACAAGGAGCGCGAAGCCAATGCGGGTCACGATGGTACCTGGGTGGCCCACCCAGGCCTGGTACCGGTCGCGCTTGCTGCTTTCGACGCGGTGATGACAGGCCCCAATCAACTCGATGTCCTGCGTGAAGACGTGGATGTTTCGGCAAACGACCTGCTCAAGGTGCCGCAGGGCGCGTTTACCGTAGCCAGCTTCCGGCACAATATCCGGGTTGGTGTGCAATACCTGGCTACCTGGCTTGGCGGCAATGGCTGCGTACCCATGTACCACCTGATGGAAGACACGGCGACTGCTGAAATTTGCCGCGCCCAGCTCTGGCAATGGCTTCGCCATCGGGTTGTCCTCGACAGCGGCGAGGTTGTGACGCCGGAGCTGTTTGACCGGATTTTCTGCGAAACCATGATCAGCATGCAAAGCAAAACTGCCTGTGGAGGCGCTGCCGATATTCAGATGGACCTGGCTGCGAAGCTGTTTTCGCAAATGGTGAAGAAGGAATCATTCGACGAATTTCTGACCGTCCCTGCCTACCAATACCTGGACTAGGAGACAAAAGATGACGCGGAGAATACAGATCGAATTGCTGCAGAAAGAGTGGCTGGAAGAACCGCGCTGGCAAGGCGTTAAGCGCCCGTATGGAGCGGAAGATGTCTTGAGGCTTCGCGGGTCGGTCCTGGTAGAGCATACCCTTGCCCGTCTGGGCGCGGAGAAATTCTGGCGCGCCCTGCATGGCGAAAAACCGGTCTGCGCGCTCGGCGCCGTAACCGGCAACCAGGCCATTCAGGAAGTGCAGGCGGGTCTTAATGCGGTTTACTGTTCGGGCTGGCAGGTGGCCGGCGACGGCAACAGCGCTGGCGAGATGTATCCGGATCAAAGCCTGTACCCGGTGGATTCGGTCCCGAAAATGGTTGAGCGTATAAACAATGCGCTGCTCAGAACCGACGAGATCCACGGGCTCGACGACGACGACTCGATTGACTGGCTGGTGCCCGTCATTGCTGATGCAGAAGCCGGTTTTGGTGGCAACCTCAACGCTTTCGAGCTGATGAAACACATGATTCGCGCCGGCGCCGCCGGAGTACACTTCGAAGACCAGTTGTCTTCGGCGAAAAAATGCGGACACATGGGCGGTAAAGTTCTAGTTCCGACCCAGGAAGCGATTGGCAAATTGGTGGCTGCCAGGCTGGCCGCCGACGTGATGGCAGTGCCCGCATTGGTGATTGCGCGTACCGACGCGAACGGTGCGGGTCTTCTGACAGCGGACTGTGATGAACGGGATCGCCGGTTCCTGACGGGCGGGCGGTCTGCGGAAGGCTTTTACAACGTGAGAGAAGGTATCGATCAGGCGATCGATCGAGGATTGTCATACGCACCTTTTGCTGACCTGATTTGGTGTGAAACTTCGCAACCTGACCTGGCGGAAGCAAGGAAATTTTCTGAAGCCGTCAAAAAGAGATATCCGGACCAACTTCTCGCATACAACTGTTCGCCCTCGTTTAACTGGAAAGCGAACCTGGACGACAAGACCATGCGGCGTTTTCGGGAGGAACTCGCAGCCATGGGCTACCGCTTCCAATTTATAACGCTGGCCGGCTGGCACTCACTGAACCTGGGCATGTTCGAGTTGAGCAGGGCCTACCAGGCAGAAGGAATGTACGCTTACTCGAATTTCCAGCAGAGAGAATTCAGTAACGAAGAATACGGGTTCCGCGCGACACGGCACCAGAGCTTTGTCGGTACCGGTTATTTTGATACCGTGCAAACAATCATTGCCGGCGGTCAGGCGTCAACGACTGCGTTAAGCGGAAGCACGGAGCAGGAGCAGTTCCGCCAGGCGGTGTAGGAATGGCAGCTAAATTCTTTCACCGTTTGGCACACATCGACGTGATACCTCTTCAGGAGTCTTTAATCGTCTCCCATGAAAAGCATAAGAACGTACCAGAACAGCAGGGCGATCGATGCGAACAACTGCAAGGACGCGGCCACATGCTGACCCGGCCCGTATTCGTGCAGGATTTTCGAGGTGTCGAAAAGCACGGCGCCACCGGCATAGAGTACCATGGCCGCGCTGAACCAAAGACCCAGCGATGAGCCGAACAGAACCGAAAATACGATCATGCCCATTGCCAGCATCCCGCCCCACATCATGAATGGCTGGAGAAAAGAAAAGTTTTTGCGGGTGACGAAAACCACCGCTGTCAATGCAGTAAATGCCAGCAGAGTTACAACCGCGGCGTTTTCGATCGTGCCCGGCGCGTAGCTCTCGGCGATATAGAGTAATGGCACAAATATGATTGCTTCGGCTGCGACGAAAGCCGCCAGCGCCAGGTATTGCGTACTTGCCGATTTTGCCGATTGCGCAGCCCGGCTGGCCAGCCAGGCCACCAGTATGAAACCACCCAGAACCATCAGCCAGCTGACGCCCAGGAGCGCACGCGCTATCGTTTCGGCATACCCAGTGGTGAACAAATAGTATTCAATAAACACAAAACCGGAGATCGCACCAAACAAATGCGCGTAGGTCTTGAGGATGAAATCGGCTTGCTGTTCGGCCGCCATAGCGGGAGCGTATTGAATTGTGCGGTTCATGAATGACCTCGGGTTAAGGTGTATTTGGATTGGGTCGAGTATAACAACTAAGCGGTGGCTGCTGAAAACAGTCTATTCGGCGCTCGCGGGCGGGTTATTTTCGCTTTTCGCACTAAATTTGCCATGCGACAGGAAATGGATGGTTTCCTCGATCACACTGGAGTTACTCATCATGAAAGGATGGGTGACCGGCAGGGTGACAAATCCGGTCATGCCTTCGACCTTGGTGTTCTCCACGGAGACTTTGCCATCGTCTTGCCCGGGAATGAGCGATGACAGGATCAGGTTGATACTCTGGGAGCCCGCGATTATGCCCAGTTCGAAGTCGACGGGCCCAAGCTGTGCGGGCAACGCCGTTGCTGCAGTGCCGAGCTGTTCTCCGGCAGGCCCATTGAGCAATTCGAATCCCGGCAGATTCTTTAATTTGTCGACAACCTCGCTGCCGGCATTCGGTGGCCCGAGCATGACGACGCGGCCTAACTGATCCAGGTCGTTGGTTTGAAAATATTGGCGAACTAAAATCCCACCCAACGAATGGGTAACGAAATGAATCGCATCGGCAGACTGTTCCTGGCATCGATCGATCCCGCTCGCAACAGCAGTTTTCGCAAGCGCTTCGATCGACTGTTCACGAGAGGGGTAATCGATATTCGCGACGCTGAATTTCTCATTCTCCAGCGCCGTCTGGAGCTGCTGCATTGAGGCGGAGGTCCTGTTCAATCCGTGCAGCAGAACGACGCAGTCGCCTGCCGAAACCGCACTGGATAGGAAGAAAAAGAGCGCCGGTGCAACTGCATTCTTCATCGAGAGGGGCGAAATTCGATGGAACATGCGCATGATTTTCCCCTCGCTTGGCACTTTGTTTCAAGGCCAAAATAATAGACGCAAAATTACCGTGTAAGTTCGCGTTAGTATATGTCTTTGGACGAGGTCACGGATTTTGGATAGGCTTCAGGCTGGGAAACTGATTCGCAATAATACCCGGTTTTGCCCCCGGGTTTTTTGTTGTGCCTGATAATCGTGTAGGTCAGGTTTGGCAGGGTATCTGCGGCACGTGCTGGTGAGACCCAGGTAAACCTTGGCTCGATCAGTTTGTGTATCCTGCTGGCCGGTTTGTTCGACACGTAAAAGCCTGACTGCTGGTACAGCGTATTTTCCACGTAGTATGTCTTGCCGGCCTCGATTTTCAATTCAAGGCAGGAGAAGTTGTGGACTCCGGGTTCGAGATGAGTGAAAAAAAATGAACCCTCTTTGACAGCACCCAAAAAACCGCCGTCTACGTATACGTAGTAATTTTTCGCGCGATTGTAGTAACTGCCGGCTTTAAAGAAATACACCAGCGCCGTATCGTCTCCGGCTTTTGGAATCTCGCGCAGCACCGGGTATTCGATGATCATGTTTGTACACGCGGACAGAGCGGCAATCAGCGGCGCAGCACATAAAATAGTCAGTAATCGCATTGGTCTCACTCCTTCCTTACCTTCGTATAGGTCAGGCCCCCAACTATCGGCTGGGCGTAGTCTGCCGATCGCAGAACGAATTTCGGCGGGCAAAGAATCAGTGGATCCCAGCTGTTGCGTCTATAGCCATTATAATTCTCCAGGTAGTATATCTGGCCTGCCTCGATTTCAATTTTCAGGCAAGAAAAGTTGTGTGTTCCGGGTTTTACATGAGCAAAAAAGAATGAACCTTCGGCCACCGCGCCTAAAAACTCACCGTCATCGTCTACGTACTCGTAGTTTTTCCTTTTGTGATGGTGGTAACTGCTGTGATCGTGGTAATCGGGTCTATAAAAATACACCAGTGCCGCGTCGTCCCTGGCTTGCGGTTGCTCAGGCAATGGCGGATATTCAACAATTCTGTTCACACACGCGGGAAGGGCGACAAGCAGCAGTGCAGCACACAGGGGAGTCAGTAATCGCATTGGCGTCAGTCCTTTCTTATGATGGTATAGCTCAGATGCGCAATTATCGGCTGTGCGTATTCTGCTGGTATCGGTGAAAACAATGGGGGACAATTGCTCAACGCGGACTGTCGATCGGTGGCAAAATCCAGGCTTTTATCCACGTCGTATTGGTAGCCTTCCCCGACAACCAGATAGTATGTCAGGCCGGCATTGAGGCCCAATTTCAGGCAGGGAAAATCGTGTATTCCCGGCGCCAGATGAACGAAAAAGAATGAACCGTCTTTCACGGCGCCCAGGAATTCGCCGCCATCATAAACGTGATGATTGCGGGCTTGATTGTAGCGATGACTGCGTTTGAAAAAAAACACCAGCGCCGCATCATCTGTGGCCTGCGGCATTTCATCCAGCACAGGATTCTCGATAGTCAGATGTGTGCACGCAGAAAGGGCGGCGAAAAACGGCGCAGCGCAACAAAGAGTCAATAATCGCATCGGTGTCATTCCTTCATTTCAACGAGCCGGCAGCGACGTAGGCAGGTAGCGCGATAATGGGAGATATACCCAAATATAGTACAAGAAACGCATTTGCGCTATAAAAAGACTCAGATCCAATTTGTCCGGCGCTTTCGATACACTTAGGCTCCGCTTCGCCGCAGACCATAACGCCAGGAGAGAATCGTATGCCGATCAGTAAACGCGAATTCTTGAAAATCAGCGGTCTGACCGCCGGTATAGCTGGCCTGTCGGCCGCGGGGCTCACTGCCTGCAGCAGTTCACCAGATCCTGATGACAACGATGGCGGTGGTAAAGGGCTGGAATCCATAACCGGCGATGTCCAGCCGATCGGTGTCGATGAAAGATTATCGCGGATCGCCAAAGCGCAGATGCTGATGGTCGATGCGGGGATCGATGCAATCGTGCTGGAACCGGGCTCCGCCATGCTTTATTTCAGTGGCGTTAGCTGGCGGCGTAGCGAGCGTCTGACCGCGGTGATCATTCCCAGGCGCGGGGAGATCGCCGTCATCACTCCCTATTTTGAAGAGCCGAGCGTGCGCGAGTCGATGATTTTTGGCGATGATATACGCACCTGGCACGAACACGAGAGCCCGTTCGACCTCGTCGCCGGCATACTCAAGGATCGTGGGCTCAATCAAGGGGTGATCGGGCTCGAGGATACCGTGCGCTATTTTGTGGTCAAGGGGATTAAAAAGTCGGTCCGATCGTTCGCAATAACATCGGCGTTACCGGTCACGCTGGGTTGTCGCATGTACAAGTCAGAGAATGAAATCGCGCTGATGAAAAAGGCCAGCGAAGTGACCTTGACGGCATTTCGACATGTGTATTCGAGACTGGAAGCAGGGATGACGCCGGCCGACGTCAACGCGATGATGTTTGACGCACAGACGGCGTTGGGCGGGGTTGAGGTCTGGAACATGGCCTTGTTTGGCGAGGCCAGCGCTTATCCGCATGGCACCAACCAGCCACAGGAAATTAAAAAAGGGCAGATTGTGCTGATGGATTGTGGTTGTGCGGTCGAAGGGTACAGATCGGACATCTCGCGCACCTTTGTTTTGGGCAGTCCAACGAAACGGCAACGGGAAGTCTGGCAAACTGTCCGCAAAGGACAGCAAATTGCTTTCGAAACGGCGACTTTGGGTACACCCGCCGGCGCGGTCGATGATGCCGTCCGGGCGTATTATGAATCGCTCGGTTACGGCCCGGGTTACCAGACACCCGGTCTGAGTCATCGCACCGGTCACGGAATCGGCATGGATGGGCACGAAAGCGTCAACTTCGTACATGGCGAAACCACGCCATTGATGTCCGGTATGTGTTTTTCCAACGAGCCGGGCATTTATATTTTTGGAGAATTCGGTGTGCGCCTGGAAGATTGCCTGTACATGACTCTCCGGGGACCGGCATGGTTTACCGCGCCCCCGGACAGCCTCGATGATCCGATCGGCAGGATGGGGTAAAAGGACAATCGGCGGTCACCGGGCGGAGTCGTGCTGTACTTGGCGAATACGCCACCGGCATTGTCAAGCCGCACCTTTTACCTGCTCTGTCGTTTCCTCATTGCCCGCCAGCAACAAGGGTTCACCCGTTTCCAGCAGCGATTTGAGGCTGCAGATGATGGCGCTCCAGCCCTGGCTTACCTGCTCGTAGGTCTTGCTGCCGGCCTCAAAGTCGTCGTGGACGATACGCAGACGGCACACACCGGGCATTGCTTCGATTTCGAAAGTCACGCGCGAATGGGATTCGGCCGCCATATCCTCGTCATACAACGCTCGCCAGGTGTATGACAGCAGCTTCGGTTTTTCTGCCGCGAGGATTTTTCCTTCAACGGCGGCACCACCGCCATTGGCGCGGTTGAAAACGACCGCTGAGCCCACCTCCCAGTCGGAGCTGATTTCGGTGTTGTGAAAATAAAGGCGGGTAAAGGCCGCGCTGGTCAGTCCCTCCCAGAGTTTCTCCGGTGTCGTGCGGATAAAAGTTTCATAAATATATTCGGGCTTGTTGCTCATCATTATTTCTCCAGGTTTTTCTTTAGTGCCGATACCACCGTCATTTGTCTGCGGGCGTATTTTTTCAGCCAGCGCTCGCTGATCTCATGTACCGGCATTGGATTCAGATAATGGTGTTTCTCCCGCCCGGACCAATGGATGACGATGAGGCCCGCGTCTTCGAGTATTTGCAGGTGTTTGGAAACCGCCTGCCGGCTGAAGCTCGCGTATTCGCAAAGCTCATTCAAGGTCTGGCCTTCACGCGCGAATAGCCGATCCATGATTTCGCGACGACTCCTGTTCGCCAGGGCTTTGAATATCTGATCCATCGGGGTCCATAATAGGCAACTAAAATGTTGCATGTCAAGACCTGATCATCGGCCTGGGGGCAGCCTGTGTACCTGTATGGCCCGTGATACACTTTGGTTCTTTCAAGGCCCCGCGCAGAGTAGGCCCGGCATGCTATCGAAGCCAGGTGTACCGTAAACAAATGCCTACAACGAAGAACCGGAGTTCCGGGCTAAACACTGAAATCACGAGGCGCGATTTTCTTGGTGGCGTGTTGATCGGCGCGGGCGCAGCCTTGCTGTCGGCACCGGCACCCCTGTTTGCGGCCAAGAACCGGTCACAAGGTGTTTTCAGCGATCCCTGGACCGGTTATGGCGGTGTCGGCGACTATGCCCACTCCAATGGCAACACGGCTTCGGTTCGACAGGCCGCGCACCTGATTCGTGACGGCCATGGGCCGGCATTGGCGGGGACAGCTGAGGATACCGGTGAGATATTCGACATGGTCGTGATCGGCGGTGGCTTCGCCGGTCACGCCGCGGCCTTTCAGTTTCACAAGAAATACGGTGCCGATGGGCGTTGCCTGATCCTGGACAACCACCCGATTTTCGGTGGCGAAGCCAAGCAAAATGAGTTCGATGTCGATGGTTATCGACTTTATGGACCGCAAGGCTCAAACGGCTTTATTTTGCCGACTGGTCATGACGGCTTGTCCGATGAAATATGGCAGGCCACCGGTATGCCGACCGAGTTTGAGTTCGCACAACCGGCGATCGGCAGTTCGGATGTGGAGGCTGCGCTGGACAGCTTTGAAACCATGTACTGGGGCGAACGCAGGTTCGATACCGGTTACTTTTTCAAAGACTCGGGTTGGGTCAGAAACCCGTGGCGTAACAAACTGAAAAATACGCCATGGCCGGAGAATTTCAGAAAGGACATGATTCGCGCGTATGAGCAGCGCCAGAAATATTACGCTGGCGACGATTTCGATCGCTGGCTCGACAGCATGTCCTACAAGGACTTGCTGGAAAAAGAGATGGGTCTTGACCCAGGCGTTGCCAAATTTGTCGACCCGATCCTGGCGATCAGCAGCTATGGTCTTTCCAGCGATGTGATATCCGCCTATGCCGCCTATCTGCTGGCCATGCCGGGTACTACCGCCTACGGATCGTTCGATGTGCTCGATCAATCCCAGGCAGTCAGCCTCAGTTTCCCCGGGGGTAACGCGGGTTATCTGCGGCACATCGTCAGGCACCTGATTCCCGATGCCATCGAAGGCGGCCGGTCATCCGAGGAGACTTTGAACAATGCCGTGAATTTTTCGGCTCTCGACCGGCCCGGAAACCCGGTCAGCGAGCGCCTTGAAGCAACGGTGATCGAGGTCTGTCATGAAGGGCCCGCCGATAGCGCCGATTACGTCCGCGTGAGTTATTACCGGGATGGTGAAGTGCGGAGCGTGCGCGCGAAGGCTGCCGTGCTGTCTATCGGTGGCTGGGTCGCGCGTCACATCGTCAGCGATATGGCGGAGGAAATTGCCTCGGCTTACGAAGATTTTCATCACGGCCCCGTGCTCGTGGTCAACGTGGCCTTGAGAAACTGGAAATTCCTCGATCGCCTTGGCATTTCCTCGGCGCGGTGGTTCGAAGGTTTTGGCACATTCTGCTCGATACGCCGGCCGATGATCACCGGCAACAGCCAGCAACCTTTCGACCCTGACAAACCCACTGTCATGACATTTTATGTGCCGTTTAATTACCCCGGCCACGGTATCAAGGAGCAGGGTGCATTGGCGCGCAATGAGTTGTTGTCGAAGTCTTACCGCCAGTACGAAACGGAAATCCGCCAGCAAATGACCCGAATGTTTGGCGCGGCCGGCTTCGATGACCAGCGCGATATTGCCGGCATCATCCTCAATCGCTGGGGGCACGCCTATATTGCGCCGCAACCGGGTTTCTATTTCGGCAAGGACGGGCAGCCTGCGCCGAAGGATGTCGTGAAAAAAGGTTTTGGCAGAATCCATTTCGGTCATTCGGAACTGGGTGCGCGGATGAATTACCGCAACGCCATTTCAGAAGGCGGCAGGGCGGCGGATCAGGCGATGTCAGTATTAGGCTAAGGAGATAACGCGTTTATTTTTCGACAGGCTTTTCGTTTTCGTACCAGACTTTGTCCTCGGAATACAGCTCATCTTCGCTGAGGCCAAGTTTCTTGAGGGTGCCGGCTTTCTCTGCGTGCTCCCGGACCAGTCGCTGGCAGACGTAGTCGAAGTAGGTGTCAGAGCCATCGAATTCATCGATGACTTCAGCGGTGGACCGGCGGTCGCGTTCATGTCTTTTTTCTTCGCCGCTCATCGAGGGGATCTTCGCCGCTCCCATTTCTGTACCTCGCCGAGGGCGATCGCGCCGGTCGGCGTGGTGTTCGTAGCGGCAGTTACAGATATCGACATCGCAGTCTTCGAGGGGCAGCGCCGGCGCCTCCTTCGACAGGAAACGAATACCTTTGAGGGCTCTCGCGGTGACGCAGGAACTGCGCAACGATTTAATGGTCACGGAGTGGTATGGGCCGGGTGGCGTTCCCTGTGTCTTGTCTTCCGGGCGAGACTGATCCGCCGTCTTGCCACTCAAAACGGACTGGATAATTCTGAAAACTCCGGTGCTGCTCATACCACAACTCGATAGTGGATACCGGGGCTATCCTACAAGGCCTTTGTCGACGGTCTTGGATGTATTTCACACTTCCTGAACATTATGTAACAAAACCTGCCGAGGTATAAAGGCGGTCGCGATAAATACCCGATTTGATTGGGTGTTCCGGGCAGCAAAAAGCCCGCAAAAGCGGGCTTTCTGGTCTATTTCGTCCTTGCTGATAGTCAATCAGAAATTGAAACTCAGGCCAATAGATACGACCGGGTAGGCTTTGTAGTTGTCCAGCGCGCTTTGCAACTGCGCCGTTTCCGCGGCGAGTTCGGCCTGAAAATTCGGATCCAGTGCGATCGGGCCGCTGGCGGTCATGCCGACTATGGGTGTGCCCTGCCAAAGTACGCCGAGGTCGATATTCAAACCCACTGTGTCGGCAAGCCTGAAATCGGCGCCGACGCCCAGGTAAGGGGCAGTTTTATCGAAGGTAACCGCCGCGTTGAGCGTGCCAACCTCGGCACCCGTATAGGTCATGCCACCGATATCAAAGGTCGCGGTTTGCTGGCTGACCAGTTTGACCTCATTTTTGTTGGAAAATATGCCGGCAGTCAGCCGGAAAGGACTCATCGGTGCGCGCAGATTTGCTGTCGCGTAAAATGTATTCAGATCCAGTTCGGAATCGTAATCGATACCGGCTTCAGCGGCGGTGGTGTCATAAGTATATTTGTTCAGCCCGGCGCGGAAATCCAGTATTGGGGTCGGCCGCCAGGTCGCTTCAAAGCCGATACCCAAGGTGCCGCCTTTCGCGCCAAACCATAAATTGTCGTCTGCAATGGCAGCTTGGGTGCCCAGCATGCCCAGCCCAGTCAGGGCAAGCAATATCCGTATTTTCACACTCGTTCCTCCGGCGCCGCCATCAGGCTGTGCGCAATCGTCCATGACGCACGTAGCCTAGTCCGCGGTATTGCGACAATATGTGAATCAGGTCACGAAACTGCGTTCAGGGCATGAAACGCCTGGATTTTGGGATTTCAGGCACGAAAGCCGCGGCAGCGGCGTGAATTTTTGATCTGTTTTCATCGGTTAGCAAACATAGCGTATGTGCCGAGCAATGGCCTGAATGCGCTGGCAGAACCTTGTTTCACCGATTCCTGCAGTGCAACTTGAACCCGCCCGAAACAGAGTCTAGGGTATGACCACCCAAGTGAACTGGTGGACCGTATCTGACTTGATTCTGTTTCTCAAAAACCTTGCGTTTACGATAGTCGCGCCGGGCACGGCCGCTTTCTTGATTCCCTGGTTGATCGTTGGTGGTCGGCGCACCGAACTGGGCTTCATGACCATGGTCTCGATCTTGCTTTTTGTCGTGGGCTCAGCGATCTATTTGTGGTGTGTCTGGGATTTCGCGACCTTTGGCCGGGGTACGCCCGCACCCATCGACCCGCCGAAAAAACTGGTCGTTCGTGGCCTGTATCAGTATTCAAGGAACCCCATGGTTGTTGGTGTGCTTATCCTGATCCTGGCGTGGGCCGTTTCTTTCAAGGCCATCATTCTTGTAGTCTATGCGCTGATCGTTGGTCTCGCATTTCATGCGGTTATCGTTATTTACGAGGAACCTCACCTGCGAAAATTGTTTGGCGACTCGTATCTCGATTACTGTGCCCGCGTGCCGCGCTGGTTGCCGCGCTTCCGGGCGAAATGAGCCGCTTTTCGCCTGGAATCCTGCACGCTCAGAGCGATCATTGACAGTATCAAGAGCCTGCCGGTGGTAGTCGAAAAAAGGCGCCGGTGTTAACGACCACGGCTGCCGCCACATACAGCGCAAGGGCCAGCAGAATCACTGCCGTAAAGCCAAACTCAATCGCCAGGAGCGTCCCCAGCGATGCGCTCACGACCGAAGCATACCCATTAATGCCCCAGGCCCACGGGATAAAATCCGGTGCTTTGCTGGCGACCTGGCCAAGACCAAGCGGAAAAGGCATACCCATGCAAAATGCCAGTGGCGCGATCATCAGCAGCGCAATCGGTATCTTGATCGCGTCGCGCTGCCCGATAAGGCGGTCGAACAATTCAGGCAACAGAAACAAATAAACCAGGGCAACGGAGACGATTCCTGTCACGGCATAGGCGACCAGGTACAGTCGACGGCCTCGGTAGCGCCGCACCAGCGTCTGCGAATAGCCGCTGCCCAGCCCGGCGAAAACCAGGAAGCCGCTCAGCACGACGGCGACCGAGTAAAGGGGATGACCCAGGAACAGGATGAATTTTTGAATGAAAGCCATTTCCACGAACAAGAAAGCCAGGCCGAGGAGAAAGAAATACCCACCCATCCGGGTGCCGGCGCCTCGAGGCCAGCGGCGCTTTACGATCCAAAGCGGGAAAAGAATTAAAGCGGCGCCTGCCAGGATTGACTGGATCAAGGTGGCAACCAGCACCAGATAACCCCATTCGATCAGTCCGGCGCCACCGCGCTTGCGCAGCGACAGCAATTCGGGCAGCGTGCGCCATTTGAAAAAATGGAAAAAATAGGGCTTGTCGTCGGTGGCCGGTTCGATCTGGAATTTATAACGTTCGAGAAAATCGGCAGCTCCCTGACCCGCCAGCGCGGTCGCACCGTTAAACAAGAAGGGCTGATCCAGCAGGTTATACCGGTTTGCTTCGCTGGCGTTCATCGATGGATAAAAAGCGGTATCAAAAGAGTTGCTTTTGCAAAATTCCTTGATGGTTGCGATTTCCCTGGCGGAAAAATCGCCGTTTTTGACCAGCATCGTGCTGGTATTCCAGCTCCGGATCAGGGCAATGCTCTGTGCGGGATCGGCTGCTCCAGCCCGCTTCAGCGCCTCGGTCACCGTGGCAAATAACTTCAGGCTGTCGCGAGGTGGCACCTTGAGCCATCGTGTGATCGCGAGCATGCCTTCGGGTGCGATATGTTGCATGTATTCACCGATGGCCTCGACGGTGTAAAGATAACTTTCACTCAGTGCCTGGACGCCCGTTCCGGATGCAGCAAAAGAATCCAGCAGCGCTATGTGTATCAGATCGTACCGGGCAGTACTTCTGGCGACAAAAGAGCGGGCCTCGTCGGTGTATACATCGATACGCTCATCGTCGTATAAGTGCCCGGCAAAATCGGCATAAGTGTCGCCAACCAGCTCCGTCACCTGTGGATTCAGTTCGACGGCGTCGATTGCACGGGCGCCGTGATAGATGGCAAACAGCACATCCGTACCGCCACCGGCGCCAAGGACCAGCACCTTTGGTCTGTCGAGCAAACGATATGGCAGTGCGGCGGTAACATCGTCCATGTACGCGAGCGCATCCAGGTTGCCATCGAAGCGCGTAATTACGCTCATCGCATCGCCGTCAGTAAACAAAGCGAGTTGAGCCGGAGGCTCAGATTGTGTGTTCAGGCTCAGGCCCGGTGCGTCCCGAAACGGGATGGTCGGACTCTCGACGACGGCCAACAGACCCAGCGGGCTCGAATATTGTCCCAGTACGCGGGCATCGATGACCTGCAAGGCCTGGCTTTGTCCCTTGAACTGGGATATCCGAAAATCCGGCCAATTCTTCGGCAAGACGAACACCAGGCCAATAAGAAAAATGCCCAGCGTAAGCATGAGGCGGTTGCGCACTGGCGACCCGACGGCATGGCCCACCAATGCCGATGCAGCCAACGCGAATACCGCCAGTAACCGCAGCGCGTTTTGCGGCGACAGCAGAAAAAGGGCCGCGACAACCAGCAGCGCCCCGGTTCCCGCGCCCACGAGATCGAAAAAATAAATACGGCTGATGTGTTCCTTCAGACAAGTGAAAGCGAGGCCAATACAGCTGGCCGCAAAAAAAAATGGCACGAAGAACACCAGGTACATCAGCGACAGGTAGATCAGCTGACGCGGATCCCAGCCTATCTCCAGCGCATTGAAAGGCACGAGCTGTCCCAGCGCAAAACAAATAATCATGGCAACGCTGAAAAATACCGCGCTGACGCTAAAAGCCAGGGCAAAATGAGGAACGATCAAGCGTTTACTCAGCGCGATAAAAGAGCCGCTCGCGCCATAGCCAAGGAGTGCGAGGCTGATGATCATGTAGGCAAAATGATGCCACTGCACGATCGACAGTAATCGCATCAACAGAATTTCATAGCCGATTGCGGCCATGGAGATGAGCGATACAGAGAAAAATACAAAGCGGGGGGTTTGTGTTTTCACATTGTCTTTCCGGCTGGTGTTTTCCCCGGATAACTGCGCCTAATGCTCGCCTGTCAGTGGTACGAATATCACCGGGATGACTTGCCGCGTTTTGACTTCCCCGGTCTCGGTCTTTTCGATCAACAAAAGTTGCTGGGTCAGGAATCGGCCGCCGACCGGGATCACCATGCGTCCCCCACGGCGCAGTTGCCTGACCAGGTAGGGTGGCACATGACTCGCCGCGGCGGTCACGACGATCGCGTCGAAGGGGCCATGCTCGGCCCAGCCGTAATAGCCATCGCTCAGGCGGGTCGTGACATTGTCAAAGCCAAGCAATTGCAGCCGCGCCGCAGCCTGTGTTGCCAGCGGCTTGATTATTTCAATGCTGTAGACGCTTTTTACGAGACCTGACAGGATTGCCGCCTGGTACCCTGAACCGGTACCGATCTCGAGAACTACATCGTCGCTGTCAGGCTCTATCAGGTCGGTCATCAAAGCCACGATATACGGTTGCGATATGGTCTGGCCAAAGCCGATCGGCAAGGGACGATTCGCATACGCAAAACGCTTTTGCGCGTCGGGAACAAATTCATGACGTTGCACGCTGGCCATGGACTGCATTACCCGCTTGGCAAACGCCTGATCACCGTTAAGCCGCGCATACTCTTCGATCTCGGCGACCATGGCGGCCCGATCGACCGCATATTGCGCATCGTCTGCGAATATCACGAACGATACGCTCGCCAGCAGGATGAAAACCGCGGCCCTACTGCGGTAGATTTTCTTGTATAAATTCATTGAGTCCTGACAAATAACGATCCCCGCTCAGCAGGAATCCATTGTTATGGTCGCCCCAGATTTCCAGCAGCGACTTCGGTTCCGCTGCCGAGTTGTAAATCGCTTCGGCCATGGTAAAGGGAATGATCTCATCGTCCCGGCTGTGGATCACCAGCAAAGGACAGTGCAGCCGGCTCACGTATAGTTTCACCGGGTAATCAAGCCGGGTGATCAAGCGCACCGGCATAAAAGGGTAGAGCTTGCGCGCCATGTCCAGCGCCGAACTGAAGCTGGATTCGATAATCAGGGCCGCTGGCCTGTACTGGTTTGCCAGCCAGGCGGCAACCGCGCCGCCGAGCGAACGGCCAAAAACGATGATCCTGTCCGCTGCCACCTCACGGTTGCTGACCAGGTAGTGCCAGGCAGCCTCGGCATCCAGATAAGTTCCTTGCTCAGAAGGTTTTCCCTGGCTTTGGCCATAACCCCGATAGTCGATGATCAGGGTGTCCAGACCCAGCTCGCGGAAGATCGCGATGCTGTCGAGGCGGTGGGAGATATTGCCGGCATTGCCGTGCAGGAACAGGACGACCCCGCGGGCTTGGGCTGCCGGCACATACCAGCCGTGCAATTTCAATCCGTCGCTGGTTTCCAGCGTGACATCTTCATAGTCGAATCCGGCGTCTCGCGGAGTAGCGGTCAGGGCCCGACCGGGAAGATTGGACAGGAACACCATCCTGTCCTGGAACAAAAACAACATCAACGCCAGCAGAACATAGAAACTGGCTGCGGCGATTAACAGTGTGAGAAAACCACGCATGCTTGCAAAGGGCTCTGATCCAATTGGGTTCCCGTACGAAGCTGATCCTAGCCTAGGTACAGAATCACTCCTTTGCAACCAATGCCTGGCTATAATCGCCTGGTTTTACCGGGATGTCGACCCGCACTATTGTGCTATTTCGTGCGATGGAACAAATGGCCCGGTTCTGGCTGCCTTGTTCAAACATGCCCGCGGCTGTTGAAAAGACCCAGAAACAGGTTGGCGATCAGGAAAAAGCTGCCGATCAATATTCCGCCGACACCGATATAAACGAAAAACTCCGTCAGAATATGATCATGCGCCGCGCCACGGCCCATCGACGGCGCCAGCAAGAACATGCTTAGCCAGGACAACGGGTAGAAGCTGCCGAGGCCGATCGATAGTGCAGATATTGTTTGAAATTTTGGCGCCAGGTCCGAGAACAATACAAGAATAATCAACCCCAGGCAGAATGCGGCAATTCCCCCGGCATGAAAGTGCGCCCGTTGTGCGTAACGCCAGATCTTGTCCTGACTCGCTTCGTTGTGCAGCTCGGGATGAGCCGCTATGCCATCGGTAACGTAATCTTTGAAGGCGTCTTCATTGATGCCAAATGAGATCCCAAGACCGATATTGAAAAAAAGCCCGAGCAGAACAATGGCGAGCCCCGCTTTAACGATGGATAGATCGACTGACATTGTTGAGTTTCCTTTAACGCGCGGGGCGCTCGTAAACAGCCTTATGCCATCATAACGCGATTATTAGAATCCAATAAATACGTGGAACTACCCGGAAATCGAGTCATAAGTTGCCATTGAACCCCACGCCCGCATCCGGCCCAACGCCGGCCAATGCAAATCATATGCAAGCGGCATCCAGCCAGTCGATCATGGCAGTGGCGAATAATGGGCATCTGCGGCAGGATGACCGCTGCGGTTTCCAATCCGAGATTTGGAATGTGGGTAACAAAAACAATCAATGGGAGAAGTCCAAATGAACCTATGTGCTGGCGGAAACCAGCGGGGCCCTGGGCACTGTCTGCATTTATCAGGCCAGCAGTGAGGAAGCGATTCGCGAGCATGCTGAGGCTGCCGGCCTGCCCGTGACCGAGATCATTCCTATTGCCGACACGGTGATAGTCCGACCCGATCCTGAGTAAGTCTTAACGCCAGGCGCGATGTTCGCTACCTGCCAATAGGGTCGATATAGAAATAATTGTTCAAACGCCGGTTGGTGGGCTTTTTAGCTGCCTTTGTTAGCGTAAGTAATTGTCGCCTCCGATCCACTCTTGACCGGTTGCGATGGATCGTCAGAGGTGGCTTCAAGTTTGCTTGTTCGACAGAAACCACTCTCGCGCTGCATCGATGTCACGGAAGATGCGCCGCTCGCTTGGAGCGATCTCTTCTGCGAATACCCCATACATCCTGGCCAGACCGTATTCAAGGTCGCGCTCGACCACCAGGTTGACTCGATTTGCGAACCGGGGAAGGTGAGGAACAAGAAAGCGGGCGATTGATTTCAGATCCTCGGCACTTACTTTGGAGAAATCGCACCGACTGTAGTCAAAGATCGTATCCATGCCATCGACGAAGCCGGGGTGTGCGAACAGGGCCTCGACAGCTTTTATTATTTCGGCAGCGCTCGATGCTTCACCTACATCGACCAGGGCTATCGCTGACTCGCGGTCTATTTGAACATCCATACCTGCGGGAACGCACCTTTCAACTGGATCGATTCAGGTAATAACTTCGCCTGCAGCCATGATTATGGTCGAGTTCCAGAATAACATCGGCGGTGTCAGGCAAAGACACCAGGTTTTGACTGGTCAAGCGCTCATAATGCTGCAGGAATCGTACCAACCGCTCGCTGTCCATTATACTTTCGGCAGCGGTGGGCGTGATCGCGGCAAGTTTTTCCTCTTGCTTTAGACGCCAGCGGTGCACGGCGCCCATATTTGGTGCGCGCAGAAAAATTAGCGCGTCCAATTGCGCGAATAAATCGGCATACCCCCCCCCGAGTTGCTCATTGACATAGCGACGCCATGCACCAGACGGGTCTTCATCACGCTCCAGTGCATTGGCAGGCTGCAGCAACGCAGCGTCTGGCTGTGGCTTGCTGCCGACGCACCAGCCTTCGAGAATGATCAGATCGACCGGTCCGGCGATAACGGGCCAGGTATCCCGGTTCGCGCGATCGTCGCGCGCCTTGTCGAAGCGCGGCAACGATAAGCGGGTTTCTGCAGCAAGGTTTCTGAGTCTCTCGACACAGGTAGCAAGCATTTGCATATCATGAGTGCCGGGAACGCCTCTGGTTTCCAGCAATGGGTGAATACGCTTGCCTAATTCTCTGCGCTCTGCCTTTCCCAGGTAAAAGTCATCGATCGACAAAACCGCTACGCGCCAGCCGGCATTCGATTCAAGCGCGAGTCGCAGGAAGGCCGCAAGCGTTGATTTCCCCGTACCCTGTGCGCCATTGATTCCAGCGAAGAGCGTTTCGTCCGGCGCGCGCTGTTGTATCAGCCACCTTGCCAGGGGCGAATAGTGTTCATCGATCAAGTCACCGAACTTCTCGGGTAGGCGATGCTGGGAAATAAAATCCTTCAGTTGCTGGTTCGTCAATATGTGTCGCTCTTGCATCGGTCAGCCCCAAAGCTTCTGTGTGCGAGGGCTGAAAGACTCTGCGTTCGGCGACTCTTCAGATGGGCTTGCCGGGAGCGCGATTGAAATCATCATCGCTGACCTGAGGAAATGCATATTTGTAGCCAAAGCATACGGCCATCCCGTAAAACAGCACGTCGATAATCTCGAACGTCGACGCCAGCAACTCACCGTAAAATACGTGATGGCATGGTCTTGTTTGAAAGGGCCCAGGCATTGGACATCACAAACGCAAGTTAATGTAGCCAAAGCAATACTAATCACAAATCAATGCATAGAAACATTTCATTGCCTTTTTATCGCTGAATTCTTAGCAAATTATAGTCCAAATGTAGTATATAAGGCTCATAAATTGATAAGACTGCGAGTCGTGCGGGGAGCGGGAACAATGACGGCGGTATACCCATGAAGTTATTTTTGTTGCTTTTATTGTTCATTTCGCAGGCAATTGGTGGCTCGGAAGCTCAAGCAATAAAACCAGAAGACCTGTTTGCTCCCTATGAGTTTAGTTATGCGAAAATATCGCCGGATGGTAAATATCTAGCGGTGCTTGCAGCAAAACCTGATGCAAAATATTCTCACAAATTGTTATTGGTCGACCTGGATTCAGGGAACGTGAAAACGCTGGTTGATGTCCCCGATCAAAATGTGTCCTGGATTTCCTGGGCCAATAACAACAAGCTACTGTACGGAATGAAAGTTAGCAGGTATGCGCCAAGGAATATCGGCTTTAACCTGGGTATATACGCGACTGATCTGGTTGATCTAAATACCGTGAGAATCCCGAAAATGTATGGGACTCCCTCCGCGGCCAATCTCCTGGACACCGTTCCAAGCGACCCGAACCATGTTCTGATGGACTTGCCGGACCACCGGAAATCGATGTTCCCGATCATTTACAGGGTTAATATTAACGATGGCGAGTCGAAACAAATCAATCTTAATGACGCGAATATCATTAAATGGATTGTAGATAACGACGGGCAGCCTCGCGCCGGCAGGAGTTTGGAGCGCAAACGAAATGATCTTTTGGGTAAAATTGTTTATCGCGCGCGAGGCAGTAAGGAGTGGAAATCGATCAAGGCAACAGGTCTCCACGACTTCGATACGATTAGCTTTGATTCAGATAATCAGCATTTATTGCTGTCGAGTAGTGCCGGCTCGGACAGGCAGAAATTGTTTCGTTTCGATATCGAGACGGGAGAATATGGTGATCCGCTCGCCAGCGATTCCATATACGACGTTTCCGGATTCCTGATGCAGGATCGGGCAGGGCATCCAATCTATTTTCGTTACCCCACGGAGAAGTACAAAAAGCTCTTTTTCAGCCAAGAGTGGGCTGACAGGCAGGCTACTTTGGACGACGCATTGCCAAATAGAGAAAACAGAATTATCGGCTGGTCAGATGATGAAAAACGCCTTTTGGTTTCCTCGTGGAGCGACAGGCATCCTGGCGAGTACTATCTTTATGACGAAGCTGAGGGAAAGCTACGCTTTTTAGTATCTAAAGCGGCCTGGATCGATCCAGGCAATATGGCGGAAATGCAGCCGATCGTTTTCCAATCACGCGATGGCCTGGACATACACGGCTACCTGACCTTGCCGCAAAACGCAATTGGCACATCCGTGCCGTTGCTTGTTTTTGCCAATGGCGGAATGGGGTCACGCAATGTCTGGGGATATGATCGGGGAGCCCAGTTTTTTGCGAGCCGGGGATACGCGGTAATGCAAATAAATACTCGTGGTACAGCAGGATATGGCGAAGACTTTGCCGCGAAAGGACATCGCCAACTGACAGGGAGAGTGCTGGATGATCTCGCTGATGCGGTTCATTGGGGTATAGAAAAAGGCGTTGTCACACCAGGAAAAGTTTGCATTTACGGGAAAGACTTTGGTGGCTACATGGTCTTGATGGCGTTAGCCAGGGTTCCCGATCTTTTTCATTGTGGTGTTGAATATGGTGCTCCCGTCGACCTGAGCATCCTTTTCAAAGTCGCGAAATGGGCGGACAAAATCATCGGCGGGTTCGAGGTGACAAAAGCAATGAGATTATTTGTTGGCGATCCACGCAAGGAGCGTAAGCTGCTTGACCGCATGTCACCAATAAATCGTGTGGCAGATATCAAAGCTTCATTACTGGTAATTGAGCACGTTCCGAAAACTGACAAAAAGACCAAACCAAATGACTTTAGCAAGGATTTACGGGAGTTCGTCAAAAAACTCACGGGCCAAGGCAACCATGTTGAGCATGAGGAAGTACCTTACGTTGTCGATGGCTTGTCCAGCGCGGAGGAGAAAGTCGATTTTTACACCAAAGTAGCTGCGTTCCTGGATAGACAAATCGGCAGTGAATCAGCAGTGCTGGAAACTGAGCATGACTAAATAAACTCCGTGGACTGGCAGTTACACAGAATTTCCTGGAGGCACGTTATGCTCGGTGTCAGTCACCATATTCACCCCTGCATATTTTCTATCAACGCATCGCCAAACTCGCTGCACTTCAACAAGGTCGCGCCATCCATCTGTCTTTCGAAGTCGTAAGTTACGGTCTTGTTGGCGATGGTCTTGTCCATTGCGGCGACGATCTTGTCCGCTGCTTCGTCCCAGCCCATGTAGCGCATCATCAGTTCGCCGGAGAGAATCACCGAGCCGGGGTTGACCTTGTCCTGGCCGGCGTATTTCGGTGCGGTGCCATGGGTGGCCTCGAAAATTGCGATACCGTTGCTGTAGTTGATGTTGCCACCCGGGGCTATGCCGATGCCGCCGATCTGGGCAGCCAGCGCATCGGAGAGATAATCGCCGTTCAGATTCAATGTCGCGATCACATCGAAATCGTTGGGCCGGGTCAGTATTTGTTGCAGCATGATATCGGCGATCGTGTCCTTGATCAGGATCTTGCCCGCAGCCAGCGCCGCTTTTTGTTCGGTATTCGCCTCGTCTTCGCCTGTTTCCGCCTTGGTCCGTTCCCATTGCTCCCAGGTATAGACGTATTCACCGAATTCTTTCTCGGCCAGCGCGTAGCCCCAGTTACGGAACGCACCTTCGGTGTATTTCATGATGTTGCCTTTGTGCACAAAAGTAACGCTCTTGCGTTTTTGTGCGATGGCGTATTGCAAAGCCGAGCGCACCAGCCTTTCGGTGCCCTGGCGTGAGACGGGCTTGATGCCGATGCCGGAGGTCTGCGGGAAACGGATTTTCTTGAAGCGATCGGGAAAAGCTTCCATGAAAATTTCCAGGAAACGCTGCACGTCTTCGCTGCCTTCCTCGAACTCGATGCCGGCGTAAATGTCCTCGGTATTTTCGCGGAAAATAACCATGTCCACGGCACCGGGGTTTTTGACCGGGGAGGGCACGCCTTCGAACCAGCGCACCGGGCGCAGGCAAACATACAGGTCGAGCAACTGGCGTAACGCGACATTGAGCGATCGCATGCCGCCGCCAATGGGGGTAGTCAGCGGGCCCTTGATCGAGACCAGGTAGTCGCGGCATGCCTGCACGGTTTCATCGGGCAACCAGTTCTCGAACTGGTCGTAAGCTTTTTGCCCGGCAAAAATCTCCAGCCAGTGAATTTTGCGCTCGCCGCCGTAGGCTTTTTCCACGGCAGAATCGAGTACGCGCACCGCGGCGCGCCAGATATCGGGACCGATGCCATCGCCTTCGATAAAGGGGATGATGGGGTTGTTCGGTACATTGAGGTCGCCGTTTTCAACGGTGATTTTTGCGCCGCCGATCGGGGCTTGGTATTTCGGGTTGCTCATATTGGGTCAGTGCCTTTTTTGCTGTGATTGAAGGTTGCGGTAGATCCATTTTATGGTTGTGCGTAGCGTATTTCCACAAACAGGCTGCGGGCCCGGCCCGGCGTATAGCGGAAGCGGCCAAAGGCGAAATCGGCGCGCTCGGCATAATGGCTGTCGACCAGGTTATTGAGTCTGAGCGCCGCCGACCAGTTCGGGCTGAAACGCTTGTTCAGCCTGAGATTCAGCAGATTGTGGCCGGTGTAATTGCCGCCAGCCCAGCGCAGTTGCACGCTGCCGAGACGCCGCGGTGCGCTACCCATTTCATCGCCGGAAGTAATGGTGGTGCCGCCGGCAAGCTGCTGGCTGAAATCGTAGCGGTGCAGGGCATAGCTGGCGGCGGCCTGCAGCGACCATGTGCCGTTGATTTGCCAGTACACGCTGGTTTCCAGACCGGTGTGCCGGGTCTTGCCGTTGTCGATGTTAAATCCATTCGCGTCGCGCAGGATGACGTTGCGTTTTTTCATCGCGTAAATGGTGACGTCGTATTCGAGTGTTTCACCAATGCTTTTGAGCCCGAGTTCGAAGCTGTCCAGGATCACCGAATCGAGATTGGCGATCTGCTGCTGGCTTTGCAATCGGTATAGTTCGGTGCTTTGCGGCGGGCGGAAGCCGCGGCTTAGCGAAGCATAGAGGGTGCGCCGCCGTCCGAGGTGGTACAACGCGCCGAGCTTGGGCGCGAGCTCGAAAAATCCGTCCTCACGGTCGGCCGGGCGAGTGTGCAGGCAGCCGCCAAAACCGCAGGGCGTTCCATCGTCGCGGTTGTTGCCGTCTGCCATGCGATTATCGTAATCGTAACGCAGATACTCAGCGCGCAGCCCGGCGTTTAGTTCCCAGCGACCGGTTTCGTGTTGTATCTGAATATAAGGTGCGGCCATGTACGCGTTGACGGTGTAGTCGTAGTGTTTGCCGGCCGGGCGGGTTTCGATCAGGAAGGCCGAGCCATTGCTGATGGTGTTGGCCTGAATTTCCTCGAGAAAACCATGCGTGTATTCGAGGTCGAGGCCGTATATCAAGGAGCCCGATGGCCGGGTTACGTGGCGGCTGAATAACAGGCCGATGCTGTTTTGACCGTTGTCTTCGTCGGGCTCTCCTGGCAGGAAGTGCTGGCGAAACCGGGTGCTGGAATGACGGGCATAAAGCCTGAGATCCTGTTTTTGCCGTTCGCCCTCATCCCATGACCAGTGGGTAAGCAGGCGCAACGCGCGGTTGTCGCGAAAGGCGCCGGCCGCATCATTGCCGGCGCTCAGGGTGTCGTCTTTGTACCCGTCCTGACCGGAAACGAAGCCGGCGGTCTGCTGATTGAGATAGGTTGCGGCGAGGGTGGCGCGGAAATGGCTATGGTCCAGGTCGCGCCGGTAAAAAAGATTCAGCTTGCCCTGGTCATAACCTGAATCGAGGCGCGCTCCGCCATCGTGGGTGCCGTTGGCGAGCAGGCGCCAGTCGCTGGATTGCCCACCGCTATCGAATTTGACTCGGTAATAGTTGTCGGGGGCCTGCTTCTAAAGAGGTCGACTGTCCCGCCGGCTGGCGTCAGGAAATTCAGCAAGCCGTGCAAGGCATTGGCGTCATACAGCGCGCTGCCAGGGCCACGGATCACTTCTACGGCCTGCATTTGTTCGCTGTTGATCTCCATGAGCTGGTTGACGTTGCAGAAACCGGCTGGGCGTATGGCTACGCCGTCTTCGAGAAACAAGAAGGCGCCGCAGGAGCCGGGGCCGGTCAAAACAGGCGAGCGGATTGCGCTCAGGTGCTCCTGGCCGCTACCGGCGGTAACCCAGGCGCCGGGCGCCTGCACCAGCAGGTCGGCGATATGCGTGTGGGCAAGAGCTTGGATTGATTTTTGCTCGATTACCGCGGCATTGCCGGCGAGCTTGAGCGGGTCTTGCGAGTCGCGCATCGCGGTGACGACGACTTCATCGATGGCTGCCTGCGGGGGGTTGGTTTCGGCGGCTGTTGATGGCGTTACGAGTACGAAGAGGAAAAGCATGCCCGGGAGAAAGTGCCTCCCCTGTGTATTTTTCGCGGCTGAAGTCGCTCCTACAAAGATCTCCTGTTCTTGTAGGAGGGCCTTCAGGCCCGATAATAGACCATGCCTCAGGCGGAAAATAAATCTGTTCCCCTTTTTCGAGCCGTCAGCGACTTTGTATACGTTCGATCCGGTCACGGACTTCATCCGGGAGGGGCGCCTTGCAATTGTTCTGGTAATCGAAACACACGATCGTTCCGCTGCCTTCGGCGACGATCTTTCCGGTTGCGTGGCTGGCTATGGCATACAGCATTTTGCAGCGATCTTCTTTCAGCTCGGTAACGCTGGCGCCGACCGAGACCGTGTCGGGGTAGTTCAACGGGAGTTTGAACCGGCACTCGGTGTGCGCCAGGATCGGGCCGATACCGGTCTTGTCCATGTACTCCATGAAACCGGTCTGCTCGACATAGGCGATCCGCGCAGACTCGAAATAGCGAAAATAAATGATGTTGTTGACATGGTTGAAAGCATCCATCTCGCCCCAGACCACGGGCAATTCGATGACCACCGGATAGTCATCGAGGACTTTCAATTGCCCCGTTCCTTGATCACCAGTTGCGGCCCACCGGGCGGTCCGAAAGTATGCTTGCTAAACACGCCATAAATGTGCCCGCAGTCGGCGCACTGGGCGACAAAAAACCACGGCTGGCCTTTTTTTGCGGTTTCGGAACTGGGCCGTGAGACGATCTTGTCCATGCCGCGTACCGCACAGGAGGGGCAGCTGGGATCGGCGATGTCGTTGGATTGTTCTTCGGTCATGATCGGATGACTTTGTTTTATCGGGCCTGAAGGCCCTCCTACAAAAAAAATTTAAGACCATTTTTAACCGGATTGATCCACTTTTTCGTAGACCAGCGAGGGGCGGTCTCCGCGACGCGAATAGCGGTGCGTGCTGCGCATATCCTCGAAAGCGACATCGCGCTGCTCGGTGCTTGCGTACCAGTGAAATTTCTCCCAGCCCTCATCGACCAGGTTACGAAAGGGGTCCTCCCGGTTCAGCGTCACCTTGATGCCGAATGGCCGCGGTAGACCGCGTTGCTCGGCGAGATTGTGTTCGTCGGAAATTTCCATGCGCTTCCTGTTGCAGTTGTTGTTAAAAGAACGCCCCGGCAGCAATATTATTGCATAAATAAGGGGTCAGATTTATTTTGAAAAAAGGGACAGATTTATTTTTGAACCTGCCTCGAGGATACATAGCGCACGGGGAAAAATAAATCTGTCCCCTTTTTAATGGAACTGGCGGTCGTTGGCGCCTTCGCGATCCTGCCAGCGCAGTATTTTTCTGGTGACGAACAGGTACACGCGTTTGCCGGTGGCGGCCCAGACGCGGGCGGGCCAGGCCGGCGTATTGAGGATTGCGATTTGCCGCCGGGTCAGTTTTTCCGGGATGTAATTGCGTTTGTGTTTGAGCAGGTGACGCAGGTCCTCGCGCGCCAGCATCCGGAAAATCGCGCCGCGCTTCGCCGGGCACCAGGCGAGCTGGAAATCCACCAGCGCGGGCGACCCGTCGGGTGTGACCAGCCAGTTGGCCTCCTTGGCGAGGTCATTGTGGGTAATCCCCGCCCGGTGCAGGCGGCGCAACAGCGTCAATGCCTGGCGGTAGTAGCCCGGATCGAGAGGCCTTGCCTGCTGCATCGGCTGGCCTGCTATCCAGCCGCGCTCAAGCATCGCCCCGTCCCAGCCGAGCAGGGCGGGTATCCCGTCCATCCCGTCTGCATGCAGCAAGGCGCGGGCTTCGCGGCGCGCCAGCCAGCGCGCGATGGGGCGGGCCCACACTCGGGCCGCCGTGGTGTCGCGCCTAATCCATTGCTCTTCGTTGTGCTCGACCCGCATGATCCGTCCAAACAAATCGGATTTGAGCTGGGTTTCAGCGCTGTCGTGACTATCGCTCAATTTCGTAAGCCTTTGTTTATTGGACAAGATTAGCCCCAGCGCGACCGGTTGACCAGTGCCTGCTGGTACAACTGTCCGGGTTTAGCCAGAATGTGGGGGACCATGAGCGGAACCCAGCGTAAATTGGCTGCCGGCGACGGCAGATCTTCGACCGGCAGTTTTTATGTCGTGGGTGGCCCGGTGCAGTCCGACCGGCCTTGCTATGTTCTGCGCAAGGCAGACGAAAAGCTGTTCGACAGTCTGCGTGAAAACGACTACTGCTACGTACTGGGTCCGCGCCAGATCGGCAAGTCCAGCCTGATGGCGGCCACGGCTCGACGTCTCAGCGATGAAGACGAACTGGTTGCCGTCGTCGATCTGACCCAGGTGATCTCCAAACAGGCAGGCACCGACCCATCCCGCTGGTTCTACGGCATCGCCTACCGGATCGTTCGCGATCTCAGGCTTCGCGTCGACCTGCAATCGTGGTGGCAGGAACGCGGTGCGCTGACCATGCAACATCGCCTTTTCGATTTTTTCCGGGAAATCGTGCTGGCGAACACGAGCCGCCCGGTCACCGTGTTTTTCGATGAAATAGAAGACACGCTGGGTCTGCCATTTGCGGAGGAGTTTTTTTCCGGGCTGAGAGCCTGCCATAACTCGCGGGCGGCCGAGCCCGATTTCGAGCGCCTGCGGTTTGTCATTATTGGTGTCGCGACACCGATGCAGCTGTGCCCGAACCAGGCACATGCGCCGTTTCCGATCAGCCGGCAGATCGATCTCAACGATTTTACGCTGACCGAGGCCGGTGGTCTGCTGCCGGGACTCGATCTCGATGCGCAACGGGCGGCCCGGGTGCTTGAACGTATCAGGTACTGGACCGGTGGGCACCCCTACCTGACCCAGAAAATTTGTCGTGCGGTATCCAGGCGAAAGGTGGGGGAAGAAACCGGCGACACCGTCGATGAGATAGTCAACGAACAGTTCCTGGCGAGAAACCGTGCGCGCGAGGAACCGAATCTCGCAATGGTCAGGCGGCGATTATCAACCCGGCGCAAGGATGCAGCGGCGCTGACATTGTATGGAAAACTGTGCAAGGGCAAGGCGATCGCACATGACCCGCGCTCGCGAGTACATCAGACGCTCTGCCTGGCCGGCCTGGTGCGGGCCAATAAAGAACACCAGCTGGTGGTCAGAAACCGCATCTACAAACAGGTGTTTACGCCGCGCTGGGTTAACCAGCAATTGCCGTTCGACTGGAAGGGGCTGAGCAAGGCGTTGGTGGTCGGTCTGTTATTGCTGGGCGTGCCTCTTTGGTATACGCAGATCCTGCCGCGCCCGTATATCGAAACGCTGAGCGCCGCGACCGAGGATTACCAGCTGGCAATGGCTGCATATAACGATTTGCGCTCGATACCGGGTTATGGCGAGACCGCGGACCGCCTCTTGTCCGGTGTGCTGATGAGGCGGAGTCTGCGTGCCATGAGCTTGCCGCAGGCGCTGGAAGCGGATCAGGGTTTGCGTACCATGCCTGATAACAGTGCATTGGCCGATCAGTTGCTCGCCGGATTCTGGGACCGCCGGGCGCAGCAGGCCGAGCAGGCCGAACAGCGCGACGAGGCCTTGTTGTTCAGGCTCTACAGCCTGATCGACGATCGGCCCTACCGCAGGCGGCAGATCGCCGAGCTGATCGGCAATGATTACCCGGTTCTGGCTGCGACCATCCGGCCTCTGGGTCCGTTGCAACAGGCGATCATCAGCGCCGATGGCGAGCGGGTAACGACGCTGGCCGCCGGGGGTTCGTTGCAGGTTTGGGACGGTCGCGACGGCACGGCGATGAACCCGGCAGCAACGGTCCTTGCGGCCGAGGAATACGTGGCTCTGGATCGCGAGATACTGGTGGCCCTCGAGGGCCGCATTCGTGGCGTGAGCCTGGAACTGCTGATCGACCACCCGGACCCGTCCGCGCTCATGATTCGAGTCATTTCACCGCAGGGTACATCGGTGAGCCTGAATTCATCCGCGGCGAAGAAGACCAGCGACACCCTGGTTTTCGATGCCGGCAGTCACGGCGCGCTGGCGGGTTTCGATCGTGAAGAGATGCGCGGTGGCTGGCAGCTGCATATCGAGGATCACCAGAAGCAGGCGCAGGGCAGGCTCATCGGCTGGCGGCTGCGTTTTGCAGGCTTCGACCAGCAAGCGCAACAGGAAATGCTGCCCGCCCCGATCAATTTGCCGCAGCCGCGCCGCACGGAAAGAACCCGCATCGTGCTGAGCGCGAGCGGGCGCTATGCCGCGGCCTACAGTGATAGCGAAACTCTGGGTGGCCTGGTCAACATCTGGGATCTTCATGCCGGCGTGCAGCTATCCCGGCCCGTGCGCGGCGCCGGTCTGGCTCCGTTTGCGTTTGCCGATGACGACCGGCTTCTGCTGGCGCTGGATGCGGCCGGCGAGAATCTGCTCGCCTGGGATATTCGAGACGGTTCCGTACAGATGACGATCGAAGCGCTGCAACATTTTGCAGAGGTGCCGGTACTGGGTCCAGCCAACACTCTGATGATGGTCGAGGACCGCGATGAGCAGGGACTGCCCCTGCTGCGGGTTTTTGCGCTGGACCAGCGCAGTGAACTGACCCGAATCCCGTTTGCGCAAAAACCACGTGCGCTGGCGATAGATCCACAGCAAGGCCGCTGGCTTGCCTCATCCACCGGCGATCGTGCCGTGGAAATCTGGGATCTCGCGGCCGAGGAACTGGTGGATGAATACCTGCTGGATTTTCCGGTCGATCGCCTGGTGGTTGACCGGCGCGGTCGCTGGCTGGCCGCCATCGGGACGGATGGCTCGGTCGATATTCGCGCCGTCGATGGCCGCGGCGGCCGGTCGTTGAGAACCGTGATCAGCGAGTCCGCAGGATTGGTTTTCCACCCGGCGGAGGACGCGGTCCTGGTCTTGCGCCAGGGCGCCTGGCAGCTGCTCGGCTTGCCCGCGGGAGAAGCCTTGTCGCCACCCTTGCGCCACGTTGGCGGCGGCGCCAGCCTCCTGGCCGCGGTGACCGCGGACGGGAAGGTGATGACCGGCAGCGAGGGGCATGCCCTGCGCTTGTGGGATATTCCCGAGTCCGGTTCGCGATCGGGCAGGGGTTCACGTTATGGCCGCGGCGATGATTTGACCGCGGTCAAGACGAGCCAGGATGGGCAATGGGTGGCTGCCGGTCTAGCCGATGGCGACATTCGAATCTGGCAGCGGATCGATGATGAGGTGCGTTCGCAACACCTGCCCGCCGATAGCGCGTTTTCCGCTGCGATAAGCGCGCTGGCTTTTGACCCGGGCTCAAACCTGGTGGCCGTGGCGGACCGGGCCGGTGCGATTCGCCTGGTAGACCAAGCCAGCGGCGACAGTCTTCTGCTGGGAAGCCAGGCCGGGGTCGTCGGTCATTTGTTGTTCAGTCCGGATGGCTCGCGACTGGCGGCGGCTGGCGAGTTGGGGGCCCGCCTGTGGTTTGTTGACAGGATCGGCGAATCGGTCCCGCTGGGCAGCGAGGATCCCGTTTCTCACCTGGTTTTCAGCCCGGACGGCAGTCTGCTGGCGATCAGCCCGGAACTCGGCGAGCTGTCGGTCTGGCATGCCGCCTCGGGCGACTCGGCCGGGAGCGTCCGGCCGCAGGGCCAGGTCAGCGTGGCGGCATTCAGCCCGGACCAGGGGGTGTTGGCCACCGGCAGCAGGGATGGCACCTTACAGTTCTGGGGTCTCGATGATGGCGCGGCGGTCTGGCCGGCCGTACAACTGGGGGGCCCGGTCAGGGAGATGGCGTTTGCCGGCGCAGGCAGGTCGCTGGTTGCGATCAGCGACGGTTGGGCGCATCTGCTTACCCTGTCTTTTAGCGGGCCGCGGGTTGTGCAAAGCCGGTTTTTGCCCGAACGCATTCCGCATGGCGGCTTTTTCCTGTCGGGTGATGATCCGCTCAGTCTGCAGTATCTGGATTGGGTCGATGGCGGTGAACACCGGATTCGGACGCTGGAGATGGACAGTGCGGAACTGGGAGGCTGGGCCGGCGATAGCGGTGATTTGACCGCGCGCTGGCAGGATCTGCTCAATCTTGCTCTTGACCCGGATGGCCAGATCAGGGCGGGCGACTCGGTTTTCGATCTTGCCCGCAGCCTGGACGAACGATAACAGGCGTGGTCCTGGCCCGGCTATTGTTTTCGCATCAGCTTATCGACGGTATTCAGCAGTTTGCGGTCCACCCAGGGAATTTCGACAAAATCGGCAGCGCCCTGGCGTATCGCTCGAACCGCTATTGATACGTTGCTTTTCCGGCTGAGCAGGATCGTGGGGAAGGAGTAGCCGCGCTGCTCCAGCTCGCTCATGAATTCCAGCCCGGTCTGGCCGGGAAGATCCTGGCCGACGATCAGGCAGCCTGGAGACAGGGCCTCGAGTTTGTCCAGAAACTTGCTGCCACTGGCAAAGGATTTGGTTTGATGTTTGCTGCGCTTGAGCAGCACACCCAGTTTCTTTCGAATATTCGGATCGGCATTGATAATGCAGACCAGCCGATTGGCGGGTGTCGTGGTTCTTGATTTGCTTATCATCGGCGTATGCGCATCAAATTCGGCAATCTATCGACCGTTACAGGTCGATGAGTATTGGCATCCCAACAAGGAGAAAAGAATACGGAAATCTACTTACTGCAGGGGTCGAATCCCCTGACCTCGATAAGCGGGCGGTTAATACTTGTTTATGGATCGCTGTTTGCGGTAATCGACATTCTCACCAGCTGCGCAAGCGAGCGGGCCCGCATCTTCTCCATGACCCTGGCCCGGTGGATCTCCACGGTGCGTTGGCTGACGTCGAGATCCGCTGCAATTATCTTGTTGGGGTTCCCTTGCACGACCAATTCCATGACTTCTTTTTCACGATTGGTGAGTTGGTCCATGTGATCGAGTATCTCCCGCTTTTCGCTCAGAATATTGCGGCTGTCGTGATCCTGATCAAGCGCGTGATTGATCCTGTCGATCAGATCCTGGTCGCGGAACGGTTTTTGGATAAAATCCAGCGCGCCTTTTTTCAGCGCTTCGACCGCCATCGGTACGTCGCCGTGGCCGGTGATAAAAATGATCGGCAAAATCGCGTTTATTTCATTCAGTCGATCCTGAAGTTCCAGACCGCTCATGCCGGGCATTCGTATATCAAGCACCAGGCAACCGGCGATATTATCATCGTAGAACTCCAGGAATTCGGTTGCCGAAGCAAAGCTGCGCGACTCGATTCCGATCGATTTCATCAGGAAACTCAGTGAATCGCGGACCGCGTCATCGTCATCAACGATAAAAACTATTCTGTTGTTGTCACCCATCAGCATTCCGGTTCCTCTATGGCGGTTGGCAGATCGAAGAAAAACAGCGCCCCTGCGTCGTCGTTATTGCGGAAACTCAAGGTTCCGCCATGCGCCCCTATTATAGTGTGACTGATCGACAGACCGAGACCGATGCCATCTTTTTTAGAGGTCACAAACTGGGTGAACAGATTATCCGCCATGTCCTCCGGCACGCCAGTCGCGGAATCGCTGACTTCAACTCGCACCGTTTCCGGATTCGGGCTAAGGCAACGAATGATAATCGTGTGTTGCCGGTCTTCGCATTCCCCGCAGGCATCGACCGCATTGCGCACGAGATTCAGGACGACCTGCTGGATTTGCACGGGGTCGGCCATGACCAACGGCAGTTCCGCCGGCAGTTCGTAGACCAGGTTGATGTTGTGTCGTCTGGCGTCCATCTCGACCAGGACATGCAGGTCGTGTATCAGCTCCTTCAGATCCACCTCATGGCGTTCACTGTCCTTGTGGCGAACGAAATTACGCATGCGGTTGATGACTTTTGCGGCGCGCTGGGCCTGTACGCTGATTTGTTTGAGCGCGTTTCTGAGGTCGCTTTTCTTGCTGTTACTGGCTTCCAGCATGCGCTCGCAACCCTGCGCAAAAGTACTGATTGCGGTCAGCGGCTGGTTGATTTCGTGTGCCAGGCCGGCGGCCATTTCACCCAGTAACGTAACGCGGCTAACCTGAGCCAGCCGTTGGCGAGTCTCTTCCGCTTCGATATCCGCGTTGCGCTGGTCCGTAATATCGGTGCCAGAGCTTAGCGTGCCAATGATTTCCCCATTCTTGTCCCGCAATGCCCGGTTTTGCCACGCGATCAAGCGCGTCCCGCCAGTGTGCGTCAAGACCAGCCCTTCCACCGTCTCGTAGCCTTCGAAACCGTGCTCGATAACATGCTTGAATACTTTCCTGACCTCGCTGCGCTGGTTCTCCGGGATAAATCCATCGATCCAGGGTTTGCCAAGCAGGTCTTCTTCCTGCCGATCCAGGATTTCGCAACCACGCCGATTGATCAAGTCGATAAAACCGCCTTTATCGAGTACCAGCAGCATCACGCCAGCCACTTCGAGATAGCTTCGTGAGCGATCCCTTTCCTGTATCAATGCAGCCTCGGCCTTTTTTTGTGCGCTGATATCGCGAATGATGCCGACGAACCGCGGCTCGTCTCCGATGACGCGTCCGACCGAAAGATCGATCGGGAACAGGCTGCCGTCCTTTCGCTGGGCCACCGATTCGCGCCCGATGCCGATAATCCGAGCCTCACCGGTGTCCAGGTAATGCTGAATATACCGATCGTGCGCGTCGCGGTCCGGCGCGGGCATCAGGAGGTTGATGCTCTTGCCGTTCAGGTCCCCTTCCCCGTAGCCGAACAATTTTTCCGTGGCCGGGTTGCAGAATTCGATGATGCCCTTGCCATCGATAATAACAATCGCATTTACCGCTGCCGCGAGCAGGGCAGCGAGGTGTTTCTCGGCATCTGCCGGGCTCATCCCGGCCAGTACATTGCGCGTGTCGTTCACAGTATGCGACTTGTGTTTGCAAGCTGAGCTGGAAATTTAACCTATCTGCCCGTTGCTGTCGCCTGGTTGCGGGCCAGCACGACTACTCTGCCTGCAGCGGGATTTGCCAGTGCTAGCCGTCCCCAAGGGGTCCCGGTCCAAAAGTATTGGCCGATGGATGTCCTATACTGATCAGTAGGTTCCAGGAACGGCAAAAAGCATTCCTGCCATACCGGCTCCTAAGCCCTGCTTATTCATGAATAATCCGGGCTAGGTAACTTTGCGTATGGAAACACAGCACGGCGCGATACATCATAAGGGCTGGTGGCGGGAGCATGCAGATGGCCAATACAGACACTGTCAGGGATTCGCTGATCGAAAAACGGGCGGAGCTGGTTGTCCGTTTGCACAAGATTACCAGCGATGTTCGTCACGCGGACCAGCCGATGGAAGCGGATTTTGCTGAACTGGCCGTGCAGCGGGAAAACGACCAGGTCATCGATGCGCTGGGCGAGGCAACCCGCCAGGAGCTGACTCAGGTCAACCGGGCGTTGGCGAGCATTGACAGCGGAGAGTACGGGTGTTGCAGCGAATGTGGCAAGGAGATCCGTGTCGAAAGGCTGGAGGCGCTGCCATACAGCACCAAGTGCCTGGAATGCGCAAGCCGCAGCGAATAATGTTCCAAAAAAACGACATTTGTTAAAAATTGGCCCGGCAGAGTAGAATCCGGCCATTCACTGTCTCGGGCCGTACGAATGAACAGACTGCCGCTGGTTTTATTGCCTGCCCTCCTTTTCCTGGGCTGCGCCGAACCTGAAAAGCCAACCGTATCGACAGCGACGCTGATCGAAGACCCGACCTTGCTGGACGCGGTGCTGGCGCGCTGCACGACGGGGGACGAGAAGCTTCGCGCCAGCCAGGAATGCAAGAATGCGCGTCGCGCTGTCGATGTTGTTACCGTAGCGGAGGCGGAGGAAAAAGAAAAAGTCGATCTCGAAGCCCAGTCCGAACGCAAGCGTGCCGCCTTACGCCGACAGCGGGAACGCCTGGATCAGCAAAGAGAGATTAACGAGGAGCGTGCCGAGAGCGAAGCGGCAGCGAAAGAAGCCGAAGAGCTGACTGGCTCTGCCGAATACGCCGATGCACTGGTTGCAAAAGAGGTGGTGGTCTTGCCGCCGACCACGCCGATCGGTGCGGTGATCGAGCCGGAAGTCACCGAAGACTCTCCGCTGCGAGGGCTGGATGAGACCGAGATTTGCACGATCGACCCGGTGGCCTTGTCCGCTGCCGATCTTGAGATGCTGCTGATCGCGTTGCAGGAGGAATGGCAGTTTCGCCAGTCGCGTGTGCAGCCCGCCGGAGCCGCCGATGGGGAGCAATTGCCGCTGCAGGAACCGGGGTTTGAGGCTGAGCAACGGGAAGACGAACCGGCAGAAGCCTTTTCCGGTGGTGACGGCGGGTAGGGGCCTGTCCCACTCAGGGTTGCTCTGCGGCGGCGGCGATCACGCCGCGGCCGGTCCAGGCAGGACTGCCAGAATACCGGCGGGATATCGTGCGCGGCATGATCGGCGTCTTTGTGCCGATTTGACTCCGCGATGAGTTACCCATATCGGTCTCCGTAGTTCCCCTTATTAACATGCTCGTGCGTCTGGGCTAGTTTTCCTGTCAGAAAACAACAAAATCGGCACACGGAGAGAGATATGACGAAGAACAACGCGGCGTTGCGCGCGGTCAGTGCGCCAGGTTTGGCGGAATCTCAACAGCCATCAGGCATGGGCGGTTGCAGGTCCTGCGCCATTCGCGCCATGTGCCTGCGGCCTCGGGATGCCAGCGTCGTGTGTCTGCCGGGACTAAGAGCTGCGCGCGCGGACTGTCACCTGGTCCGTGCCGGCGACCCCTGTGAACAATACTGTTTGCCGCGCAGCGGCGCCTTGAAAGCGTATCGAAATACGCCCGATGGCCGCGAGCAAGTGATGGGTTTTTACCTGCCGGGGGAACTGGCCGGTCTGGACGGGCTGGCCGATGGCCGGAGCCAGTGGAACCTGGTCACGCTGGAGGCTAGCTCGCTATGTACGGTAACGCACAAGAACCTTATCGAGGCCGCCGGCCAGGTGCCCGAACTGTTAAACAGCCTGATGCGCCGGCTCAGCAGCGACATGTTGAAAGCTGCAGACCTGGCGACCGGAAGCAGCGCCGAGGCTCGCCTGGCCGGATTCCTGATCGACATTGCTCAACGGATTGGCGATGCGTGCCTTGATGGCGCCGTTTTTTGTCTGCCGATGTCGCGCCAGGACATTGCCAGCTACCTGGCGCTGGCGCCGGAGACGATTTCCCGCCTGTTTGCGCGCCTGCGCGACGATGGTTTGATCGATGTCGACCGAAAACGGCTGCGGATACTGGACTATCCGGGCTTGTCGCAGATCGCTCAAACTGACCTGGCCGCCTGAGACCGCGGCCGGATTATTCGCCGGGGTCGGGCTCGGCTCCTGGTATCGGTTCTGGCGTATAGACCGGGAAGGTCTTGACGCCGCTGCCGCTCTCGCCGTCGTCTGTGCCCGGTTCGCTGTACTGGATCGCACTGTCGGGGGCCGGCGCGTATTTTGCCAGTGCCGCCATGAACTCGCGGGCTGGCTGCGGCGGCGTGATGTCGCCATAGATGATCTCGCCGGCATCGACGGAGTCGCGATGGTAAAATTTGGCGTTTGCCTTGTCGTCTATGGAGATAACCGAGCCATCCAATGCAATACCGATAAACAGCCCGCGGCTCCTGGAGTATGAATAAACCTCTGCGTCGAACTTGATATCGGTTGCCGCGCTGCCGGAACGGCCGACCGGTCCCGCAGCCACCGATGCATCCGCGCCGAGGGTCAGTTTGCCGCCGGTGATCCCGTCCACGCCTTTCTTGTTCTTGAAAACCAGGATCAGGTCGGTCTCGGAAATGCCAATCTGCAATCCCCAGCTACCGCCGGCCAGCTTGATAAAGCTGGGATTGCTCCAGCTGTTGTCCGCTTTGCGCACGCTGATCACGCCCTTGCCAAAGCGGCCGCCAAAAACCAGGCCCGCCTTCATGACGCCGGGTATGACGGCAACTGCGTAGGCCTTTGTCAGCAAGGACTCGGGGATGCTCGTCTCCCTGATGCGCATGATTTGATCGAGGACCACGACCGCCTTGTTAATCCGCTTTTCTTCCTTGCTTTGCGCCTGCGCCAGCAACGGCACCAGAAACAGAACTGCAAGGCCCGCAAGCAGGCTGAATTTCCTGGACATAGCCATCTTTATTTCTCCGCGTTTCCGGGTGTGAACCCAAAACCCGCTCAAGGTTCCCGCCGAGGCGGGTAGCGCCAGCTTACTGCAATGGTGGCGTGAATATCCAGCGCCCGCGAGTCCGGCTACACTGCGCAAGTCGCCTGCCGTTCTTGCGCCGGAGATAGCATGGAAGGAGCAATGAATTTTCGCCAGTTTCTGCTGTTTGCAGGCTGCCTGTTGTGGTCCATCGTCGCCACCGCCGACTGGTATACCAACGAGCAGGCGATTATGGGCACGGTCATTCGCACCGAGTTGTGGAGCGATGATCCGCTGACGGCTGGCGAAGCGATCAGGCTGGTGAACGAGGAAATGCACCGCATCGACCGGTTGATGAGTACCTACAAGCCGGATTCCGAGATTTCGCGGGTCAACCGGGACGCGGCGGAAAAACCAGTCAGGATCAGCGCCGAATTGCTGGATCTCCTTGCCAGGGGAATCGAAATGTCGCGGCTGAGCGGCGGCGCATTCGACATCACTTATGCCAGCATCGGCCAGCTGTATGATTATCGCGCCGGTGTCCGCCCCGATGAACAACAGATTGCAGCCGCCTTGCCGGCCATCGATTACCGGTTTGTCGAGCTGGACCTCGATGAATGCACCGTATTCTTTAGCAGGCACGGAGTACGGATCGATCTGGGTGGCATCGCCAAGGGCTACGCGGTCGAGCGCGGTGTGGGTATCCTGCGCGCGCAGGGTATTGAGCACGGGCTGATCAGCGCCGGCGGCGACAGCCGGATCCTGGGCGATCGGCGGGGTGCGCCATGGATAGTGGGCGTGCGTGACCCGAGAAACAGCGATCGGGTTATCGCCAGGTTGCCGCTCATCGACGAAGCGATTTCCACGTCCGGGGACTACGAGCGATTTTTTGAGGAAGACGGGGTTCGTTATCACCACATTATCAGCCCCGCCACTGGCCACTCGGTCAGCGAAGTGCGCAGCGTCACGATTATCGGGCCCGACGCGACGATGACCGATGGTCTTGCCACCAGTGTTTTCGTGATGGGCCTGGAAGACGGCTTGCGACTGATCGATTCGCTGGATGATTTTGAAGCGGTGATCGTCGACCGGCACGGCGCACTGCACCGGTCCGGCGGGTTTCTGCCGCCGCAACAATAAGCAGCGGTCGCGGCTCCGGGGCCGGCCTCGCCCGCTTATGTATCAAAGTCAGTGATTGCCAGTCGCGAGCCGTCCCCTGTCTTCGATTGGCGACAAGAAAAGTCCTTTAAAAACAGCATCTTGAAATAAACCGGGAAATAACTGTTTGCACTTGGCGACGGTTGTTGACGCTATTTTCCATAAAAACCTGCACGGCTCGCGTCCGGGTTTCGCGTTTGTCCTGTAAGCCGATGATTTCATGGACGATTTCTCAAACTGGCACGAAAGTTGCCATTTAATGGTGTGTGGCGTTTCTTTATCAGTCACCAGGCCTTCGACAAGGAATCGTCCGGCCGGGTGATTCAGATCAAGCGCCGCCTGCTGCGAGCCCTCTTAGGTCGAGGGTATTAAAGCGTGCGGTGTTCGATTGACATAAGACGAAAGCCTGTGCACGGTGCACGGTACTGATAAAGGCAAACTCGCCGAAAGGTGAGGACGCAAAGCAACCGGTCTAAGGGATATCCTAGGACGGCGGGGGCTGCCAGTTTTTTTGCAGTTGTTCGACCTTCTCCGTGGAAACCCCGACCGGTCTGTACCTGGCCTGAGTTCACGACCCATGCCAATGGGAGTGGTGAGCCTTGCGCCAGGTTCTTCGCTTTGTTGCCTCCTGGTTACATTTACGGGACGGGTACGGATATGGACAAGGTAAACAGGAATAAATCAGCCGGCGTTTTTCTGCTTGCGGCGGTCGCGTTATTGCTCGGCAGCTGTGGCGATAGCGCCAGGGAAGAGGTCGTCATCGAAGGCGCCCTGGCGATCGTTTTCGTGCAACGCGGTGTCAACGCGGTTGGCAACCCGACCGATGGGATTATTTTCCAGGCCGGCGGTGACCTGATGAGTCTGGATCTTTCCTCGCCGAGCGCGACCATGAGCAATCTGACCGAGACCTACACGGCAGGCGCCGGCGATGTTTCGGACCCGGAAGTTTCTTTCGATGGGCAACGCGTCCTGTTTGCGATGCGCGGGCCCAATGACCCGACCTGGAACATTTTCGAATACGAAATGGCCACCGCCGCGTTGACCCGTATCGTTGCGGACGATCTGCTCGCCAATGCCGGCGATGATGTCGACCCGGCTTACCTGCCCGATGGCCGTATCGTGTTCAGTTCGAATCGCCAGGAAAAATCGCGCCAGATCCTGAGTGCAGAAAATACCGAGCAATTTTCTTTCCTCGACGAGTATGAACGCGAGCGCTCGATCGTCCTGCATGTCATGAATGGCGATGGCAGCGATATTCACCAGATTTCATTTAACCAGAGCCACGACCGCAACCCGACGGTCCTGACCACCGGCGAAATCATGTTCTCGCGCTGGGATCATGTGGGTAATCGCAACCATTTCCCGATTTTCTTCACCAACCCGGATGGCACCAACATTTTTGTCCAGTACGGCGCGTTCAGCCCCGGCAACAGCATGCTGCATCCGCGTGAAATGCCTGACGGGCGGGTCATGAGTTCGTTGATGCCATTGTCCGGGACCTTCGAAGGGGGCGCCATAGTCGCCGTCGATATCCGTAATTTTTCCGAGTTCAACGAACCCACGGCGGGGGCGCCCGCTGGCGCAGTCGGCCAGGTCGAGGTAACCCCATTGCCGATCGAATTTGGCCGGGACGTATCCGAAAACGGACGTTTTACGACGCCGTTTCCGCTTTGGGACGGCACCAACCGCGCGCTGGTTAGCTGGTCGCCGCTGCGCCCCGAAACGGAGATCGATCCATTTTCCGGCGTGGAAGTCGAGGTTGAAGGCGATCCGCTTTATGGCATTTACATGCTGGACATGGACACCAATTCGATGCGTCCGATCGCCTTGCCGCAGGATGGCATGGCCTATACGGATGCGATCCCTTTGCAGGCGCGACCCGTGCCAAACACGATTAGCGACAAACCGCTGGATGCCGCCCTGGCGGCCCAGGGCATGGGCATTATCAACGTCAAGAGCGTTTATGACACCGATGGCCAGGATTTGATGGGTGCGAACATGCTGGTTGGCGGTGAAAATATCCCGATGATAGCGGCGCCGCCCGGGGATTCACGTTCCATGGTCGCGGACGTGGCGACGATCAAGGATCCGCTGCTGACCACTGCCGCCGGCCGGGTCGGCCGTTTTATCCGGATTACCCGCGCGGTTTCCACGCCTCGCGGCATATCGATGAACGCCATCGGTGAGAGCGACATGGAGATGCAACGCATCCTTGGCTATGGGGTTGAAGAGCCCGATGGCTCGTTCCGTTTCAAAGTACCGGCTGACATTGCCCTCGGTGTTGCGGTCGTCGATGCCAATGGCCGCGCGATACAGACCCATACCAACTGGCTGCAGGTTCGCCCCGGCGAAACCCGCACCTGTAACGGGTGTCACTCGCCGCGACGCGGCGGCGCGCTCAATGCCGTGCCGATCGCCGGCGACCATCCCAATACACGGTTGGCAGCGCAATCCGGCGAATCGATGGCCGAAACCCGTACCCGCCTGGATCCGCAGGTCATGGACCTGACCGCCGATATGGTTTTCCAGGATGTCTGGACGGACCCGGCGATCCGGGCGCCGGATCCGGACCTGGTGCTTGACTATGCCGGGCTCACGACGGCGGCCCCGGTGAATGGGCTGATCAATTATCCGGATCATATTGCCCCGTTGTGGACCAGGGACCGCGGCGCCGATACTTGTATCGCATGTCACAACAGCAACCTGCTCAACGACCCGGTATCGGTCGGGCTGGATCTGCGCAGCCTGTCGGCGGGCAATGGCCGTTTGTTGTCCTACGAGGAACTGATGATTGGCGATCCGGTCATCGATGCCGCTACCGGACTACCGATTCTGCGGGTCAGAGACGGCGAAATTGAAGTCGTGCGCCAGGCGCCGCTGGTAGCGACCGGATCCTCACGGCAAAGTTCGCGGACCAGTCACCTGGTTGAAAAAATTTATGAGCAGGAACTTCGCGCCGGCAAGAACCTGGTCGCGGCCACCGTTGACCACAGCGGCATGATGAACGCATCCGAACGGCGCCTGATGGCCGAGTGGATAGATGTTGGCGCACAGTATTACAACAATCCGTTCGATGACGCGAATGGAGACGGCTTTAACAGTCTCAGCGAGGTTCGTGGCGGAGTGCGCGGTCTTAGCGAAAGCGCATTCAACGCACAGGTCCATCCGATCCTGATGACACGTTGTGCCGCTTGCCATCAGCCGTTTACCGGCAATGGCACGCCATCCAACCCGCAAAATCCTGGTTTCAGCCCGAATCGCTTCGTGCTGACCGGGAGCCAGGAAGGCGATTTCAACATTACCGTCAGCATGGTCGAAAGCGTTTGCCTGCCGGAACAAAGCAGCTTGCTCAAACGACCGATCAGCGACGAGCTCGCCAATCCGCCGCACCCGCGCATCGACGATCCAAATGTTGCCGACGATCCCAATGACCCGCTGGCCGACGATGTCACCGTGTTGACGATCGCCGACGCCGATTATCAGACTATTTTCAACTGGGTTGCGGACGGCGTTTGCATACCATGAACTGGCGTGGGAAGAGGTATTGGAGATTGATGGGTGATGGCTGAATCCAGGTATTTGATCGCAGTGTGCCTGCTCGCACTGGTCGCCGCTTGTAACGAGGTGGAGAACGAGCAGCAGGCGCAGACCGCGCAATCGCTGTGCCTTGCCGATTTCGAGGCCTGTGTGAATCCGATTTTCGATGGAACACTGAATGGCAGCTTGGGGCAAGTTACCTGCTCGGCCAGTGGTTGCCACAACCAGGCCGCCGGTTCGGGTGGCGCCTTCAAGATTTTTGCCAATGCACAGCCAGGATCGACCGAGATCCTGGCGAATTTTTTTGCGGCGAAGTCTTTTGCCAACCTGGATAACCCGGCACAGAGCAAACTTCTGCTCGAGCCGCTGCAGGGCGTGTCTTCGATCAGCGGCACGCATACCGGTGGCGATATTTTTCCGGACACCACCGACCAGTGCTACCAGGCAATTTTTAGCTGGATATCGACCCGCGTTGATGACCGCAGCTCGTCGAGTTGCGGTGTCTGCACGGCCGCTGCACTGGCCAGCTGCGGTTTCTGAACCGGGGCTGTGGTTAGCGCTTATGTAAAAAACTGTGAGGCGGGTAACGGAACGAGCCGGGCATTAATGAGGAAATGGAGCTTGAAATCGTTACGGACACTGGAAGACCTGATGAATGTGCTTCGGCTCGCCTGCCTGCTGCTGCTGATTCCGCTGGTGATGGGCGCTGCCGCCTATCAGCGGGTCCAGGTGCAGGATCCATTTATGGATCTGCATACGGGGCCAGGACGTGGTTTCCCGGCCGTCCAGGTCGTCGAGCGCGGTGAATGGGTGGAGATAATCAAGCGCAAGACCGACTGGTTCAAGGTCAGGAGCGAACAAGACAAGGAAGGTTGGGTGCACAGAAGTCAGATGGAAAAAACGCTGACAGAAGCGGGCGTAAAGAAAAACTTTCGCGACGTCCTGATGGACGACTATCTGAGCCGTCGTCTCGAGATAGGTTTTGCGGCTGGCCGTTTTGACGGTGACCCATCGCTGACGGTGCGCGCCAGTTACCGGTTTAACGATTTCATCATCGGCGAATTTAGCCTGAGCCAGGTCTCGGGCGATTTTTCCAGCTCCAGGATAGTCGACCTCAATGTGCAGCTCGCACCATACAGCGACCACCGCTTCTCTCCGTATTTCAACCTTGGCTTCGGCCACTTCCGGAATGAGCCAAGGGCGACCCTGGTAAACGCGGTGGATACCAGTGCGACGACGGCGGTAGTCGGTGTCGGTCTGCGTATATACCTGACCCGGCGATTCATCGTCAGGGTCGATTTCAAAGACTACATCGTGATGATAGATGCGGACCGGAACGAGGAATTTCAGCAATGGATAACGGGCTTTTCATTTTTTTTCTGAGGCGAGGCAATGTTTAAGCAAGGATTTCGCAAAATAGCCGCACTGTTATTTCTGACCAGCTTCCTTGCCGCCGGTTGCAGCCTGCTTCCGGGGCGGGGAAATGATCAGGAACCGCAGGAATTACCGCTCGAGGAAGCGCCGGGCCAGGTGATCGCTCCGGCGGTGGAGCGGCGCGACATCAGCGTGCCAAAAATCGACACCGAAAACTGGGAGATCGGCCCATACTTTGGTGTGCTCAGTGTCGATGATTTTGGTTCGCGGGCGATTTATGGAATACGCGCGGCTTATCACGTCAGCGAGGATTTTTTCCTCGAAGGCGCCTATGCGAGATCGACGGTCAGGGATACGAATTTCAGGAACATCGGCCTGCCGATATTTCCGAGCGAGGAAGAAGACCTGACTTTTTATAGTTTTTCCCTCGGCTATAACTTCCTGCCCGGCGAGGTGTTCGTCGGCACCAAGTGGGCGATGACCAGCAGCATGTATTTCATTTTCGGGGTCGGCAATACCGAGTTTATCGGGGAAGACGATCTGACTTATAGCTTCGGCTTCGGGCTGCGCGTGTTGCCGCGGGATTACCTGGCCTTGCGGATCGAAGCCAAGGACAACATTTTCGAATCCGATTTACTGGGCACAAACGAATACAAACACAACCTGGAATTCAATATTGGATTCAGTGTGTTCTTTTAAAGGAGTGGCTCGATGCGTGGAATAAAAATATTGCTGATCTGCCTGCTGCTGCCGCTGACCAACGCCGTTGGCGTGACCGGTCTGGTGGGGCAGCCGGCGCCTGATTTTGCGTTAAAGAGCCTCAGCGGCGAAAACCTCCGGCTCAGCGAGTTCCGGGGTGAGGTTGTCATGATCAATTTCTGGGCAACCTGGTGCGGTCCCTGCCGGCAGGAGATGCCTTTGCTCGATGAGCTGCACCGGCGCTACGAGAAAGTGGGTTTCCGTCTGCTCGGCGTCAACATCGACGACGACCGGCGCAGTGCGGCCAAGATGGTCCGGGTGCTTGGCCTGAGTTTTCCGGTGCTGCTGGATGAGCGCAAGCACGTCAGCCGCCTGTATGACGTCGATGCGATGCCGGCGACGCTGTTGATCGACCGGACGGGTATCGTCCGCTATATCCACCATGGATACAGATCCGGATATGAGCAAAGTTATGTCGATGAAATACGTGAGTTGCTGAAAGAGTAAGGCGGGCATGAAGAAACTAACTTTATTGCTGATTGTCCTACTGCTTGGCGCCTGCGCCAGAGAGCCATGGGTGCGGCCGTATGAACGTGAGGCCCTGGCCGATCCGATGATGTCGTTTAGCCAGGATCCACTGGCCGACAGCACCAGAACGCACGTGTTTGAAGTTCGCGAAGGCGCTCGTGGCGCCGAACAATCACACGGGGGCGGTTGTGGCTGCAATTAGCGAAAGACTGCTTTTCGAGCTCATTACGAGCGGCGCAAATGCGCTCGCTCTGCTGCGTGGTGGACCGACGATACTGGCTATGCTGTTTGCCGTCGTTATCGCCGGACCTGCCGTTGCAGCCACTTTGCCGGAGGAACGGGCCGACGCGCTCTACCACTATTACAGCGGTGGCGGCATCGACGTGCAGGGGCCTGCGCTGCTGGTTCGCAAGAATTTCGCAGAGAAATATTCCGTCACCGCCAGTTATTACCAGGACAGCATCAGCGGCGCCTCGATCGACGTCGTGACCAACGCCAGCGCCTACAGCGAAACACGCAACCAGTTCGGGCTGGGGTTCGATTATCTCTATGGCGATACCCTGATGAGTATTTCCTACACCCAAAGCGATGAGAACGACTACGAAGCCAGGACGCTGGATGTCGGGCTCAGCCATGATTTCTTCGGTGGAATGAGTACGCTCGCGCTGGGTTTCAGCCGCGGCGACGATACGGTCATGCGTGTGGACACCTCGTTCGAAGACACTGTCGACCGTTTCCAGTACCGGCTGGGCTGGACCCAGATTCTGTCTCCCACCTTCGTTGCCGCGCTCAGCTACGAAGGAATTTCGGAGGAAGGTTTCCTGAACAATCCCTATCGCTCGGCGCGGGTGCTGGGAGCATCGGTCCAGGAACGTTACCCACGGACCAGGACCAGCAACGCGCTGGGCATTCAGGCCAACAAATACTGGGGCGACCGCAGTTTTGTCACGCGAGTGAAATACCGTTTTTATGACGATACCTGGGGTATTGGCGCGCACAACATCGAATTCATGTTTTCGCGCCGTCTCAGTGAAAAAACCGAGTTTGGCGTGGGGGGTCGTTTTTACACCCAGACTGCCGCCAATTTTTACAGCGATAACTTTGCCCAGGAATTTCGCTATATGGCGCGCGACAAGGAACTGAGTGATTTCACCAGTGCCTCGATTGGCGGGCGGATTAGTTATGAGTTGTTCCGTGACCGGGGACGGTTGGCAAAAGGCAAGGTCACGCTGATTTTCGACCGTATTCATTTTGACTATGACAATTTCAGCGACATTCGAAGCGGCGAGCTCTATGAGTTCAACGCGAATGTCATCCAGATATTTTTTTCTGCCTGGTATTGATTATGAACAGTAGAAATTCTGCCAATCATTTCTTGCTGGCCCTGGTGTTGATGCTGGGCATGCCCGTAACAAGCCCGGCACAGGAACAACCGGCCGCAGTCATCGACGGGTCCGATAACCGTGAGTTTCGCAGTCTCGACGACGACATACAGGATCTCAAGCAGGAGGTGCTGGCGCTAAATCGCGATCTGTTCATCCTCGAGGAGGAACTGCTTTTTCCGGCGAATACCCAGGTCGCGGTATTCGTATCCATGGATGTCGGCACTTTTTTCAGCCTCGACTCCGTACAGATCAAGTTGGACGACAAGGAAGTCTCCAACTACCTGTATACCGAACGTGAAGCAAAGGCGCTGCTAAACGGCGGCGTTCACCGTATTTACCTGGGTAATCTGCGCACCGGCAAGCATGAACTGGTCGCCTTTTTCACCGGCAAAGGAACGCACGATCGGGATTATCGCCGGGGGGCCAGCTTGCAATTCGAAAAAGGCGTGGGGGCGAAGTTTGTCGAACTCAAAATCAGCGACCGGCAAAGCAAACTGCAGCCGGAGTTCGTGATCGAGGAATGGGAGTAGATGAAGGGACGCATTCACCAGTTGTTGATCGCATTTACGCTGTGCCTTGCTGGCGCGGCGCAGTTGCATGCGGATGAGGATTCCCTGGAGATTGGCCAGGTTCGGAATCTGCCGTTTGGCGAGGTGCTGTTTTATTTCTACCAGGATGATTATTTCCCGGCCCTGACCCGGCTGATGGCCGCACAACATCGGGGCGAGCTGGACGATCACGCCGATGACGCGGAGTTGCTGCGGGGCGGCATGATGCTGTCCTATGGTCTGCATCGTGATGCCGGCGAGATTTTTAATCGCCTGCTGGATCGCAAGGCGCCCCGGCCGGTCAAGGACAGGGCCTGGTATTTTCTTGCCAGGATCTGGTTCCAGCGCGGTTATTACGAACGCGCCGAGACGGCGCTGGCTCGCATACTCGCGCCCCTGCCGGAGCACATGCAGGAGCGTCACATGATGCTCAGGGCCCAGGTCATGATGGCGCGTGGTGACTTCAATGCCGCCTCCCGCCTGCTGGATGATTGGCGCAGCGATGGCGATCTGGCGAACTTCGCACGCTACAACCTGGGCGTGGCCCTGGTCCGCCAGGGCAGGCTGAGCGAGGCCACGAGCCAGCTTGAACGGGTCGGGCGCATACGCACCACCGATCTGGAAATGCTGGCGCTGAGAGATCGCGCCAATCTCGCATTGGGTTTCGCGCTGATCCAGGACCAGCAAGGCCATGCCGCACGCAAAGTGCTTGGCAGGGTTCGCCTGTCCGGGCCGTTTTCCAGCAAGGCCTTGCTGGGCGCGGGCTGGGCCGACAGCCTGGCCGAGGACTACCAGCGGGCGCTGGTTCCCTGGGGCGCGCTGCAAGATCATCATCTGCTCGACTCGGCGGTGCTGGAATCCTTGCTGGCCGTGCCCTATGCGCTGGGAAAATTGCAGGCGAACCGGCACGCCGCCGATGCCTATTTGAGTGCAATCCAGGCCTATGCGCGGGAGACAGACCAACTGGACCAGGCAATTGCGCGCATGCGTTCGGGCGAGTATCTCAGCCAGCTGCTGCAGGATGACGCGGTAAACGATCCGGGCTGGAGCTGGCGGCTAAAGACCATTCCGGACAGCAACGAAAGTCGTTACCTGTATTTACTCGTTGCCAGCCATCGATTTCAGGAGGGGCTGAGAAATTATCGCGATTTACGTTTCCTGCAATACAACCTGGGGCAGTGGTTGCAGAGCCTGGCCGCATTTGACGACATGCTGGACACGCGTGAGCTCGCTTATGCGCAACGCGAACCCGCGGTGGTTCGGGCGATCGATGAAGTCGATCTCGATTCACTGGCCAGGCGGCAACTGGAGTTTGCGGCCAGGATTTCCGAAATCGACGAAAACAGCGACTACCTGGCGCTGGCCAGCGCCGCTGAGCAAAGCCAAAACCATCGACTGCGATTGGTCGAAAAGAAACTCGCTCTGCTGCCGTATGGCTCGGAGACCAGCGATCTGCGGAAAAAACAACGTCTGTTGGCCGGGGTGCTGAACTGGCGGCTGGAAGCGAGATTCAAAGAGCGGTTGTGGCGGCAAAAGAAAACCCTGAACGATCTTGACATTGCGATGCTGGACGCGCGGCGACGCAGCGCGAAGGTTTCGCGGGCGCGTACGGAAATGCCCGCCAGATTCGTCCGTTACCGGCAAACCATCGATGGCTTGCGACCGCGGGTGCGGGCGATGATCGAGCAGGCCGCAATTATTGCGGCTACCCAGCAGGCGTTTTTGCAGTCGCTGGCGATCGCCGAGCTGGAAGCGCAGAAGCAACGCCTTTACACCTATCGCGTGCAGGCACGATTTGCCCTGGCGACCATTTATGATCGTGCGACGACGCAGGGGTTTTCGCCATGAATGCCGTTGCCTGGACAGTGATCGCCGGTTTGTCGCTGTGGCCGTTTGGCAGCAAGAACGACGATGCGGATGTCGAGACCATCGACAGCCTGGATCGGCAAAAACCGGTGCTGGTTGAGAAAAACAACCCCGATGCCAGCGGGCAGAACGCGATCCGGAACTATCGCGAATTTCTGCGGCTTTATCCGGATGATCCCGATTTGCGTGCCGAAGCCATGCGCAGGCTGGCCGATCTGCAGCTCGAAGCCGGTGAGGAGCGGATGATCGAAGGTGACCTGGCGATGTTGCAGGGCATCGAGTACCGCGATGCGGTGCATCTTTACGAGTCCCTGTTAAAACAGAATCCAACCGCCCCGAATAACGATCGTATCCTCTACCAGCTTGCGCGGGCATACGAAAACACCAACCAGACGGAGAAGGCGCTGGTCGCGCTCGACCAGTTGGTCGGTCAGTATCCCGATTCGCCGATGGCGATCGAGGCGCAATTCCGCCGCGGCGAAATACTTTTTGTCGCCAAGCGGTATTACCCGGCACAACAGGCCTATGCCGGGGTGGTCGCCGGTGACGATGAGTCCCGCTACTACCAACAGTCCCTGTACAAACTTGGCTGGTCGATGTTCAAGCAGGGTGAGTACGAAGACGGCCTGGATGCGTTTTTCGAGTTGCTCGATCGTCGCCTGATCGATGATCAGGGGGAACTGATATCGACCGATTTCATGACCCGCCCGGAGCGCGAGCTGATAGACGACGCGTTTCGAGTCAGCAGCATCAGTATTTCCTATCTCGAAGGACCCGCGACGCTGGATCGCAGAATGGCCGGCGATACGCCGCCGGTTTATGTCTACCGTCTTTACCAGGGGCTTGGCGACCTGTACCTGGAAAAGGAACGTTACCAGGACGCGGCCGAAAGCTATCGTTCCTTTGCGCTAAACCAGCCGCTGCACGAATTGGCGCCGTTGATGCGGACGCGGGTGATCGATACCTACAAGGCGGGCCATTTCCCATCCCTGGTGTTGCGGGCCAAACAGGAATTCGTAGACGAATATGATGTCGACAGCGCCTACTGGACCCGACACGACTGGCGGTCCCGAATCGAAGTGACCGGTCTTTTGCAGGAGCATCTCGATGATCTCGCAACCCATTACCACGCGGTTTCACAGGATGCCGAAGACCCGGAATCTTATGCGCTCGCCGCGGATTATTATCGACGCCTGATCCGTGCTTTCCCGGATGATCCCGCCGCCGCCGAAGCCAACTTCCTGCTGGCCGAAATTCTGTTCGATGCCGGTGAATACGAAGATTCGGCGATCGAGTACGAGCGCACCGCGTATTCCTATCCTTTGTCACCGCATGCGGCGGAAGCCGCTTACGCCGCGGTACTGGCATACCAGGCCCATGAGCCGTCTCTGGCAGGTCAGGCTCGCGCAGATTGGCATTTGATGGGGATCGATTCCGCATTGCGCTTTGCCGGGCGCTTCCCGGAACACTTGGAAAGTCTGCCCGTGCAGACACAGGCAGCCGAAGACTTGTACGAACTCGGCGAATTGCAGGGCGCATTGGCGGCCGCACAGCCGGTACTGGGCGCACAGAACGCGCCCGATGAGCTGAAGCGCGTCGCCTGGACCGTCGATGGCCACAGCAATTTCGATCTGAACAATTATCCGGCGGCGGAAGTCGCCTATCTCAAGGTCCGCGAGCTGACGCCAGCCGATAATCCAGGCCTGCCCGATCTCGAGGAGCGGATCGCTTCGTCTGTTTACAAGCAGGGTGAAATTGAGCGCGACAACGGCGATCTGGAAATGGCCGTCATGCACTTTGCCAGGGTCGGCGAAATGGCGCCCGGATCGAAGATCGTGGTGACCGCCGATTACGATGCGGCCGCGGCTTTACTCGCGATGGAAGACTGGTATCGGGCGGCACCGGCACTGGAAGGATTTCGCCGCAAGTATCCCGATCACGAGTCGATCGCCGATATCGGCCGCAGCCTGGCGCAAAGCTATGAAAAATCGGGCCAGGAGCTGGCGGCCGCGACCGAGTACCGGCGTATCGCGGACGACGAAACGGAGCCCGCCGAGGTCAGGCGCGAGGCGCTGTGGCATACCGCCGAGTTGCTGGAGAGCCAGGCGGCGGTCGATGATGCGGCTGAAGTCTGGCAGGAATTTATCAAGCGTCACCCATCGCCGATCGACGATTCGATGCAACTGCGTGAAAAACTGGTTGCCTATCACGCCGGCCGGGCCGACGAAAAAGAACGGATCTCGTGGTTGCGGGCAATCGTTGCCGCCGATGCCGCGGCTGGTGAATCGCGCAGTGACTACAGCCGAACAGTCGCGGCAAAGGCGTCGCTCGACCTGGCACGGCCGAAATTGATTTCATACGTCTCGATCAAGCTCAAAATTCCGTTAAAGGACAGCCTGGCGATGAAAAAGAACTTCATGGAGCAGGCATTGGCCGCGTATGCTGCCGCCGCCGATTACGGGATCGCCGAAGTAACAACGGAGGCAACCTTTCAAATTGCGGAAATTTATCACCAGCTCAGCCGGGATCTGATGGATTCACAAAGACCGAAAGAGCTGAGCGCGGAGGAGATCGAACAGTACGACATCTTGCTCGAGGAACAGGCATACCCGTTCGAAGAACAGGCAATCGAAATTCACCAGGCGAACACGGAGAGGGCAGCCAGCGGGTTTTACAACGAATGGGTACGGGCCAGTTTCGAGGAATTGGCGAAACTCTCGCCGGCACGATATGCGAAGGCGGAAATCAGTGAAAACCATATCAACACAATGTAGGGGCTTGCTGCTGGCTCTGCTGGTGTCGATCATGCTCAGCGCCTGTTCGACGCTGCCGGTCGGCATGTTTTCGAGTTCCGCGAACCGCGAAAATCCCGCAGCGTACGAAGAAGCGCTGGCTTTGATGGATAGCGGGCATCTCGAGGCCGCCGAAACGACGTTGCTGCGCCTGACAAAACGCTACCGCCGGTCCGCCGGGCCGTGGATCAATCTATCGATTATTTATGCGCGAACCCAGCGCCATGAACAGGCCGAGGCGGCATTGAACCGCGCCCTGGAGCTGGACCCGCGCAGCGCGGTTGCCTACAACCACCTCGGCATTCTTTTACGCAGGGATGGCCGCTTCGAGCAGGCGGATCAGGCCTATGCGAAGGCGATCCGCTTCGATCCCGAATACGGCCTGGCCTATCTGAACTACGGAGTGCTTGTCGATCTGTACCTGCAGCAGCCCGAACGGGCCCTCGCATACTTCCAGCGCTACCAGGAACTGCAAGGCGAAGAAGACCAGCAGGTCCGTCGCTGGATCATTGAGCTCGAACGCCGGGTCGCCACGAAAACCGCGCAGGTGTCTCCATGAGCAGTCTGCGAATCACCATCGGCCTGGTCGTGCTTGCCTTAAGTCTTGCGGGGCCGGCCCGGTCGCAGGAATTGCCGGTGGCGGAAGAACTACCGGCCTACGCAGGCCCGGCCATTGCAGAGGATGACGGGGCCGGGAATGAAGTGGATGACCTGAACCCGGCTGTCGATACCAGCGCCCGAATACATGACGCCGAGAGCGGTACGCTGACGACGACCATAATTACGGGTAATGCGGAGTTACCGCGCGTGTTGTATATCGTGCCGTGGAAAAAGGCCAATCCCGGCGACCTGATGGGCAAACCGGTGAACAGTCTGCTCGACGATGTCCTGCAGCCGATCGACCGCGGGGAATTCCGGCGGCAGCTTCGTTACTTCGATGCATTGAATCAAACTGAGGCAAGCGAAGAATAGGTTTATTTCGCTGCTTTTTAGGTGACAACAAAGAGGAGATGGAAAAATGGACGTTTACAGAACTATTGTCGGCTTCTTCCAGGATGGCGGGATCTTCATGTACCCGATCATCCTGGTACTGGCCATGGGTGCGGCAATTGCCATCGAGCGCTGGATTTATCTGACCCACTCGCGCATGGTCAATCGCCGCGTCTGGAACCAGTTGCAGCCGTTGCTTAGCAAGGGCAAGTATCAGCAGGCATATACGATCTGCAGCAAATCCAAGGCGGCGGTCAGCAACATCCTGAGTTACGGGCTGGGGCGGATAAAGAACGCCCGCCGGCGGGATGACATCGAAAAAGCGATGGAAGAAAGCCTGATGGAAGAAATGCCCAGGCTGGAAAAACGCACGCATTACCTCGCGACCTTCGCCAACCTGGCGACCTTGCTCGGGCTGCTCGGCACCATCATCGGTCTGATCAATGCGTTTACCGCGGTGGCAGCCGCCAACCCGGCCGAAAAAGCGAATCTGTTGTCGGCCAGTATTTCGGTCGCGATGAATACGACCGCGCTTGGCCTGATGGTCGCGATACCGCTGTTGTTTATTCACGCTGTCTTGCAGACCAAGACCACCGAATTGGTCGATAGCCTGGAAATGGCGACGGTCAAGTTTCTCAACACGGTGTCCGAGAGGCCGGCCGCAGAGTCCGCATCATGATCCGCCGCAGGCACAAGAAGCGTCAGCGGGAAGCTGCCGATCTCGACATTACCGCCTTCATGAACCTGATGGTGGTGCTGGTTCCGTTCCTGCTGATTACCGCCGTGTTCTCCCGGATGGCCGTGCTGGAACTCAACCTGCCCGGTGAAAACAGCGAGCCTCCGCAGGAACAGGTGACGCTGCAACTGGAGATCATCGTTCGCGATGGCCGGATCGAGGTTGGTGATCGCGACAGTGGACGCGCCGCTGTATTTGCCAGCAAGGATGGTGAATATGACCTGGCAGCATTGGGCGACTATTTGCAGCAGGTCAAGGCGCTATATCCGGACAAGCTGGATGCGACCCTGCTGCTTGAACCCGACATTTCTTACGATGCTTTGGTCCAGGTCATGGATACGGTCCGGGTTGTGCAGCAGGTCCAGGGCGAGAAAATCGTCCAGGCCGAGCTGTTCCCCGATATTTCCATCGGCGATGCACCCCCGGCGGCTGGATAACACAGGAGTCCGACATGGAACGGTCGAACAGAGCCAAACGAATGCGCAAACACCACGCGCGCAACCGCACCGTTGCGCTGCAACTGGTGTCGCTGATGGATATTTTCACCATCCTGGTGTTCTTCCTGCTGGTCAATTCCTCAGACGTCCAGGTATTGCCCAATGTGAAAGACATCCAGATGCCCGAGTCCATCGCCGAGCAAAAACCCCGCGAGACTGTGGTCGTGCTGGTCACCAAGCACGCCATCCTGGTCCAGGGAACGCAGGTGGCAACGATCGATGAGGCCATGAACTCCGCTGGATTGATGATCCCGGCGCTACAGGCCGCCCTGATGAATCAGAACAAGCGATTCCTCAGTCAGGACCTGGCTGCAGACATCGAAAAACGGGAAGTCACGATCATGGGAGACAAGGAAATTCCTTACCGTCTGCTCAAGAAAGTGATGGCGACCTGCACCCAGTCAGACTATGGGCGGATTTCGCTGGCAGTCTTGCAACGGTCGCCGGCAACGCCGGCAGGCTAGGAGAAGGATTTTGGAAGCCTATTACAGGACCTACGAGTTGCAATGGACGCCGGATGCGGAGCAGGAAGCCCGCTTCCGTCGTACATTTCGAAACACGCTGGCGATCTTGCTCCTGCTGTCGCTGCTGATACCCTGGTTGCCGATGCCGGAAAGAAGCCCGGGAGAAATCCCGGAGATCCCGCAGCGCTTTGCCAGGTTGCTGCTGGAGAGGAAAGTATTACCCCCGCCCCCGGTCGTAAGAAACGAACCGGAACCGGTTAGCGAGCAAATGGCCAGGGGACAGCCAAAGCCAGTCGAGGCGCCACCGAAGGTGGTTCCGGACCGCGTCGAAAAAGTTCGCGAACGCGCCAGCAAGGCTGGCTTGTTGCCGTTTACCGAAGCCCTGGCCGATCTGCGCAGCAATGAAGCTGTCGCCAGTGTGATCAGCAACAGCCAGCTCAGCCAGGGCAGCGGTATTGCCAAACGCACGCAGCGCGCCGTGATTACTTCCAAGGTAGCCGGCGGCAGCGATGGTATTCGCACCTCCGGATTTTCGCGCGATACCGGTGGCGGCGGCCTGAACGGCCGGGATACCACCACCGTCGTATCCACGATCGTTGTCGGCGGTGGAGGCGGGTCCGGCCGCGGCGGTGCCGCTGGCCGCAGCCTAGAAGAAATAGAGATGGTTTTTGACCGCAACAAGGGAGCGATTTTCGCACTCTACAACCGGGCGCTACGCAAGGACCCTGCTCTGCAGGGCAAACTTGTGCTTCGGCTGACCATCAGCCCGGATGGACGGGTGACGTTCTGCGAAGTGGTTTCCAGCGAGCTGGGCGACGCCGAATTCGAGCGCAAGCTCGTCATGCGGGTAAAGATGTTCCGTTTCGATGCCAAAGACGTTGCGTCATTTACCGCGACCAAACCCATCGATTTTTTCCCGGCATAGGATTAGATATGAGAATAATGTTCGAAAAAATCTGTTTCCTGCTGACGTTGCTTGCAATCGTTGGCCTGGCTACGCTTCCGTCGACCAGCGCTGCACAGGAGCGAAGACTGGCCGGCACACTCGAACACGACGGCAGCTTCCTTGCCATCGTCGAAGATGGCGGCAGACAATGGCTGCTCGGTACGGGCGAGATGCTGGGCGAGTGCCGGGTCGGCGAAATCAGCGCGACCCTGGTGTGGTTGCAATGTCCGGCCGGCGTTCACCAACTGCATATCCGCTCGTTGCTGACGCGAGAAACGGCAGACAACCCGTCCGGTGAAGCCACCTATCTTGCCATTCAAAAGGATGTTCTCAGGCGCCTGATCAGCAATCGGCAGGATTTGGTCAACCAGATCGATCTTGCGCCCGAGGTCGATGCGACGGGACTGATGAGCGGTTGGCGCGTCGTGTCGGTGCGCGCGGGGAGCGACGTCGAAGCACTGGGCCTGCGAGCCGGTGACCTGATAACGGCGGTCAACCATATAGCCGTTGCGGATAGCGTGTTCATGGAAGCGCTGAGCTCAGTTCCTGAACAGGGCCTGGTTAATCTGAGCCTGCAGCGGGAGCAACAGAAAATAGAGCTGATTTATTCCCTGCAATGACCGTGTTGCGGCTGTGTACAATGGGCCATCCCGGTTTTCATTGTAACAACGGCAGGCAGCATGACGACCGCAATACCAGACGAACAGCAAAGCAACATCCTGCGTGAAGCACAGCAGCTGCTGGCCGCCGGCCGGCAGGATCAGGCGATCGATCTTCTGCAGGCGGCGTTGGCGGACGAGCCGCGCCAGGCGATCGCCCACCTGTGGCTCGGCGCGTTGTTTTCGCAACAGGGGCAGTCACTGAAGGCAGCCGAGCATTTTCACCTTTGTTTTTCACTCAGCCCCGAACTCGAGAAACTGCCATCGACACCGAACGCCCCGGCGCAGATGGTGGAATCGGTGCACCAGGCGCTGAAGCTTCTTCGACAGCATTTTATCCGGCTGCACTTGAAGATTCTTTCCGCCCAGGAAGCCCGGACCGGCAAGGAGGCGTTGCGGCGAATACGCGATTGCATCGATATCCAGCATGGCCGGAAGAAACCGGTTTTTGCCGATGACATGCAAAGACCCGGTGCAGTCTACGTGCCCGGCATACCTCCGCAGCCCTGGTTTGAGCGCAATAAAATCGATGGTATCCACGAATTGGAAAAAGCCGCGATACCGATACGTGAAGAATTTCTGGCCCTGCTCAATGACGACGAGGCGGGCTTTTTACCTTATGTGCGCCAGGGCCCCGGCGTCCCCGCGGCGATGCAGAACCTGGCCGGGAAATCGGACTGGAGCTCATACCATCTCTACAAGGATGGCGAACGGCTGCAGGAGCATTGCGAACGCTGCCCGGAAACAGTCACCGCCGTGGACCGCATGCCGATGCCCAGATGCAAGGGGAACGCGCCCGAAGTATTTTTCTCGGTGCTAAAACCCGGCGCACACATCAAGCCTCATTATGGTGTTGCCAATACCAAGCTTGCCATTCATCTCGCGCTGATCGTGCCCGAGGACTGTGCTTTGCGTTGCGGTTCGGAAACTCGTGGATGGAACGAAGGGCAGTGTATTATTTTTGATGACAGCTTCGAGCACGAAGCATGGAACCGCAGCGATAGTCTGCGCGCGGTACTGATACTCGAAGCATGGAATCCTTACCTGAGCGATACAGAGAAGACCGCATTGACATTATTGTGCAACGCAATCAGTGACTGGGAGCAACCGGTGCTGGAAAAATGGCTGGGTGCTTCAGGCGTTTGAACCTGTTTAGTCGTTGGCGATTTTCTCGCAGGAATAATCGAGCAGTGTCTTGTCGGCCATGCTTTCCTTTTCATCGCTGCAATAGACCGTAATGTACATCCGGGTGACCGTCCGGCGCGCCAAATAGATCATCAAGCCATATTTCTCCGGTTGAACCGTGGTCTTGCGAGTACGCCGGTCGGGGCCTGCCTTGAACCTCGTTTCACAGTAAATCTCCCGGCCCTCGTAATTTTCCACGCGTACAAAAGCCTGGTTGTTCATCACGCCAAAGTCGACCACAACCGACATGTTGTCCATGCAACTGGTCATCGTTATCGGATAATTCGCGACGGCGAGGGTCGGAATCAACGCAATCATCAGTGCCAGGCACAGGTTTTTTATGGTTGCTCTGGTCTGCATAGGTCACCAGGGAGCGGGGTCGCCCTCGCTATCCGTTGTCTGCCGAATTCGGACTCGCAGATCATGCAGGCGTTGGTCATCCGGTGCAAGCGTCAGCGCCTGGTCCAGGTAGCCGTTGGCGCGTTCGGAGTTACCCATGACCAGCGAGGTCGCCGCAAGATTATATAAAGCCGCAAGATTTTGCGGATCGATGTCCAGGGCCAGGCCATAGACCGCTATCGCCCTTCGATAATCGCCGCCGGTGGCTGCGTTTCTGCCGACGCGAACATAAAAAGCGGCTCCCTTTTCGCGTGCCTTCATCAATTCGATCCACGGGTGGAAACTGGACGGAATCCGTTTGCCGCTTTTTCGCAAATGCGCCGTGGCTTTGTCGCGGTCACCGAGGTTGCGGTAAGCCATTGCCAGTCGGTAATGCAGCTGCGTGGCATCGGGCTGGATGCGCAAGGCGGCCTCGAAAGCATTGATCGCATCCCGGTATTGATCCCTGTGCAACGCGATGGTGCCGAGACCCGCGATCGCCGCGACCTGGCCGCGTTCCAGGGCAAGCGTGCGGCGGAACGCTTTTTCCGAGCCCGGCAGGTCACCGGCCTCCAGCAACACTTCAGCCAGCCGCAGCCAGGTGCCGGCCATTTGCGGCGCGATTTTCAGGCTGGCCGAATACAACCGGGCGGATTCAGCGAATTCGCCGATTTCCTCGTGATAAATGGCGAGATAAAAAGGCCACTGGGCGGCCCCCGGGTCCAGCATGATGGCGTTGCTGTAAGCGGCTTTTGCCGCGGCTTGCAGCTGCAGCGCCTGGTAGACCATAGCCAGTTTTCCGTATGCCCGGCCCAGCGGCTTGCCCTCCAGCGAGGACTCCTGGCCGTGAAAATAATCCTGGGCGCGGCGAAGCTTTGCCTGTGTGCCCGGCTGCAATTGCCCGAGATCCGGCTCGGGTATAGTCAGTAATTGCAAAGCCGTTTCAGTTTGTGCCGGTGAAAAAACCGGCCAGCAGGCGAGCAGCATCACTGCCGCTATACGGATCGATAACAGGTTGCGAGAGGGTGTCGGTCCGTTCATTCGCCGACCCGTATTCCGCTGCCGCGGCGCAATTCGTGATAACGGTTGGCTGCCAACCCGCTCCATCGCTCACGCTCGCCGCCGGGCCAGGTCACCTCTACGGTTTGCGCTCCCCGATTACTGCCGAGTCCAAAAAGAATTCTTGGATCGCTGGCCGAGCCATAACTGCCATCGGTACCAACACGACGCCACAGCGGCTCCTGGTTTTCACGGATCAGCGCGACCTTGCTGCCGGTCACATGATATTTTCCACCGGCGCCGAGTACGCTGATGCCGAGCCAGGCATTCCTGTTGCCGACCTGGTTCAAGAGCAGCCGCGCAGGACCGCTGTTGTTGCTGATGACAATATCGATATCTCCATCGTTATCGATATCGCCGATCGCCGCGCCGCGGCTGACTGCCGAGAATTTGAACGCATCGCCGGCCAGGTCGCTGATCTCGGTGAATGCTTTGCCCTGGTCGTTTGCGAAAAGCTGGTTGCGCCGGTCCAGCGGGAAAATTTTGTCGCTGGGTTCGTGTGACTCAAACAGGGTGACCGCGCCATTGACGGCGAGCAGATCCAGCCAGCCATCATTGTCGATATCCAGCCAGGCCGTGCCAAAACTCGAGTACGGCACGCTGACGACGCCCAAACCGGTTTCTGCCGTCTTGTCATCGAACCAGCCGGTGCCGTCGTTGACATACAGGGTGTTGGTTTCACGAACCAGGTGGGTCATGAACAAGTCTTCATCACCGTCGCCGTCGAAATCGGCGGCAGCCACGCCCATGCTTGCCTCCGGCATGCCATGACGGTTGACCGAGACGCCGGCCAGCGGCGCCGTATCCTTGAAGGTCCCGTCCTTTTGGTTGATCCACAACTGGTTGGCCATGCCGTCATTGGCGACAAAGATATCCGGCCAGTGATCGCCGTCGAAGTCCGCCGCGATGACGCCCAGCGCGCCACCGAAAACCTCGGTGATGCCTGATTTTTCACTGATATCGGCGAAGCTGCCGTCGCCACGGTTCAGAAACAGGCGATCGGTAAGCGGCTCGAAAGCCTGCGGGCCGCAATAGTCGCGGGCGGTGGTTGCGGAACGGCATGGCTGCGGATTTTCCATGTCGTAGGCCACATAATTGCCGACGTACAGATCGAGCCAGCCATCGAGGTTGATATCGACAAAAGTAGCGCTGACGCTCCAGCGGGGTTCATCCACACCCGCTTTCCTGGTGATGTCTTTGAAGGTGCCATCGCCGTTATTCAGCCACAGCTGGTTGTGACCGAAGTTGCTGATATACAAATCGATCCAGCCATCGTTATTGATATCACCCGTCGTAACGCCCATGCCATAACCGCCGGCCCTGATTCCGCTTTTCTCGGTGACGTCAGTAAAACGCAACCTGTTTTTGCCCGGGACCGAATCGTTCCTGAACAGGCGGTCCAGCAAAACCGTATCCTTTTTCGGTGGCAGGATCGCGTCGGCCAGGGTCTTGCCCCGGCCCATCATATGGCCTTGCAACAAATAGATATCCAGGTCGCCATCGCGATCGAAATCGAAGACAGCCACGCCGGCCCCCATGATTTCCGGTAAATAGAGTTCTCCGGACATGCCATTGAAATGTATGAAATCCAGCCCACTGGTCTCGCCGGCTTCGATGAACAATGCCTCGCCGGTCTCATTCGCGACCGCCATCGTCAGCAGGCAAAGGCAGACGGCGGGAATAATGGCCTTTGCCAGCGGCATATTTTTCAAGGAACCGCCCTCAATGCCGGCAACAGTACAGGCCAGACATTGTTCAGCAACGCTGCCTGTCCCGCCGCATTGGGGTGTATGCCATCCGCCAGCATCAACTCCGGATCGAGCGCTATGTGCTCCAGGATAAACGGAATCAGCAGCAGCCCGTATTGCTCCGCCAGGTCCCGGTAAATCGCATCGAAGTCCTGCACATAGGCCTGACCGTAATTGGGCGGAATCCTGATCCCGGCGAGCACGACGATCGCACCGGCTTCCTGGCAGGCCTCGACCATTTTTTGCAGGTTGCCCCGGGTTACCTCCAGCGGCAAACCGCGCAGACCGTCATTGCCGCCGAGTTCGATGATCACGATGTCCGGCCGAAATCGCGTCAGCGATCGCGGCAGCCGGTAACGGCCGCCTTGGGTCGTATCGCCGGAGATACTGGCATTAACAACATGATACTCGTAACCTTTAACGCGCAGCCTGTTTTGCAGCAACGACACCCACGATTGTTCCGCCGCCATGCCATACGCGGCGCTCAGGCTGTCGCCAACGACCAGGATGGTGAAGTCTTCCGCATGAACAACGTCAATCGGCAGCGCCGTGAGCCAAAGCAGTGTCAATAATCTGATCATGTCAGCAAATACTTCCGCAGGACCCGTCCTGAAGACCCGTGCATTGACCAAGAAGGTTAGCAGCCCCGAGGGCAGCTTAACCATACTGGATAACGTCAACCTGGAGGTTTATGCCGGCGAGTCGGTTGCCGTGGTCGGTGTTTCCGGCGCGGGCAAATCGACCTTGCTGGCGATGCTTGCCGGTCTGGACGAACCCAGCGCCGGTCAGGTCTGGCTCAATGATACCGAAATTACGGCACTGGATGAGGATGGCCGCGCCGTGGCGCGCGCCGAGCACGTGGGTTTCGTTTTCCAGTCCTTTCACCTGATACCGTCGCTGACCGCGCTGGAAAACGTGATGTTGCCGCTGGAACTGGTGGGCAGGGAAAATGCGGCGGGCGAGGCGCTGGCTGTGCTGACCAAGGTAGGCCTGTCGCAACGCAAAGGTCATTACCCGCGACAGTTATCCGCCGGGGAAAAACAGCGGGTCGCGATCGCCAGGGCTTTTGTTACCCGGCCGGCGGTCCTGTTCGCCGATGAACCGACCGGTAACCTCGATAGCAAGACCGGCGCGCTGATCATCGATTTGCTGTTCGATCTGAACCAGGAATCCGGGACTACGCTGATCCTGGTTACCCACGATATTTCGATGGCCGAGCGTTGCGACCGCACCATTCATATCGAATCCGGCCGCATCCTCGATCCGGCTGTCGCTTGATATGCTCATCCTGCGACTGGCCCTGAAGACCCTGGCGCGAGACTGGAAGTCGGGCGAGCTGCTGATCCTGATGCTGGCGATCGTGGTTGCGGTCGCCGCGCTGACCGCGGTTGCGTTTTTTACCGACAGAATTTCCCAGGCGGTCAACCGGCAGGCCAGCGAGGCACTGGCCGCGGATCTGAGCCTGCAGAGCACCGCACCGTTGCAGCAGAACTACAGCCTGGCGGCGCAGGCGGCCGGCCTGGAGACTGCCAGCGTCGTTTCCATGGCCAGCGTCGTATTTGCCGGCGAAGGCAATACACTGGCCAATGTGCGTGCGGTTAGCGATCGCTACCCATTGCGCGGCCGCATGAAGATTGCCGATGGCTTGTTGCTGCCGGCGCGGACCACGGACGCGATCCCGGCGCCGGGCGAGGCCTGGGCGTCGACCCGGTTGCTGGCCAGGCTTGGCGCCGATGTTGGCGGAATCATCGAGGTCGGCACGGCCAGGCTAAGGCTTGGCCAGGTCCTGACTTACCGGCCGGATCGCGGCATGCAGTTCATCGAAATTGCGCCCAGCCTGCTGATCAATGCAGCGGATCTGGACGCCACCGGGTTGATTCAGCCCGGCAGCCGGGTTCGCTACCTGCTGTTGTTCGCCGGTGACCGCGCCCAGGTCCGCCGCTTCAAGGTCGAATTGCAGGAAATGCTGGGTGATGGCGAGCGTCTTCGGGATATCGCCGATGTCGGCCCGCAAATCAGCTCGGCGATGGATCGGGCGCAGCGTTTTCTGAACCTGTCGGCGCTGGTCAGCGTGTTTCTGGCCGCGGTCGCAGTGGCGATGGCCGCGCGCCGTTACGTCAGTCGCAGGCTGGACACGGTTGCCTTGATGAAATGCCTGGGCGCGAAACAGGGGCTGATCCTGCGGGTCAGCATCATCCAGTTATTGCTGATGTCGGGGATCGCCGGGTTGCTCGGTGTTTTGTTCGGTTATGCCGCACAGGCGGGGCTGAGTTTCATCATGCGAGACCTGATCGGCGGTGAATTGCCGCCGCCCGGGTGGAAGCCTGTTTTTCTGGGCCTGGCGACATCTGTAAGCGTGTTGACCGGGTTCGCATTGCCTGGATTCATGCAACTGGGCCGGACCCCGCCGCTGCGTGTGCTCAGGCACGATATGGGGCCGCCGCCGTTACGCTACACGGTTTCCTACGGGGCCGCGATGGCATCGATGTTGCTGGTTCTCTGGTGGGTGGTTGGCGATGCGGGATTGCTGATCCGTATCGCCATCGGCAGCATCATCGCGATGATGATACTGCTGGGCGCCGGCTGGCTGCTGGTGCGCATGCTCGGCGGAATCCGCGGCGCGGCCGGCGTAGCCTGGCGCTATGGCCTGGCCAATATTTCTCGTCGGGGCCGCGATAGCGCAATCCAGGTCGTGGCTTTCGGGCTGAGCCTCATGGTCTTGTTGTTGCTGACGGTCGTGCGCAACGACCTGATGGACTTGTGGCGCAGCAGCTTGCCCGCTGATGCGGCCAATCGCTTCTTGATCAATATTCAGCCGGATGAAGTTTCCGGGGTCGATGATTTCCTGGTCAGCCGCGGACTGGAGCGCCTGGAGTTTGTGCCGATCGTGCGCGCGAGGATGACTGCCATCAACCGGGTGCCGCTGAGGGAGCGTGATTTTGCCGGTGCCGTCGGGCGGCAGCGCGCCAGCCGCGATGCCAACCTGAGCTGGGCCAGTACCCTGGCCGGCGGCAACCAGGTCGTCGCCGGGCGTTGGTGGGGCGAGGCCGTACCCGAGAGCCCCGAAATCTCGGTCGAACGACGATATGCGGAAGACCTCCAGCTCGAACTTGGCGATATCCTCAGTTTCGATGTCGCGGGAGAAACGGTGTCGGCGACGGTGACCAGCTTTCGTACCATCGAGTGGGATTCTTTCAAACCCAATTTTTTCATCGTTTTCTCGCCCGGCTTGCTCGAACCTTATCCCGCGACCTACATCAGCAGCTTTTATGCCGGCGAAGGGCAGGGCGCGGATATCCTCGACCTGGTTCGCCGCTACCCCAGCATCACGGTGATCGATATCGACGCGATCATGAGCCAGGTACGCGGCGTCATGGACAAGGCGGCGCTCGCCGTACAATCGGTTTTCCTGTTTACCCTGTTTGCCGGTCTGATGGTCTTGCTGGCCACGATCCAGGCCACGCGGGACCAGCGCCTGTATGAGGCGGCGATATTGAGAACGCTGGGCGCAAAACGCCGGCAGATCCTGTTGGGCGTTGCCACTGAATTTTCCGTGATCGGTTTGTTGGCCGGCGGGCTGGCGGCGTCAGGCGCCAGCTTGGCCGGGTGGTTTCTCGCGGAAAGCCAGTTCCAGCTGGAGTATCATTTCGACCCGGTGTTATGGCTGACCGGGCTGATCGCCGGCATGACGATCGTCGGTCTTACCGGCACGCTCGCGACCCGCTCGGTGCTGAATCACCCGCCGGTCCACACCCTGCGCCAGGGTTAGGAATTATCGATACCGCGAAAGCAGACCATGGCGAGGCCGATGGCAGCGCTGATGCGGGTTGGCTAGCGGAGTTTTAACACCCGGGCATGATCGCGACGCCCGATGAGTACGCGAACCCGCTCTCCTTCGAAGAATTCAACGGTCGCAGCCTGGACGATGGCGATCACCCTGCCGTTGTCCATTTCGATGGTAATTTCCAGACCGTCCTGTTGGGTGATTTTCTTTTCGATCGCCTGGCCGGCTACCGCGCCGGCAACGGCGCCAACGGCACCGGCGATATATCTGCCGCCACCATCGGTGATCTCGCGTCCGAGCGCATGACCGATCGCGGCGCCGCCGACCAGGCCAAGCCGGGTCGCCTCCCCATCGATGATGACCGGAACCACCAGCAGCACTTCGCCATGATGCACATCCACGGCGCGCAGCGTATCCCTGCGAGCGTATACCTCGCCGGATGTATTCGGCGTCGCGCAGGCTGCCAGCAATCCAACCGTGCAAAGCAGTGAAAGCAGGGTGGTTTTCATTTTAGCGCTCCGTACGGTCGAGGTGGCCTCCTGATAATAACGCAACCGGCGCCGATCGGTTGACCGCCGCCTGGATGCGCCGCAGGCTAATCGCTATCGATGAATTCGGCCAGGTCCTGCTTGTATTTGACCAGCGATGGTGGATGCAGGTACATCATGTGCCCGGATTCATACATCTCGATGGTGATGTTCTGTTGCTGTTCTGCAGAAATTGTCAGGTGATCTATCATGTATTCGGTGGCGAAAGCCGGTGTCGCGAGATCATAGTAGCCTTGCTGAACGAGCACCCGGAGTTCGGGGTTGTCGTTCATCGCGCGGGACAAATCGGGCATCGTATTCGGCGACGGCAACGGAAAATCGCTGCCGGGCTGCGAATGTCCCCAGTCCCATTTCATAAATAACTGACCGCTGACCTTGTAGTCCTGGTCGCGTCCGAACTTCAGATCATTGTGATAATAATCGAGAAAGTTGCTGACGAATGCCGGTCTTACCGAGGTAAACATCGGGTCATAATCCATTTCCTCGCCCAACAGGTTCAGGCTGTTGCCGGTAAATCGGGAATCGATTCTTCCGGCGGTCAGTTTCCTGTCACGCAACAGTTCCTGGGCAAATTGCTGATGTGAAATACGCAGGTTGGCGCGATCGACATAGTCCTCGCTCACCCCCAGGTACCTGGAAATACCGGCGATGACTACCCGGCGCTCATCCGCACCGAGCCGATTGCCTTTCATCAGCGCCGGGCCATAGGCGTCGACCGCGAACTGTTTTACTTCTGCATAGAAATCCGCGAGGTTGGCTGGCTTGTTTGCAATGGCATCGTGATACCAGGCGGTGGCGGCCAGCGTCGGCAAATACAGTATATGCGGTAAATCCTCACCGGCGCCGTCTACGCCCACCGCGAAGTTGAGAAACGGCGAGACCAGGATGACGCCGTCGAATGCCATGCCATGTTTACTCTGCACATAGTTGACGACGCCGGCCGCACGCATGCCGCCATAGCTTTCACCGAGCAGATATTTTGGCGAACGCCAGCGGCTGTTTTCGGTCACGTATTGCTCGATAAAGTCGGACACCGTCTTGATATCCGCATCGACGCCCCAGAATTCCTTGCCCTTGGCGTCACCGATCGGTTTGCTGTAACCGGTGCCGACCGGGTCGATCATGACCAGGTCGGTCCGGTCGATGATGCTGTATGCATTGGCGGTACGTTTGAAGGGCGGGCCGGTAAACCCGGCATCTTCGGTGGTCACGATGACCGGGCCGAGCACACCCATGTGCAACCAGATCGATGAGGAGCCCGGACCGCCGTTAAAGGCGAACATTATCGGGCGATCCGCCAGGTCGGCTACACCGTCCTTCAAATAAGCGGTATAGCCAAAGGTGGCCAGAGGATCGCCATCGTCATCCTTGAGAATGAGGGTGCCGGCCACCGCCGTATAGCGCACTGTAATTCCGTCGATCCGGACCTGGTGCGAGGTGATCGAGCTTGCCGCTTTCGGTTCTTCGGCTTCAGGCTTGGAATCCCCGTTTTTCTCATCCTGAGATAAAACAACGCCGGAAAATATCGTCAGAAAAAAAATCAGCAGCAGTTTGGTTCTCATATTGATTCGCCCTTCGAGTCTGCAGGTGGCAAAAGAAAGGGGCCGTCACCGACCCCTGGTTTCGATGTCATCCGCCAAGCCTAGAAGCACTGGCCCCCGACAGCAAGCCCGGACCCTGTTGCTAATCCGTTTTTCAGGGCCTTTTGTCGTGCACCATGTCGGCGATCGAATCCAGTTCATCCCAGCGTGCATAGCTTTGCTCCAGTTCGGCGCTGACCTCATTCAGCCGTTCGAGCGCCGGCCCCGTCTGCGCATGGGGCAGGCGGAAAAATTCCGGCTCATTGACCCGGGCCATCAATTCGGCCTGCTCAGTCTCAAGCGCGGTAATCGTTCCGGGTAGCGCCTCCAGTTCATTTTTTTCCCGGTAACTCAGCTTGCGCTGCTTCGCCGGCGTACTTTTCGGTTTTTTCCTGGCGGCGCCGGATTTGGCCTGGGTTTCCTGGCGTTGTTTTTCTTCCCGTGCCTGCTGATATTCCCACCATTCGCTATAGCCGCCGACATGCTCACTGATGACGCCGTCGCCATCGAATACCAGCACACTGGTGACCACGTTATCGAGAAAGGCGCGGTCGTGGCTGACCAGCAGCAGTGTGCCCGGGTAATCCGCAACCAGTTCCTCGAGCAACTCCAGGGTCTCGATGTCCAGGTCGTTGGTGGGTTCGTCGAGCACCAGCAAGTTGGCGGGCTGCGCGAACTTTTTCGCCAGCATCAGGCGATTGCGCTCCCCGCCCGACAAGGTGCTGACCGGTGACTCGAAACGTTCGGGCGGGAACAGAAAACTTCGCAAATAACCGGCCACATGGCGGCGATGCCCATTGATCGTGATGTACAGGCTGCCATCGGCCACGTTGTCCATGACCGATCTTGCGAAATCCAGTTGCTCACGCTGCTGATCGAAATAAGCGACTTGCAGTTGCGTGCCCCTGCGTATTTTTCCCTGGTCAGGTTCGAGTTCACCGAGCAGCAACTTGATCAATGTCGATTTTCCCGATCCGTTGGCGCCGATCAGGCCAACCCGGTCCCCGCGCATCACGCGCAGGTTCAGGTCTTTGATGATTGGCGCATCCGCGTAGGCAAAGCCGACATGCCTGGCTTCGAACACCAGCCGGCCCGAATGCTCGCCTTCATCCAGTTTCAGGCGTGCCTTGCCGGTTCGCACGCGGCGCTGGCGCTGTTCTTCGCGCATGGCCTCGAGCGCGCGGACCCTGCCTTCGTTGCGCGTGCGCCGGGCCTTGATGCCCTTGCGGATCCAGGCTTCTTCCTGCGACAGTTTCCTGTCAAACGCGGCATGCTGTTTGGCCTCGTCTTCGAGCTGTTTGGCCCGGCCTTCCAGGTATTTGTCGTAGCCGACGGACCACGACGATACGGCGCCACGATCCAGGTCGAGGACACGGGTGGCCAGCCGCCTGGCCATGGCGCGGTCGTGGGTAATGAAAAACAGGGAGCCCGGGTAGCGCAGCATGTACTCTTCCAGCCAGCGTATGGCCGCGATATCCAGGTGGTTGGTTGGCTCGTCGAGCAACAACAAATCGGGCTCGCTGACCAGCGCGCGCGCCAGCATCACTCGCCGGCGCCAGCCGCCGGAACGGGTGTTCATGTCTTCGCGGCCATCCAGCCCCAGGCGGGACAGCACGGTTTCGACTTTTTGTTCCAGTTGCCAGCCATCGGCGGCTTCCAGTTCATGCTGCAGTTCGGCCAGGCGTTTTTCGGTGGCCTTGGTGTGCTTGCTCGCGAGATCCGCCGCCGCCCGGTGATAAGCGGACAGCATGGCGCCAAGCTTTGGCAGGCCGCCGGCCACGACTTCGAACACGGTCTCCTCGCTCTCGATCTGCACTTCCTGCGCCAGGTGTGCGACCCGAATCCCGGGCCGGACCCAGACCTCGCCGTCATCGGGCGCGGTTTCCCCGCTGATCAGTTTCATCAGCGAGGACTTGCCTTCGCCATTGCGGCCAACCAGGCACACCCGCTCCGCCGGATGGATTTCCAGCGTGACCTGGTCCAGCAAGGGCCGGTGCCCATAGGCAAGCGAGACTTTGTCGAAGCGAATGAGTGGCATGGGTCCGGATGATAGCAATGAAGGGTCGTTCGGGCGGCAAGGAATCAGGGATCCGGGCATGGTCGATGGACCAGCGAATACCCTTTCCATGGCCTATATTCAGCCAGGTATTGTCGGTCAAAGAATTTTCGCCTGAACGCGAATATCAGCCCGTCAGATTAGCGGGCCGGGGCAAGCTTCCTGTGGTTAAACAAAACCCCACCCTCCGTGGCGGGGTCTTGCCGACCTGCATGGGGTCGGTGGACCTGGTGTCGCTCACCAGCGCAGCGTGAACAGCGACAGAACGCGCGGCGTGTTGCCGAAGTAGCTGTGGTTCTGGTGACGACGACGCATCCGCCTGGCCCGCGCTTGTTCCCGGGCTGCCAGATTTTCATCGGTGGTCTGGGTCTTCGCTTGGTAAAGGTTCATCGTTTCTCTCCTTCAAAAGATGTGCATCTGAATCACGGGAATTATAGTAATACCTTGATAAAGCAATAAAAATCGATATAATTTCACCTATTAATGTGAGTTTT